>CANGEG010000276.1 GCA_947452725.1 Comamonadaceae bacterium | reverse complement strand
CCTGTGGAGAGGAAGGCTCTGGCCTTGCGCGTAAGCGTAAGACGAAACCAGCCTCTGTGAAGCAGGAACCCACCGAAGCGACTATGCGTGAGGCAACTCATGTGTAGCACCGTAGGAATCCCCTGCCTTTAGGCAGGGGAGGATGTCAACAAACTACATGCTTTTTCGCACTTGAGGCCATTGAGCGGCGCGATCCGCGCCAGGGCGCCCAAAAATCAACCACAGTCAAATTCAGACCCGGGTGACGGGAGGCCGCTTGCGGGTCCCGCAACGGCCTCACGCTCAGTGCGTTTGAGGTCATCCGAACGCAAAACTTAACGACCCTAGACTTGCCGCGCCTTGAAAGACATGAACGCATAGTCAAGATGACGTTATGAAGGCGTGATTGTGTCCATGTGGGGGAAACAAGATGCGTTTCGTGTGCGGCTCTTTATCAAAAGTTTCACCGCGTATTTTGGGAACAAGGGTGAATTTTCAAAAGCAGTCTCTCAATGTCAAGTTCTGGCCGCACAGGCGCAAGCCTGCATGGCTTTGGCAGTCTGTAAACGCGTCTCCTCAATCAGGAAGTCCAAAAAGACCCGGGTGCGTTGCGGCATGAATTTGCGGCTCGGAACCGCCGCGTACATGCTCAGGCGTCCTGTTATCCATGGTGCCAGCACGCGAACCAGCTCGCCGCGCATCAGATGCTGCGCGACCATGTCCACCGCCACCGAGGTAATGCCTGCGCCGTCCAGTGCCGCGCGCAGCAGGCTGTCGGTGTGGTTGGCCAGCAGCACGGGTTGGATTTCGACGTCGATGGGCTGAGCCGGATTGTCGGGACACCACATGTGCCACACGCGGTCCCTGATGTGCGGCATTTTCAGGCGCAGGCAGTCGTGTTCTATTAAAGACTGCGGCTCCTTCGGCGCGCCGCGTCGGCGCAGGTACTCGGGCGAGGCCACCAAGATGGCGTCGGACTCCAACACCTTGCGCGCAATCACATCGCCGTCAAAGCTTTCATCGGTGCCGAGCAAGGTGATGTCAAAGTCCTCAATGGGCGGCTCACGCAGACTGGCCACCTCCAGCTCGATCAGAATTTTGGGGTAACGCCTGCGAAACTCCGCCAATAAAGGGGCAATCACATACGTGGCCAGCACCGGTGGCGCATGCAGGCGCAGCAGGCCCACCAGCTCGGTGGTCTGGGAGCGGGCCACAGCGTCGGCCTCGTTGATGTCTTGCAGGATGTTGCGCACGCGGTTGAGGTACTGCTGGCCCGCTTCGGTCAGCGACAGGCGGCGGGTGGAGCGTTGAAGCAGGCGCGCACCCAGATGCTCTTCCAAATCGGCAACCAGGCGCGTCACCACGGGTGGGGACATATCTAGCGCCCGGGCAGCGGCGGCAAAACCGCCTTCGTCCACCACGCGCTCAAACACGCGCATCGATAACAAACGGTCCATGAAAAACTCCAAAACGGGATTTCAAGCCCTTGATTGTTTCTTATTATGAAACAACCCAATGTATTTATGGCTGTTTTTCTATCCAATTCGAAACTATACAGTTCAACCCATCGATGCAGCGCTTCCAACACAGGCCTCACCGATCAGGTCCAAGCCCCGTCAATCCGACAAGCCGACCGTTTCTTAAACATTCAAGGAAACCTGATCATGAACCGCTCTTACTTTTCTGCCATCACTCTTGCTATTGCCGCCATGACCGCCGGACATGCTTTTGCTGCTGACACCTCGACACCGAAAACGCGCGAACAAGCGAAAGCCGAACTGGCCCAAGCCATTCGCACCGGCGACATCATGGGCAATGGTGAAACCAACCAAAAAGCCAATGAAATGAACCCAAGCATGTACCCCTCTAAGCCCACAGTCCAAGGCTACACGCGCGAACAGGGCCAAGCCGAAATGACTGAAGCGATCCGCACCGGCAATATTTTGGCCAGCGGTGAAAGCGGCCTCAAGCTCAACCAGCTCAACCCCAGCCGCTACCCCGCACAGACGGCAGCACAGGGCAAGACCCGAGAACAAGTGAAGGCCGAACTGGCCGAAGCCATTCGATCAGGCAGCATCATGGCGGGAGGTGAAAGCGGCCTGAAGCTGAATCAGCGCTACAGCCACACCATCTAAGCTTCTAAGCTAAGTCAACGCTGTGTCAGCCCGGCCCACCTGAAACGGTTGGTCGGGCTGACTTTCGTTCTGGATGCATAAAGATTAAATACCAAAGACCAAGCCAAACTCAGGCAAGATTGAAACAGCACTTCGGACCCTACCAAGTCGTTAATTTGATAGAAATTATTTGCAAGTTATCCAAGGCTGAATGATCCAAATGGGCCAGACAGAAATGCGTCGGCGTAAATGGAGTCCTCAGCGAACGCGACTAGCAATGAATTCTGAAATGCTGTGAACATCGATAGGTTTGTACAGCACTTCGATTTGTAGCTCCTTAAACAAATTCAGGTGCTGGGGCGTCGTATCGGCTGTAACGATGCAGGCAGGGATGATCTCGTTGAATTCTTCGCGCAAAGTTTCAATGAAATAGATTCCATCATGATCGCCTAATCTGTAATCGCTAAGAATAAAATCCAACTTGGGAGTGTGAATCAGCGCATTTTTAAACTCGATTTCCGTATGCGGTATGGAATGCACTTCATAGCCAATGCTCGTGAAATAACTCATATAGGCATACATCAGGGACTTATCGTTTTCGAGAATACCCAAATGTTTGATGGAGGCATTGTCAGCACGTTGTGCTGCGTCTGGGCGTTCGATTGAACGGGAAGTTCTAGACCCTTGAGACTGAATGCCAAGGATAGTGAATTGGGTGTTGACCGTAAAGATTGAGCCGATTTTGGTCTCTGTTGACACGGACAATGTGCCACCGATCTTTTGTACGATTCGGCTGACAATGGAAAGGCCTAGCCCCAGTCCATCGTGTTGGGAGCGAGAATTTTGCGAACGGAAAAATTCTTTGTAGATATAAGGCAAATCTTGTTCAGGTATGCCGCAACCGGTGTCTTGGACCGAAATCGACAGTTGATCAAACTCTCGTTTGAAATTGACCACAACACCACCGGTGTCAGTGTATTGAATCGCGTT
>CANGEG010000275.1 GCA_947452725.1 Comamonadaceae bacterium | reverse complement strand
TGTGGAGAGGAAGGCTCTGGCCTTGCGCGTAAGCGTAAGACGAAACCAGCCTCTGTGAAGCAGGAACCCACCGAAGCGACTATGCGTGAGGCAACTCATGTGTAGCACCGTAGGAATCCCCTGCCTTTAGGCAGGGGAGGATGTCAATGAAGGTTGCGCATTCGGGTCTGTCCGCGAAAGAACGTAAACAAAGCAGTTGGGTTGCGCGGACTAGGGAACCCAACGCCGCCAGCGAAGGGCCAAACCAAGCAAAGCGATGACACAAAAGGCGGCGCCCGCGTAGAAGGTGGTTGCCGCGCCATGCTGGTCCCACAACCAGCCCGCCAAACCGCTGGCCACCAGCATGGCAACGCCGCTCAAAAGATTGAAAAAGCCATAGGCTGTGCCCCTCAGGTCGGCCGGTGCAGTGTCCGCCACCATGGTCGCCAATAGTCCCTGGGTCATGCCCATGTGTACCCCCCACAAGGCAACGCCAACCAGCAGCGTTGAGGCCTGGCGCCCACTGGCCAACACCCCATCGGCAACCATCAAAACAATCAAACCCAGCGCCAGCAACTTGGCGTGACTCATGCGGTCTGAGAGCCAACCAAACGGATACGCAGATGCGGCATACACCAGGTTCATGGCCACCATGACCAAAGGCACCAGCGCCACAGGAACACCGGTTTGCTGCGCCCGAAGCACCAGAAAGGCTTCGCTGAATCGGGCCAAAGTGAAGACCGCGCCAATCCCGACCACCCACCAATAAGGAGCGCCCAGGCGGCGCAGGTTCTCACGCGTAATGGGGTTGGTGCGCTGACCATTGCGATGCAGTTCAGGCTCTTGCACGCCAAAAAACAGCAGTGCCACAGCCAACAGGCCAGGGATCACCGCGACCCAAAAAACCGCGCGAAAGTCGTTGGCCCACAGCAGCATTAGGCCCACGCCCAACAGCGGCCCGACAAAGGCGCCCACAGTGTCCAAAGACTGGCGCAAGCCAAAGGCCGCGCCGCGCACCTCGGGAGGCGCGATGTCTGCGATCAAAGCGTCGCGCGGCGCACCACGAATGCCTTTACCCACGCGGTCAATCAGTCGCGCAGCGATGACCAGGCCCGCGCCTGAGGCAATGGCAAACAAGGGCTTGGTGAAAGCGCCCAGGACATAACCGAACAGCGCGAGGCCTTTGCGTTTGCCCAAATAGTCGCTGAGCGCACCAGAGAAAACCTTGACGATCAGGGCAGTGGATTCGGCCAACCCTTCAATGACGCCCACGGTGAAGACGCTCACACCCAGCGTGCCCACCAGAAAAAGCGGCAGCAGGCTGTGAATCATCTCGGAGGAAATATCCATCAGCATGCTTACAAAACCCAGCACCCAGATGCCCGGCGGAATTTTTTGGGGGGGGAAAGACTTGGGATCGGTCATGGCGTCAATGGCCCAAAGACTTTAAGGCGATATGTTCAGCCCCGCCCAGTGCAGGCGGCAGCTGGTGTTTGGCTTGTAAATAGTGATGCGTGTAGACGTCCAAATAGGACTGCAAAGTTTGCGCCGCGTGCGTCTCGCCAGCCAAGTCCAGGCACAGGGACGCCACCTCACTGGTGCAAAAGTGATCACCCCGGCGTGAGCGGCGCAGCTGGTAGCGCGAGACCTGTTCGGGGTTCAAGCTGAGCACCGGCAAGGCGTTCAGATAGGGACTCTTGCGGAACATTTTGCGCGCTTCGGGCCAGGTGGCGTCGAGCAAGATGAACAGCGGGCGCTTGTCGGCGCCCTGTGTTTGAACAGACTGCACCAATCGTTGCGGCGCCACAAACTCTCCTGGAAACACCACAAAAGGCTGCCACTGCGGATCGGCCAACAACTTGAGTAGGGCCGGATCGACCTCGGTGCGGGCCCAGCCAAAGGCGTAGGTGTCGGGCACCACGTCGGCAATCAACCAACCGGTGTTGCTGGGTTTGAGCGGCTCAATGTCGGCCATGAGCAAACACATGCCCGAGCGCGTGGGCACCACGGGGCGAAAGCTGCAGATGCAGTGGCTGGGTAACAAGCGACAACCGGCACAGCGCTCGCCTTTGGTGCCACCACGCGCCAAAAAAGGTTTGGCACTGCGCGACAAGCGGGCGGTCCGCAAACGCGATACCGCGTGGGGCTCAAGCATATGGACGGGTGTGTGCGGCACCATGCGTGTGAAAAATTTCAGGCCGCATTCAAGCAGGCGGCATCGACATGCGCAAACGGCGTGCGGCGTCATCGGCGCGGGCATCGTCAATCTCGCGCAGCACGGCGGTCATGTCCACATCGGCTGTGGCGCGTTCAAAGTGACCGGTAAGCGGGGTGTCGTTGCTGAGCAAACCGGCTTGGTACAGGCTCCAAATTTCAGGGCCGTAATCGGTTTTGAGCAGCGCCGGTGCAAACTGGCCGAAGAAATCGCGCAGATTGCCCACGTCGCGCAGCAGCATGCGTTGCGCGTGGTTGTTGCCAGCAGCGTCCACCGCTTGCGGCAAGTCGATGATGACGGGCTCGTCCAGCCCGGGGGCATCGCCCACACCTGGCGTGTGCGCCAACAAAATATTGAACTCTGACAAATCACCGTGCACCACGCCGGCACACAGCATGCGCACGACTTCAGTAATCAGCGTGGCGTGGTGTTGCAAGGCTTGCTCGGCGGTAAACGCCACATCGTTCAAGCGCGGCGCCGCGTCGCCATGTGCATCGGTCACCAGCTCCATCAGCAGCACGCCGTCAAAAAAGTTGTAGGGCTGGGGCACGCGCACGCCTGCGGCGGCCAGCCGATACAGCGCGTCCACCTCGGCGCTTTGCCAGGCGGCTTCTTGTTCTTGACGGCCGAACTTGCTGCCTTTGGCCATGGCGCGGGCCGAGCGCGAGTTTTTGACTTTGCGGTTTTCGGTGTAGTCCACGGCTTGCCGAAAGCTGCGGTGCGTGGCCTCTTTGTAAATCTTGGCGCAGCGGGTCTCATCGCCGCAGCGCACCACAAAAACCATGGCCTCTTTGCCACTCATAAGCTGGCGTACCACGGAGTCGATTAAACCCTCTTCAACCAGGGTTTGCAGTCTGGGTGGGGCTTTCATGCCGACAGCATCAGCGGCTCA
>CANGEG010000274.1 GCA_947452725.1 Comamonadaceae bacterium | reverse complement strand
TCACCAAAAGGTGATCGAAGAAGCGCCATCGCCCTTCATCTCTGAAGCCACACGCAAAGCCATGGGCGAGCAGGCCGTGCAATTGGCCAAGGCCGTAAATTATCAGTCCGCTGGCACTGTGGAGTTTGTGGTCGGTAAAGACCAGAGCTTTTACTTTTTGGAGATGAACACCCGTTTGCAGGTGGAGCATCCTGTGACAGAAGCCATCACCGGGCTCGACTTGGTCGAGATGATGATTCGCGTGGCCGCAGGCGAGAAACTGCCGATTGAGCAGAAAGACGTGCAGCGCAACGGTTGGGCCATCGAGTGCCGCATCAACGCCGAAGACCCATTTCGCAATTTCCTGCCTTCCACTGGGCGTCTGGTGCGTTTTCAAACGCCCACACAAACCATGTTCCAGGGTAACACCGCTGACCTGTTTGGCGTGCGCGTGGACACCGGCGTGCAAGACGGCGGCGAGATCCCGATGTTTTATGACTCGATGATCGCTAAGTTGATCGTACATGGCAAAGACCGCAACGAGGCCATCGCCAAAATGCGCGAAGCATTGAACGGCTTTGTGATTCGCGGCATCGGCTCCAACATCCCGTTCCAGGCTGCCTTGCTGGCGCACCCCCGTTTTGTGGCGGGTGACTTCAACACGGGGTTCATTGCCGAGCAGTACAGCAAGGGTTTCCGCGCCGAAGACGTGCCGCACGACGACCACGATTTTTTGGCAGCCTTGGCGGCCTTTGTGCGCCGAAAATCGCGCCAACGCGCCGCCAATATGAGTGGCCAGTTGCCCGGTTACGACGTCAAAGTCGGCCAAGACTACGCCGTGGTTGAGTTGGGCCAAAGCGGCAACAACCGCTATGTGTCGGTGCACGTTGACGAGTTCGTGGGCAAGCCGGGCGTGGCTCAAATCACTATCGCGGGCAAAACCTATGCGATCGAAAGTAACTCTCGCTTGAACGACATCCGCATTGAAGGCATTGTCAATGGCAAAGCGTTTACGGCGCAAATCGAGCGGGGCACTGTGAAAAATCCATTGGCCTTGCAGGTGCAGCATAACGGTACTCGCATCGAAGCTTTGGTGATGTCGCCGCGCATGGCCGAGTTGCATCAACTCATGCCTTACAAAGCTCCACCGGATCTGAGCCGTTTTGTGCTGTCGCCCATGCCTGGCTTGCTGGTGGATGTGGCGGTCACCGTGGGTCAGAAAGTGCAGGCCGGTGAGCGCGTGGCTGTGATTGAGGCCATGAAGATGGAAAACGTGCTGTTCGCGGCGCAAGACGGCGTGGTCAAGAAAGTCGTTGCCGCCAAAGGCGAATCGCTCACCGTGGACCAGATGATTGTGGAGTTCGAGTAAATGGCACGTCCCTTTAAAGTATTGGGTATCCAGCAAATCGCCATTGGCGGCCCGGACAAGGGCCGCTTGAAAAAACTGTGGGTCGATATGTTTGGCCTGGAGGTCACCGGCACGTTTCAAAGCGAACGCGAGAATGTGGACGAAGACATTTGTGCGATCGGTGTCGGGCCCTTCAAGGTCGAGGTCGATTTGATGCAACCCATGGACATCGATAAAAAGCCGGCCGTGCACGCCACACCCTTGAACCACGTGGGCTTGTGGATCGATGACTTGCCGGTGGCGGTTGAGTGGCTCTCAGCGCAAGGCGTTCGCTTTGCGCCAGGCGGTATCCGCAAGGGCGCGGCGGGTTTTGATATTACTTTTCTGCACCCCAAGGCGAACGATGAGTTCCCAATCGCAGGCGAGGGCGTATTAATTGAGTTGGTGCAAGCACCGGTGGAGGTAGTCCAAGCTTTTGCAGCCTTGGCAGCCTCGCACTCGGCGCCAAACCGAACGCAAAACGTCTGATAGCCGTCAGGTCACTGGCCGGTACCGTTCGTTCTTTGAAAGCCCGTCAGGCCTTACCGGCTTGGCGGGCCTTTGCTTTGGCTAAAGCCGAAGCGATGGCCGCTTCGATGATGCTGCGCTTACGGTCCAGTTCTGCCGTTTTGCCCGCCCCATCAGGCACTTTGGTGTGACTTTCCAAGTCTTGTAAATGCGCCTGGGCCTTTGCCACAAGATGACTTTGCTGCGCTTGCTCTTTTTGCTGCAGCCGTTGTTGCCTATGGGTATAGCGTTGGCGGGCCGTGTCGGCCTGATCGGTGCTCCAAGCGGCCCAACCAGTATGCTCGGCGCTCACACTCACCATTTGAATGCAGTCCACCGGGCAGACCGGTAAACATAAATCGCAGCCTGTACAAGCGGACTCGATGACGGTGTGCATTTGTTTATTGCTGCCCACAATCGCATCGGTTGGGCAAGCATTGATGCACAAGGTGCAGCCAATGCACCACGCTTCATCAATCACCGCCACAGTCCTGGGCGCTTCGACGCCGAAGCTGGGGTTAAGTGGCAGGTCAGGGCGCTGGGTGACCAACGCCAAGCGAGAAACACCATCGGCGCCGCCGGGGGGGCATTGGTTGATTGCAGCTTCGGATCGGGCTATGGCCAACGCATAGGCCGCGCAGTCAGGGTAGCCGCAGCGCGTGCACTGCGTTTGCGGCAGCAAGGCGTCAATGCGCCTTGCCAAGTCCAGTTGCGCGGGCGTGGGGCCTGCGATGTTTGCCATCAAGCCTTAGTCTTGGGTTTGGTCGTTTCAACCCAAGCAGTTTTTACGCTTGAGGTCTTTGCGGCGGCTTTGCTGGCGGGCTTGATGGGCGCCTTCAAGGGTGCCTTGATCGCCACCTTGGATGCAGCTTGTTTGACCACGGGTTTCGCCGTAGCTTTAGGCACTGTTTTTACAGCCACTTTCGGGGCTGATGTCGCTGCCACCTGGGCTGCTTCTCCCAGTTTGGCCGGTGATAAAGCAGGTCCTGCTTTTTTCACTGAATCTGGCTTGGCAACTGCTTTCACGGCGGGCGAAGGCGCCACGGCCTTATTGGCGGGGGCTTTGGCTGCAGGGGCGGCGTGATTCAAAATGAATTGACGCACTTCAGGGTAAACCACATCACGCCAACGGCGGCCGCTGAAAATGCCGTAGTGGCCGGCGCCGGGCACTTCAAGGTGTTGGCGGTTTTTGTTGGCAATGCCTGTGCACAGG
>CANGEG010000273.1 GCA_947452725.1 Comamonadaceae bacterium | reverse complement strand
CAGGTCAATGCCCACGGTGTCGTGCATGTCCCATTCAAAAGCCAGTTTGAGCTTCGTGCCCACACCGTCGGTGCCGCTCACCAAGACGGGTTCTTTGTAGCGTTTAGGCACTTCAAACAAGGCGCCAAAACCACCTATTCCGGCCAGCACACCCTCGCGCATGGTTTTTTTGGCCAGTGGCTTGATGCGTTCAACCAGCGCGTCGCCGGCAACGATGTCGACACCAGCGTCTTTGTAGGAGAGGGGAGTTTGCGTCATGGAGATGGCCCTAAAAGGGCATACAGAAAGTAAATTGGGGGCCCGCGCAGGCGAGCAGACTAAAATCAAGCGCTGATTTTAAGGGTTCGCTCGGGCCCTGCTCTCCGCTGACCTCGATTAAAGGAAGAAATGGCCCTGCGCCCGTCCGCAACTTTCACACCGCAACGCCTGACTGCCTGGGCCGGCGTGGCTTTGGCTCAGGTTTTGGTGCTGTGGCTGCTCGCGCCTGTGCTGGCCCCTTTTGTGGTGGCGGCGGTATTGGCCTATGCCTTGCAGCCGCTGGTGCGCCGCCTGCAGGCCGCGCTTGGCCCGCGTGTCCCGGCCATCGTCTCGGTGGTGCTGGTGGAATTGTGGGCTTTGTTGGCCGTGCTGGGCTTGTCCCTGCTGCTGGTGCCCGTGTTGGTGCGCGAGTGGCCGCTGATTCAGCAGCAACTGCCGCTGCTGATTGATCGATTGCAAAACAGCGTCAACCCCTTGTTGACGCAATCGGGCCTGAACATTTCGCTGGACATGGGTAGCCTGAAAGCGCAGCTGATGAAATACCTCAGCGCTAACCGCGACGATTTACTGGACTCGGTGCTGTCTTCCCTCAAACTGGGTGGCAGCGTGGCCATGGCGGTTCTGGGCAATGCGGTGCTGATTCCGGTGGCCTTGTTTTATTTGCTCAGTGATTGGGACCGCGTGGTTACCACGGTGGTCGAGCTGGTGCCCCCAGCTTGGCGCCCGCGCTATGACGCTTTTATGCACGAGTGCGACGAGGTGTTGGGCCAGTACCTGCGCGGCCAGTTGCTGGTGATGCTGGCCTTGGCCGTTTTTTATGCCACGGGCTTGAGCCTTTTTGGTTTGGAGCTGGCTTTGCCGATTGGCGTGTTCACCGGTTTGGCTGTGTTTGTGCCTTACTTGGGTTTCGGCCTGGGCTTGTTGCTTGCATTGTTGGCCGGATTGCTTCAGTTTGCTTCCTTTAAAGCCTTGGTTATGGTGGGTGTGGTTTTTGGCATTGGCCAGTTGGTAGAGAGTTTTGTCCTCACCCCGCGCTTGGTGGGGGAGCGCATTGGCCTGCACCCCTTGGCGGTGATTTTTGCGCTGTTGGCCTTTGGTCAGACGCTGGGCTTTATTGGCGTGCTGATCGCTTTGCCTGCCAGTGCGGTTTTGTTGGTGGCTTTGCGTCGTTTGCGTCAAGGCTATTTTGACAGCGCGCTGTACAGACCCCATTCAGCCGTGCAAGACAGCGGCGGGCAAGCCCCTTCATGAAGCAACTCGCTTTGGACATTGGCCTGGCCACGGTGCCCAGCTTATCCAGTTTTTTTGCGGGTCCGAACGCTGCGGCTTTGGAGCATTTGCGCTTGTGGTCAAGCAGCCCGACGCGCTCGCCCGTGCCCACCTATCTATGGGGGGACAGTGGCTCGGGCAAAACCCATTTGCTCTCAGCCGTGCACGAAGCTTTGCGTGAGCAAGGCTTGAAAGTGGGCTGCCTGGATGCAAGCACACACAATCCGCCCGAATTTGATTCTGCCTGGACGGCGGTCTTGATGGACGATGTGCACCTGTACGACTTGTCCCAGCAGCACACCGCGTTCAACTGGTTTGTCAACGCCCTTACCCCCACCTTGGGCTCGCCGCGCTGGGTGCTGGCGGCAGGGGCCTTGCCGCCCGCCGATTTGAAGCTGCGCGACGACTTGCGCACTCGCTTGGGCTGGGGCCATGTCTACGCCTTGCAAGTGCTCAGCGAGTCCGAGCGACGCGCGGTGCTGCGACAAGAGGCCGATGCGCGCGGGATTTTCTTGAGCGACGAGGTGATGGGCTTCATGCTGAGCCGCTTCTCGCGCGATCTGGGCAGTCTGATGCAGTTGCTTGATAACTTGGACCATTACGCCTTGCAAACCCAGCGCGCGATCACCATACCGTTGCTTAAATTGATGTTGGAGAGTGAATGAAACTGGCCCTGTTTGACTTGGACCACACGCTGCTGCCGATCGACTCGGACTACTCCTGGGGCGTGTTCACCACCGATATCGGCTGGACGGACAATGCCTATTTCCGCGAGCTCAACGACGCCTTCTACGCTCACTACCAAGCGGGCACGTTGGACATTCACGACTACGTGCGCTTTTCAACGGAAGCTGCGCGCTTGAAAGGCCCGGCTGAGGCCGCCCACGCCCACGCGCATTTCATGCAAACCGTGGTGTTGCCTGCAATTGAACCGCAGGCGTTGGCCTTGATCGGCGCGCACGCCCAGGCCGGTGAGCAAGTCATCATCGTCACCGCCACCAACGAGTTTGTGACCCGCCCGATTGCCACAGCGTTAGGGGTGAGCGAGCTCATCGCGGTGGAGCTTGAGCGCGACGCCAGCGGCTGGATCACCGGTGAAATCAAAGGCACGCCATCTTTTCGCGAGGGTAAAGTGACCCGCGTGAACCAATGGCTGGCCGCGCATCAACTGGCCTGGATTGATGCCGAGATTACCTTTTATTCGGACTCCATCAACGACCTGGCTTTGCTTGAAAAAGCCACCCATCCGGTGGCCACCAACCCCGATCCCCGTTTGCGCACTTTGGCCACCGAGCGTGGTTGGCGCATACTCGACCTCTTCAAATGATCAAAAAATTCATCTCTAAATTACTGGGCCAAGTCCCAAGTGCGGCGGGCAAACCCCATTTCGGCAAACGCGTGGAAGTCGGCGCCAAGGTGCACGGTATTGACCCGAACCTGGTGGACGAACGCGCCATCCATGTGGTGCGCACGCTGCAGCAAGCCGGCTTTGAGGCCTATGTGGTGGGCGGCGCGGTGCGCGACTTGCTGGTGGGCTTACGCCCCAAAGACTTTGATGTGGCCACCGACGCCACGCCCGAGCAGGTCAAAGGCCTGTTTCGCCGCGCCTTCATCATCGGGCGGCGCTTTCGCATCGT
>CANGEG010000272.1 GCA_947452725.1 Comamonadaceae bacterium | reverse complement strand
GGTGTAACCGTACAGGCTGCTGCCGGCGATTTCGCCACCGGCAAAAAAGCCCACCAAGGGCACATCGCCTAAAGCGTGTCGAATGATTTGCAGCTCGGCGCTGGGCGCGCCAAAGTGCGGGCCGCCGCGCCCGGTGCAGCTGACGTAGACCGCACCCGCCATGCGCCGCGCGGGGTGAGGCACAGCCTGCGCATCGCTGGCGGCAAAGGCATGGGCCATGTCTTGCGTGATCATTTCGGGTTCCAGCTCTTCGCGAATTTCAGCGCAAATGCGCATCAAATCGGCCTTGGCCGCTTGCGCGTTGCGTTGGCAAAAAGCGATCTTCATGCCGGGCTCCACATGGTCGGCCAAGGCCACGCCTTGACGCGCAGGATCAAGCCCCACAATGTGGCGCACGATCACGTCGGCGCCAAAGCTGCCGGTTTTGCCTACGCCGTTAAACCCTTGGGCGCTGATACCCGCCAAGGTGGCGCGCACGGCTTGCAAGGCGTGCTGGGGTTGTGTGAGCGAAACGTCCAAATCGTCCAGCAGCACTTGCAGCGCAGGCTGGCCGTCGAGTTGGTAAATCACATGGCCTTGGGCCTCGGTCACCACACGCTCAGCACTGATGGGGCGGCACCCCTGCGTCACACGCGAGAGCAACGCCACTTGCGGGCCAAAAGCCACGCCGCTCAAACCGCCTTCAAACACGCCGCGGCTGTTGGCCTCGGACTGCGTGTGGTGGCTGCTGGCAAATTGCACGGTTTGGTAGCGGCTGGAGGCCAGGCCGCCAAACAAATAGCCGCGCTCAGTGCGCTCGGCCAACTCGGCAATCAATTCGGTGAGGTCGGGGGTTTGCCCCTCGGCATGAACCAGCGCGACTTGCACCGCCATGTCAGCGGGCCAGGGCGCGACGCCGGAAAAAACCCGGTACTGGTCGGCGGGCAGGTCGCACAGCATCAGCGCCATGGCAGGCTCGTCAAAATACTCGGCGTTGTTGCTCGCAATGCCCACGCCCACGGTGCCCGACCAGTCCCGCACTTGCGGCAACTCTTGGCGCAAATGATCCAAGATGGCTTGCGCGTGCGGGGCGTAGTGGTCGGTGATGTACAGCAAGCCCAGGCTGGGGGCGCTGGCGTGGCCGGGCAGCGTCATTTGCGCACGCAACTGCGCCAACACCAAACCCGCTGCCATGGGCCACTGCGGGTGCGTGGCGTGACCGTAGGGAAACAGGCTCATGCGCGTTTGCGGGGCGCGGCCGCCTTTTTGGCCGCGGCCCTGACGGGCGCTTTACGCGCAGCGGTTTTCTTCGCTGCGACTGGCGCACCGGCCTTGGACTGGGTTTTCGCTGCAGCCGCTGAAGCCGCCTTTTTGCTTGACTTCTTCGGCCCGTCTTTGAGCGCTTGCGCCGCCACGTCTTTCAGCGCGGCAGCGGCAATGTTTTGAAACTGTTCTGTGAGCGAGCCCCACCACTGCATCGGGTCTACCGCCGGCTTGACGGCCGCTTCAGGGGCCGCAGCGTCAGCTTCGGATGCCTGTGCGGCCTCGGTTGGCGCAGGCTGGGGTGAGTGCACAGGCGCTTCAGAGGCGGGCGCGGCTTTAGGCACACTGGCAGTAAAGGCCTTGGCCAAATCGGCCATGTTCACGTTCATGCCCTGCAGGGTAGACAGCGTCATTTTCTGCACCTCCATGGCCTGGATCGTGGCCTTCAGCGCAGTGGCGTTTTGGTCCAACCAAAACTGCACAGCTTTCAGCTCCTGAATGCGCTTGTCCAGCTCCTCAACACTCAAAGTGGGCGCCACCCAGCTGGCCATGTTGGGCATGGCCGAAGCCACGCCAGGTTGCGCTTGTTGGGACGATTGCGCCAGGTTTTTCAGAAAGTCAAAACCAGGCACGAATTTGCCAAAACCGAAAGCCGATGTGTCGCTCATGCTGTCTCCTCAGTCAGGGTGGAAGGCACAGCTTAAACCAAATGACTGGCGGCAAGCTTGCACGCCTTTTCAGTGCTTGTGGTCAGCATGCATGTGCTCATGCGCTTGAGGCATGCCGGTGTTTACCGGTACGCTGACTTGCTGCTTGGTTTCTACGCCTTTGGCATCCTTGAACGTCAAGGTCAGGGCTACGCTGCTGTCTTTCGTCAAAGGCGCTTTCAAGTCCATCAACATCAGGTGGTAGCTGCCGGGCTTGAGTTCAACCGCTTGGTTGGCGGGCAGGTCCAAGGCGGGCAGCGCGCGCATGCTCATCACGCCGTTGTTCATTTTCATTTCATGCACTTCGGCCACACCGGCCACCGGCGTGGACACCGCCACCAAGCGGCTCGCCTGCGGCGCGGTGAGCTTCATAAAAGCGCCTGTCGCCTTTTGCCCTTGCACGGTGGCGCGAGCCCATCCGTCTTCGATCTTCACTTGCGCGAAAGCGGTGCCAGCAGCCATCCATGCAGTGAGCAAAAATGCGGTGTATTTCAATGGGGTGTTCATGGTCAAGTCCTTTGCGTGTGGATTGTCGTTGATCAATGCTGATGCTCAGCGCCGCCCGCGCTGGGCATGAGCTCCAGCGCGGCAGCGGGCGACTTCAAGTCCGACAGTTTTTGTCCCGGCTTGGGAATTTCCACCCAATCCATGCGGCCTTGCTCGCACAATTGCTGCACCGGCCAGTACATCATGCCCGCTTGCGCGGGCAAGCTGCCAACCAGTATGAACTCGTCGTAATGGCCGTTGGGCAAAAAGTCCTCAGGCGTCTTCGCGGTCCAGCTGATGCGGCTCACGTCGTCAGTGATGGTGCGACCGTGGCTGGTGTAGGGCTGCGCGAGCTTTTCGCGCGTCACCTCCAGCCGCCAACCGGCTTTGGGCATGGGCTTGGCGCCTTGCACACCTGCGGGAATGTCCACCACGATTTGGCGCGTGGGCGCGTTGCCACAGCCATGGCCGACTTTGAAAGTGGCTTTGTAGCTTTGGCCTGCGGTGGCGACCTGATATTCGAGCACAGTGTGGGCCTGGCTCAAACCAGCGCAGGCGGCCAGACACACAAAGGCCGTGGTTTGGAAAATGGTCATTTTGTGGATTCGCTTTAAAAGTGGGCCTTCAACTCAGCCGTGTAGCTGCGCTGCGGATAGGGGTGGAAGTTCCAGTACTTGTCGTTGTTCAGGTTGTCGACGCCAAAGGCCGCCACCAGCTGAGGGTTGATCTGCCAACGCGC
>CANGEG010000271.1 GCA_947452725.1 Comamonadaceae bacterium | reverse complement strand
TGCAACGCGCCATCGATTTCTACACCCACGTGCTGGGCATGACGCTGCAACGCCGTTCTGAAAACCCAGAGTACAAATACTCGCTGGCCTTCGTGGGTTACGGCAAGAACCCGGAACATGCCGAGATTGAGCTGACGCACAACTGGGGCGTTGAAAGCTACGACCTGGGTAGCGCCTACGGCCACATCGCTTTGGGTGTGCCCGATGTATACGCTGCTTGCGAAAAAATCAAAGCCAGCGGTGGCAACGTGACGCGCGAGCCCGGCCCGGTCAAAGGCGGCACCACCGTCATCGCCTTTGTCACCGACCCCGACGGCTACAAGATCGAGCTGATCCAGCGGGCCGAATACGCCGAAGGCGCCGGCCTGCGCTGATTCAGCGCGGCAACTGGGTTGCAGCCCGCGCCAGCGCTTGGATGCGCGCCCAGTCGCTTTGCGCCAGCGCGTCGGCAGGCACCAGCCAAGAGCCGCCCACGCAAGCCACATTGGGCAAGGCCAGCAACTCGTTGGCGTTTTGCTGCGTCACGCCCCCGGTGGGGCAAAACTTCACGTCAAAAAACGGACCGCCCCAGGCCTTGAGCATGGCCGGGCCGCCGGATTGCATAGCTGGAAAAAACTTGAGTTCGGTGTAACCGTCTTCTTGCGCCATCATGATTTCGCTGCCAGTGGCCACACCGGGCAACAGTGACAAACCTTGGTCACGGCAAGCCTGACCTAACGCGCGGGTGTACCCGGGGCTGACCGCGAAACGTGCACCGGCTTTGGCGGCAGCCGCAGCGTCCGCCGTGCTGCGCACCGTGCCTGCACCGACCACGGCACCGGGCACTTCTTTGGCAATCGCTTCCATGCAGGCCAGAGCCTGCGGCGTGCGCAGGGTCACCTCCAGCATGCGGATGCCGCCAGCCACCAGCGCACGCGCCATGGGCACGGCGTGGGCCACATCGTTCAATACGATCACGGGGATCACGGGGGCGTCCAGCATCACTTGCAGGGCGGTCACTGGACCATTCAGATTCACAGCCATGTGCAGGCTCCTTCTTCGGCTTTGAGCGCGTTGCGGCGCAGGTTGGCAAACAGTTCACGGCCCATGCCCACGCCATTGGCGGCGCGCAGCGCATCAGGCATGCAGACCACAGGGCGAGCGGCCCATTCGGCCTCGCTGACAAGCGCTTGCAAGGTGCCTGCCACGCCATCAAGGCGGATCAAGTCACCGTCTTGTATCTTGGCCAGCGGGCCACCGGCAGCGGCTTCGGGCGAGACGTGGATGGCCGAAGGCACTTTGCCCGACGCGCCGCTCATGCGGCCATCGGTGACTAGCGCCACCTTGAAGCCCTTTCCTTGCAGCACGGCCAGGGGCGGCGTGAGTTTGTGCAGTTCGGGCATGCCGTTGGCTTGCGGGCCTTGCCAGCGAACCACACAAACCAGATCACGGTTCAGTTCGCCAGCCTGAAAAGCCACATGCAATTCTTCTTGCGAGCTGAACACACGGGCCGGTGCTTCGATGATGTGCAAGGCTTCGGGTACAGCAGAAATTTTGATCACGCTGCGGCCCAGATTGCCTTGCAGCAATTTCAAGCCCCCCGTGGCGCTGAAAGGGCTGGACGCGGGACGAACCACAGTTTCGTCCTTGCTAGCACCGGCGTCGTGCCAGACCAGTTGGCCATTCTCAGCACAGGGGATACGCGTGAATTCACGCAAGCCCCCAGGGCGCACGGTGAGTACATCGGCGTGCATCAACCCGGCGTCGAGCAACTCTCGGATTACGTACCCAGGGCCACCTGCAGCTTGAAATTGGTTCACGTCGGCGCTGCCGTTGGGGTAGACACGCGTCAGCAAAGGCACCACCTCAGACAAGACCGAAAAATCGTCCCAGTCGATCACGATACCGGCGGCACGCGCCACCGCCACCCAATGGATCAGGTGGTTGGTCGAGCCACCCGTGGCCAGCAAGGCCACCATGGCGTTGACGATGCAGTGCTCGTCCACCAAGAGGCCAATGGGGGTGAAGTTTTTTGCTTTGACTAGACCCAGAACGGTGCGCGCGGCTTCGCGGGTCAGCTCTTGGCGTAATTCCTCGCCGGGGTTAATGAAAGCCGTGCCCGGCACATGCAAGCCCATGGCTTCGAGCAGCATTTGGTTGCTATTGGCGGTGCCGTAAAAGGTGCAAGTGCCCTCGCCGTGGTAGGCCTTGGATTCGGCTTCAAGCAGCTCAGGGCGCCCAACCAGCCCAAGTGCTGCTTGTTCACGCACCTTGGATTTTTCGTTATTGGACAGACCACTGGACATCGGACCAGCGGGCACAAACACCGTGGGCAAATGGCCGAACTGCAAAGCGCCGATCAACAAACCCGGCACGATCTTGTCGCACACGCCAAGCATCAAGGTGGCGTCAAACACATCGTGGCTAAGCGAAACGGCCGTGGCCATGGCGATCACGTCGCGGCTAAAAAGGCTCAGCTCCATGCCCGCCGTGCCCTGAGTTACGCCGTCGCACATGGCTGGCACGCCGCCAGCCACCTGGGCTGTGGCGCCTTGCTTTCGCGCTTCGTCTTTGATCAGGTCAGGGTAATGCTGCAAAGGCGCGTGAGCCGACAGCAGGTCGTTGTAGGCGTTGACGATGCCGATGTTGGGCGCGCGGGGTACAACCACTTTTATTTTATCGAGCGCGGTGGCGCGGACCTTGTCTGCCTCGGGCATGGCGGCAAAGGCGTGGGCTACGTTCGCGCAACCCAGGCGCTGAGCACCGGGGTCTTTGCTGGTCGCGGCATTGACCTGCTTCACATAGGCATGGCGCGTGGCGCGGCTGCGCTCGGTGATGCGGGCAGTGACCTCGGTCACTAGAGGATGAAGTGTCATGATGTTGAACTTGAGTGGGCTCTGTACAGAGCATTCCAAAGTTGGTAACTTTGTTACACCCTCAATGGTAACCGCCAACAACCTCCTGTGGGGGGTTTGCTACGGAACGTCACTGAAATTGGTAGTTTCCGTCACTGAAGATGCCACTTTTCGGTTTACCCGAAATCGACCGTAAGGGCCTAGGAGTCTTCAAAAAATTGAGGTCGTTTTTCCCAGACGAACAGCCGTTGTGTCGCGTTAGGAGTCGTTGGTGGTGCATTGAAAAATCGAGTTTATTTCTCCAAAGCAGACCTTTATTTGAAGGCTCAATTTGTCCGTCACTCCATTGGTAAGA
>CANGEG010000270.1 GCA_947452725.1 Comamonadaceae bacterium | reverse complement strand
TTGCAACGCTGATGTCAAGAATTGGAGAAGCATATGAAAACAAGTCAATACTCCCTGCGGCTCACTCCTGTGGCCATGGCTGTGGCCATGTCACTGGTGGCCTTGTCTGCCTACGCTGACGATGAAGAAATCGCCGCGCTGACGCAACCAACCAATACCGTTGAAATTGGCGTAATCAATGTGTCGCAAGATGCTGCCAAATTTGGTGAGTACACGGGCCTGAACAAGGCCGGCACCTCGATGGTGGGCAATCTGGATGTGCGCGGCGGCCGTGCCTATAGTGAACGTGAGAATGGCGGTACCCAGCGTTGGTCTATCAAAGCCAACGACATTGGTTTGACGTCGCGCTCCTTAAATGCCACCACCAGCGAGCAAGGCGAGTGGTCGCTGGGTCTGAGTTATGACGAACTGCGCCATAACTTGTCCAACGGGTACCAAACGCCTTACCAAGGCACGATGGGTGGCAATCTGTATACCTTGCCGTCTAACTTTGGCTTGGTAACCACCACGGGCACCGGCGCGCCGGGCACCAATGTTCTGACGCCTGCCCAACAAGCGGCGTTTCATAACTTGGACATCGCCACCACCCGCAAAAATACATCGCTCAATGCGGGCATGAACATCAACTCACGTTTGAGTTTGAACTTCGACTTCAATCATCTGGATCAGTCGGGTGCAAAGCTCATGGCCTTTGGCGCGGCAGCTGCAGGTGGGACCGTTGTCAATGGTGAGGTGGTGTCCATTTTGCCCATGCCCACTAACTACAAAACCGACACGGTTAACTTGGCGCTCCATTGGAAGGGCGATCAATCGCACCTAAGCGTTGGGTACTTCGGTTCTTTCTTTCGCAACGACTATGACCGTGTGAATTTCCAAGCCTACTCAGGTATTTTGCCCAGCAGTGGTGCCTTGCCAATGCAAGCCATGTCGACGGCGCCGAACAACGACTTCAACCAGCTCAATCTTTCTGGCGGCATCACCCTGGCTCCCAAGACCAAGCTGGTGAGTAATTTGTCTTATGCGCAGAGCACCCAAAATGCCAATTTTGTGGCGCCTGAAACTGGCATGATGGTCACGGCCATGCCCGTTACATCGCTCAACGGCAAAGTGGTCAACACACATGCAGATGTGAAAGTGACTGACCAGACCACGTCGCAGCTGACGCTGATGGGGGGCTTCAAATATGACGAGCGCGATAACCAAACAGCCTCCAACCTGTACAACTTCAACGCGATCGGCAACGGCAACACGGCCAACTACCCGAACACACCGCTGAGCACGAAAAAGACTCAATTGGAGTTGGCCGGAGATTACAAGATCAAAGCCGGCCAAGTATTGCATGTGGGTTATGTGCATGAAGATTTGAACCGCTGGTGCAGCAGCTACGCTGTGGGCACAGTCACGACACCGGGCACTTTGGGTTATTACCCCGCCGGGACCAATTGCGTGGTCGCCAAGTCAAGCCGCGATGACCGTATTGATACCAGTTATCGCATGAAGTTCAATGAGGATGTCGATTTCAAACTGGGCTATGGCTACAGCGACCGCACTACCAACAGCGACCCATTTGCAATTGCAGCACTCATCAGTCAAAACGGCGCAGTGCCAGGACCTGTGCCCGCCACTGGCAACACCACAATTCGCGGTCAAAATGCAGGTGACTACTACGGGTTTTATCCCTTCTTTGATGCGAGCCGCACGCAGCATGCCATCAAAAGCAGTGTGAACGTGCAAGCGACAGAGCAGTTGCAATTGACTTTCGGCGGCCGTTACACCTATGACAAATACGCAAGCACATACGGTGTGCAAAACGGCAACAGCTGGAGCCTGAATTTGGATGCGGCCTACAGTTACAGCGACAACGGCTCGTTGTATGCCTATGCCACTGAGCAACACCGTCAGCGCGACATGACCAATGTTCAGCGGTATTCCACCACCGCTGCTGCAGCCTCAGCAACGGCTTTGTCCAGCCCTTCAACGGCAACTTGGAGCAACCAGTTGTCAGACGAAGATCTGACTTTGGGTGTGGGCGTCAAGCAAGCGGGCCTTTTCGGTGGCAAGGTGGAGTTGTCGGCCGATGCATCGCATTCGGTGGGCAAGGGCGTGTACGCCACCGTGCTCAATTATGCGGGCGCCACGACCGGTGGCTTGACATGTTCAGCGGCGCAGATTCTGTCTTGTGGCCAGTTGCCTGACATCAAGAGCACCACGGCGCAATTCAAGTTAACAGGCGCCTACCAAGTAGACAAAAAGACCAAAGTCATGTTGCGTTACATCTATCAGCACCTGAGCAGTTCAGATTATTACTACAACGGCTACCAGTACGGTTCATCTCCATCTGGTCTGATGCCCACCAACCAGCAAGCGCCTAACTACAACGTGAATGCGCTGGCGGCGACTTTGATTCACACCTTCTGAGCCCGTTTGTTCAAAAGTTCACGCATTGAAAGATAGATACATGTCCAAAGAAGAGCAGCCCGGTTTTTTAAAACGCGTATGGAATGCATTGCGAAGGCCCAGTGCGAAGTATTCGATCTTGGCGATTTCGTCCGTGTCCTTTGTGACAGGTATTTTGTTCTGGGGTGGATTCAACACCGGGATGGAAATGACCAACACCTTGGAGTTTTGTATCACCTGTCACGAGATGCGCGATAACGTCTACAAAGAATACAAAGAGACCATCCACTACAGCAACCGCACAGGGGTGCGTGCAATTTGTTCGGATTGCCATGTGCCTAAAGACTGGGTGCACAAGATGATTCGCAAGTCACAAGCGAGTTTTGAGGTGTGGGGCAAAATTACAGGCTCCATTGACACCCCTGAGAAGTTTGAGGCCAAGCGCATGAAGCTGGCCACCCACGAATGGGCGCGCATGAAGGAGAGCAATTCTCGTGAATGTCGCAATTGCCACAACTTTGATGCTATGAGTCCAGATTTGCAAAAGCAAACGCCTTATAAAAAGCACATGAAGGCCAAAGAAGAGGGCAAGACCTGTATTGATTGCCACAAGGGCATTGCGCACCAGTTGCCCAAAGAGTATGAAGAACCCGACGAATAATTGTTAAATTTATAAAAACCCGGCCTTTTGAACTGCACCCCAAAGGTTGGACACCAATCCAACCTTTGGGGTGTTTTTCATGGCGAAGTACGACGAGAAATTTAAAAGATCTGTAGTTCAGGACTACTTAGCAGGAGGGGGCGGTTACAAAGGGCTTTCTGCCAAGTACGGTGTTAA
>CANGEG010000269.1 GCA_947452725.1 Comamonadaceae bacterium | reverse complement strand
GAGCCAATGCTGCCTCCCGCCCCCGTCACCATGACCACCTTACCGGCGACATCGCGGGACATCAATTCCGTTTGAGGCGGAACCGGGTCTCGTCCCAACAGATCTTCGATATCAAGTTCCCGAAAATCCTGTACGGTGACCTTGCCCGAGGCCAAATCTGCCAAACTGGGCAGCGTACGCACATGGACGGGCAAAGCATTGAGGGATTGGACAATGGACATCCTCCGTTGCCGGGTGGCATTGGGCATGGCCAGAAGAACGTCGGTAATTTGATCATCCCTCACCCGGCTTTCAATATCGCGGGGTGAGCCGACCATGACACCATTGATACTTCGGCCAACTTTGGCTGGATCGTCATCGACAAAGCCAACCAATTTAAATTGACGGGATACAGCAATGGCGACCGCAGTCTGCACACCGGCGGTACCTGCACCAAATATGAGAAGGCGCTTGCTGGTGGACCCGCCATCCGCAGCATCCAGACCCGCTAACCAGAATCGGGCGATGGTGCGACTTGCGCCAACCAATATTAAGAATACCAAAGGCTGCAATAGGCCCAAACTGCGCGGAACCATATCCCACTGGGTCCACACCAAGAGGAGCGACAAAAGCAGCGCGTATACAGCAATCGCTTTTGCCGTTGCTCCGAGCGCATCCTGCCCCGTATAGCGAAATATGGCGCGGTACAAACCCATACGCACAAAAATCGGGATCGCTATCAGCGGTGCAATCAAGTAAATACGTGCCTGAATAATGGTTGGCACATGCAAAGTATCGAGACGCAGCGAAAATGCAACCCACGTTGCAATCAGTGAAAGCACCACATCGCTGACCATGACAGTCAAACGCTTGCGACCGCGAGACCACGCGAGTACGTCAAATGTCATAAACACCAACCCACGAAAAAAACCGCCTGAGCGCAAAGGGTTGCGCTCAGGCGGTTTGATACCACTGCACGAGTGTTGTTTTTTATTCGACTTTTACTGCGAATGACTCTTTGCTCTGGCCTTGAGCCACCAATGCAGAGAGCCATTTTGGCATCAGGCCACGGCCCGACCAAGTCTCACCATTGGGGCCACGGAATTTAGCAGCCACGGGGGTTCCCGCCTTACGTGCAGCCTTAGGCGCTTTGGTTGCGCCAGTTTTCACCTTGGCCGGACGACCGGCCTTGCCCGCTTTGGCCGCCTTGGGGGACTGCAGGTCCTTGACGGTAATGCCAAAGGCTTGCATCTTGCTCACGATTTCTTTGACTGTCGCATGGAAATCTTTGGCTTTGATTTCGTTAGCTTGCTTTTGCAGCTTCTCGATTTGGGATTGGATATCTAACAGGTTGCTCATATAAAAATCTCCACTATAAAAACTTGACAACGTAATTGTAATACTAATCGGTATTAATGTGCCACATTGTCCTGACGCATTACCCTCAGCAACGTGAGCCACAGTATGTAAAGATCGAATTTTAGCGAATGTTTGGCTAAATACTCATAATCCAGCGCCACTTTTTCAGCTACAGAAATGCTATCGCGTCCATTGATTTGGGCCCATCCGGTAAGCCCAGGAACCAGCTCATTGACTCCGCATCGCGTGCGCAACTCGACCAAGTCCAATTGATTGAACAAGGCAGGGCGAGGACCTACAAAGCTCATCTCACCTTTGAAAATACTCCATAACTGGGGAATTTCGTCCAGACTGGTCTTTCGTAAAAACGTGCCTATAGGCGTTAGCGCAGCGTCTGGATTTGTTAGCAAGTGGGTGGCCATCGTCGGCGTGCCAACTCGCATACTGCGGAATTTAGGCATTTTGAAAATGCAATTTTGTCTACCTACTCGGTCTGACCAGTACAACACCGGTCCTTGAGAGGTGATGCGGACCATCATTGCCACTATCACGACCGGCAAAAGAAGTATCACACCGACGAACAATGCCAACAAAAGATCAAAACTACGCTTTATCATTTTGTGCCCCCCCCAAACACGCGTTGAAGACCCACCTCCAGGGAATAGGGTGGCTGCCACTGCAATATTTTGCGTGCTTTTGAAATATCCAACTGCAGATTGCCGCACAAACGATCAATAGCGGTGCGCTTACCTATCAGTGACGACACGAATATCAACGCTCCCAAAGGGACCGAAATCAGGCGCTCTGGTCGGCCTACTACGTGAGCAATAGCTCGAATCAGGTCGGGCGTAGAAATGTCAGCGCCGTCACTGACCAAGAATTTTTGATTTGCTGCGGCAGGGTGGTGAGTACAAGTAATAATAAAGTTGACTAGATTGTCCAATCCCACAAGACTGCGCAGATTTTTGACAGCTCCCCGCGGCAACGGCAGACCGTGCTCAACCGCACGCATGAGCGCAGCGAAATTAGCCTTCACGCCCGGACCATAGACCAATGGAGGGCGGATGATGACCACCTCCATGCCCGTACTGGCGGAAATTTGGAGTAAGCCCTGCTCGGCCTCCCACTTAGATATGGCATAGGCATCTTGCGGAGCAGGCATATCACTTTCAACGAATGGATGCCCTGCCAACGTGGCTTCACCGTGAACTTTGACCGAGCTGACAAATACAAAGCGGCGCACACCCGCAACGGCGGCTTGATTGGCGAGCTGTAGCGTCAGATCGACATTGGACTGACGAAAAGCACTAAGTGGATCCGCGGCGTTATCGTTCATTCTGTGAACGCGCGCCGCCAGATGGACCACAGTGCTGAGCGACAAGCCGGAAACCATTGGATCCATCTGGTACGCAGCAAGAGGCAAACGCGGCAAAGGAAGCGCCTGTATGCCCGCGCGATGCAATTCGGCGCAAAGTGACCGCCCGACAAACCCATCCGCCCCTGTTACAAACACTCTCAAGAGATACCTCGCCAAGAAGTCTTCAAAGCACTTCTCGCATTTTTGCACTGAAAATTTGCCAATGAACCTTCCAACAAACTTTGGAACAAAAGAACCTGGCCATGCTTTGCACGTGCCATCGCGCATATCTAAAGCTACGTCGGCTGGCCCGTTGCGCGTGATGAACAACCACGGTGGCAGGTGATAGTGCAACCCGCCATCCGGCCAACCGCATGCGCGCGCAGAGGTCCACATCTTCGTAATATAGGAAATATGACGGATCAAAACCACCGATTCCTTGAAATACTTTGCGGGGAAAAAGCATGAACATTCCACCAACCCAATCCGGAAAGACTGGAGGATCATTGATTACATGATTATTTTGGTGAGATCCGCCGAAAATCTTGGAAATG
>CANGEG010000268.1 GCA_947452725.1 Comamonadaceae bacterium | reverse complement strand
TGAGCATAGGTTCGGTCTGTCGCTTCATGCCCCTGTCTTGACTGCTCTAGGCGCTGCACACACAGGTAGCTACCACGTCCTTTAAGCAGGGCCACTTTGATCGGCAAATTCAAAATTTGCGTCAACTTGGGAATGTCACGGGAAAACAATTGATCTTGCAGGGCTTTGGTCGCCGTAGACACCAGGGCACGTTGACCACTGAGCAGCACAGGCACTAAATAGGCATAGGTTTTACCCACGCCGGTGCCTGCTTCAACCACCAATTCGCCGCCCTGCTCGACCACTTCGGCAATTGCCAGCGCCATCTGGGTTTGACCCTCACGAGGTTGAAAATGAGCTGCGCCGGCGGCCAGCGCCCCCTCCAGGTCAAAGGCTTTCGCCACCGCAGTCGTCAAATCGCTCAAGCAGGCTCCTTGGGTTCAAGAAGCCACTGAAGGCGGGTGATTTCGTCTCGCAAGGCTAATTTACGTTTTTTCAAACGACGAATGCGCAATTCGTCAATCGTTGGTTGTTGGTTCAACTGGTCTATCAAAGCGTTCAAATCGGCATGTTCGATTTGCAACACAATACACTGGCGCTGTGGAGAGCGTAAATCAAGGTCTGGCGTCATGCGGCTCTTTGGACTCGGGTTGTTTGGCATCCAGGCGTTCTTGGCGCTCGATCACCGCCAAGGATCTTTGCGCCGCGCGCAAAGCTTGATCTTGTTTTTCGATCGGGGACAGTGCCTGGCGGCGTTGTAACCGAGCCGCGTGCAAACAGTCGTTCACCAGAAAACGCTGCCAGCATTGACGCGCGGCCACCGCAAAGACCGTGGCAATGTCATCGCGTTCTTTTTGCAGCAGTAGTTTTTGCGCTTCGATCTGTGGCCGATCCAAAGGCTCAGCAGCCCGCGTGCTAAAGCCGCCCAGTAGACACAAGCAGCAAATCACCCTGAGTAACATGCCCAGTGCACTCATGTAATGTTCGTGTCCACGGTGCGGTGCTCTAAAGCCAAGAACTCGGCGGACTGCATTTCGTTCAGGCGCGAGACAGTTCGTGGGAACTCGTGCACCAAGGGGCCGGCCACATACAGCTCTTCAGGCACAACTTCTGCAGACATGATCAACTTTACGCGGCGGTCATACAGCACATCGATCAACCAGGTGAAGCGCCGTGCCTCAGACGCCAAGCGCACCGGCATGCTGGGCACGTTACTCAACAGCAAGGTGTGGAATTGACTGGCAATTTCCAAATAATCATTTTGCGAACGGGCGCCTCCACACAAGGCTTTGAAATCAAACCAAACCACCCCGCCAGCGCGGCGCTTGGCATGGATTTCACGCGCTTCGATGTGCAGTACCGGCGTCTCGTCATGGCCACTGGCTAGACGGTCAAAGGCCTGAGCCATTTCGGCATCCACCTCAGGACTCAATGGCGAGAGGTAAAGGCGAAGCATTTCAAGCGTGCGTTGACGGTAGTCGATGCCGTTGTCCACATTGACCACTTCCATGCGCTCGTTGAGCAAGGCAATCGCGGGCAAGACGCGATCACGGTGCATTCCACCAGGGTACAAGCCATCGGGCATGAAGTTCGAGGTAGTAACGAAACCCACACCATGATCCAGTAAGGCCTCCAATAAACGGTAGAGAATCATCGCATCGGTGATGTCCGCGACGTGAAATTCGTCAAAACAGATCAAGCGGTAGCGCTTGGCCATTCGCTTACCCAACAGATCCAAAGGGTTGACCGTGCCTTGCATCAATGCCAATTCACGGTGCACTTCTCGCATAAATTCGTGAAAGTGCAAACGGGTTTTTTTCTCAATGGGTACGGCATTGAAAAAGCAGTCCATCAAGAAACTTTTCCCCCGTCCGACACCACCGTACAGGTAAACCCCCTTGGGAATCTCTGGACGGTTCAGTAGTTTTTTAAGGGGGTTAGAGCGTTTGGCTTTGTAGGCGGCCCATTCGTCGGCGCAGCGCTGCAGCGCTTGCACGGCACGCAACTGTGCCGGATCGCTTTGGTAGCCCCGTGTGGCGAGCTCTTGTTGGTAATTCTGGAGAACTGACATACAGCGGGTATTGTCCCTGAAATTTAAATTAGAAAAGCCCGCTGAAAACAGCGGGCTTTCAAGGCCCCAAGGGGCTTGGCGTGGAAAAAACTCAGAAGTTCAATGTGCGCTTGTCCACGGCCAAGGCGGCCTCTTTGGTGGCCTCAGACAAGCTAGGGTGCGCATGGCAAATGCGGGCGATGTCTTCGGCCGAGGCCTTGAACTCCATCGCCACCACAGCTTCAGAGATCAACTCAGACGCCATCGGGCCCACGATGTGCACGCCCAAAATTTCATCCGTCGTCGCATCGGCCAAAAATTTCACCATGCCTGTGGTGTCGCCCAAAGCGCGGGCGCGGCCGTTCGCGAGGAACGGGAAGGTGCCGGCTTTGTAGGCCACACCGTCGGCCTTGAGTTGCTGCTCAGTGCGGCCTACCCAAGCGATCTCGGGGCTGGTGTAAATGACCCAAGGGATGGTGTTGAAATTAACATGGCCATGTTGACCGGCAATGCGCTCGGCCACGGCAACGCCCTCTTCTTCAGCTTTGTGCGCGAGCATGGGGCCACGAACCACATCACCCACTGCCCAAACTCCAGGTAGATTGGTTTTGCAGTCGGCATCGACCCTGATGGCACCGCGCTCGTCTAGCTGCAAGCCAACGACTTCGGTGTTCAGTCCAATGGTGTTGGGTACACGGCCAATCGAAATGATCAGCTTGTCGGCGTCAAGCACCACGGCTTCACCCTTTGCGTTGGTGTAGTTGACGGTAACGCCTTTTTTACCGTTAACGATCTCACCGACTTTCACCCCGAGCTCAATCTTTAGGCCTTGCTTGTCAAACGCTTTTTTGGCTTCTTTGGCGATCTGTTCGTCCACTGCGCCCAGGAAAGTGGGCAGCCCCTCCAGGATGGTGACTTCCGAACCTAAACGGCGCCAGACAGATCCCATCTCCAAACCGATCACGCCTGAACCAATCAGGGCTAGCTTTTTGGGCACGGCGCCGATTCGCAAGGCGCCGTCGTTGGACAGCACGTTCACTTCGTCAAACGGTGTGCCAGGCAGTGCGCGGGCGTTGGAGCCTGTGGCAATTATGACTTGTTTAGCGATGATGGACTCTTCTGTCTTACCCGCCACTTTGATCTCGTAGCCGCCTTCAGTTTGGCCAGTAAAGCTGCCACGGCCGTGAAAGAAAGTGATCTTGTTCTTTTTAAAAAGGTACAAGATGCCGTCGTTGTTTTGCT
>CANGEG010000267.1 GCA_947452725.1 Comamonadaceae bacterium | reverse complement strand
TGGTTGGTGGTGACGTAGAAGGCTTTGGCCACGCTAGCGATGAACTGAATATCTGTAATATTCGCGCTGATAGATGATTTACGCAGGTTGTTGCTATAGGCCGCTACTGCCGCCACGGTCAGGATCGCTGCAATCAAGAGAGCCATACCGAGATCAACCGAGAACGCCCCGCGTTGTTTCGGGAGATTTCGTTTGGCCTGGAATGCTGGAGCTTGTGCGCCTGATAAGTTGAAGTTCGTCATCGATGAGGTGTTCATGATTTTTCCTTAGGTTGAGGGTGGCTTGGTTGGGTTGAAATGGGTATCTATCCTTCATTCCCCAGCGCTTGGCGCGTGGGCGACGGGAATTTATCTTGAGAGTTCTGCTTCTTTTCCAGCGCGCGTTTTTGAATGCTTTGCGGACTTGTTAAGTCTTGGATCTGGTACACGATGTAGTTCTGCCCGCCGTAGAAAAACAAGATCACCGCGAGCACACCGGCGAGCAAGACAATGTTGAGTTTCTGGGCATAGCGCTGAACGTCCAGACGCGCCTGCTCCTGGCCTTGCACACCAATATCGACCAGAACACGGGCAAAGTCGGCGCCTGCGTCGCGACGAACTTTGGTGTGAAGACGCGCAAGCAAGGAACTGGAGAGGATGCCGTGGCTAAAAGCTGCAACGTTGTCGCCGGGGTTGAGTTGCATATGCTCAAGCACCCACAACAGGTGTTTTCGCATCCAAGGCGAGGCATGCTTGCTAAGTTCGGTGAGAGCGTCCTGCAGGCCGCGGCCTGCCTGCAAGAGCGTGGCCAGATTGGCCAACATTCGCGCGCTTTGGGTGTCGCGGTAAATCGTTAGCATCGGACGGGTTGGACCGAGTAGCGCCCACGGCCAACGAGCCATACCCACGGCACTTTCCGCCGAATAACGCCAGGTCGAGGTGATGTTGGCCAGTCCGTATAGCGTGAACCATGTCAGCCATGCGATCCACACCACTAAAACACTAGGGGCGAAAACGGTGAAGCCAGACGCCACCTCGCGTACCAGTGCGGCGAAGCCGACCCAAACCTCAGGCGGCGCTCCCTTTTCAAATGCAGGTATGACGTAACTCGCCATAACAAAGGCAAACGCCATGGCTACAGGCACAAGGATTGCGGGGCTTATCACTGCACTTGCGACCACCCGACCCATGGCGGTTTGCTGCTCGACGTTTTGTGCGACGAAGCGCAGCGCTGCTGCTTTATCTTGGGCGTCCGCTATGACGGCAATGCCCATTGCGTCTGAGGCGGGCATGGTGCGCTCAAGTACCTGCTCAACGCTTGTCAAACCGTTTTCTATCAAGCTGCGCATATATCCAAGGACTGCAGCTTTTTGTTTGCTTGCGGTTCGAGCGTTGCTTGCTATGCGCCATTCGCCTTCAACAAAGTCGCGCAAAAGCTCTCGCGATTCGATGGAGGTGGCCAGGTCGCGATAAAACTCGGCTCGGTTCGACCAGAAGGGCACCAACAGAAGTATGCGTTGGAGTGGGTTCACCGTTGGGCTCCTGCGGTCTTGGATGCCACGCTTTGGTAGTTCTCGAATAAATCGAAGCGCTCAATGCCGGTTGCGTCGATCTCCCCCTGTAAGCCCTTGTAAATGGCGTGTTCAAAGACGGATTTGCCCGTCATGTCACCACTCGTCAGGTCTCCGTCCGAATATCGCTCTTGGTAATTTCTCCAGGCCCCGCGGTCTTTGCCAACCGCGCTTAGATCCAACCACTCCTCGTCCGGGATCATCATTTCCGCAAGGATCGTCTGACCTTTTGTGCCGCGATCTCGGCACATAGAGCAACCGTCGTAGTTGCGAAACCTCAGCCCTGTTACGTCAAGTCGGAGTTGTTCGCGCATTGTTTTAACGACAAATCCGAGATATGAATGGGCGCGTCTGTCGCCAATCAAATCAAGCCGGCGCAAGGCCTCTTTTTCTTCCAGAGCGCAGTGCGGGCAGAGCTTTGCTACCAGCGCTTGGTAGGTCAATAGCCCCAAAATCTTGCCGGAAGTGAGTTCGCCACGCGACAAACCGATTTTGTCGTCGGTTAGGCGTCCCATGATCCCCATGATGCTGCCGGTATGCAAAGTACCCAATGCAATTTGACCTGACTTGGCCGCAACCGCGACCGCACTGGCGCTTACGGAGTCGCGCACTTCGCCCACGTCTAATGCGTCCGGATCCATGCGCAAAATGGACTCAATGATCGTGCTGTAGGGGTCTTTTTTGCCGATTTGGCTTAGTGTGGCGATATTTCGCTGGACATCAATCTGGTGCACCCCACGGATCAGGTACTCCACTGGGTCGGCGACTTGGTAGAACGCCCCGATACCGTTCTTTGGGTGGGTTTCAAGAAAGGTTTTCGCAACTGTGGTTTTGCCAGAGCCGGGGATACCGCACTGAATCATCAAACCCTTTTCCATGCGCTGTGCCTTTTGTAGGAGCGCGCATTGCGAAGGTGCAAAGCCCATGGAGTCGAAACTCATGGGTTTGTGATCCACGGAGGTGGTCAGCAAACGCATTACTGCCATCGGCCCGTAGTGCCCCTGCAATGAGTTAAAACGCAAACGCAGATTGGGAATCCCGAGTTGCGAGTCGATGATGCAGCTCCTGGGCTCCATTTCGCTAAACATGCCGTCGCTGTTGCTGTGTCGGTCGGCCAAGGCCTCGTATGCGGCTTTGATGCAGGTAAGCACCTGGTTGTTCGTCAGACCCGCCTGACTGTCTGGTAGATGCTCCAAGTCGCCGTCCACCCGAACCATCACGTCGCCGCGTCCACCGCCACGAATACGTAAATGCACGTCGGTGGCGCCTAGTGCTTTGGCTTGCTCTATCCACTCCTTGAATTGGCCCACCGCTGCAGAACGGATTTGACCGCCGCCTTGGTGGGACTTTTTCTCAGCGGCCAGACGAACCTCTTTGAGTACGCCAGTGGTGACTGGCAGGCTGTTGGCGTCCACCGCGTGACCAGCGTCTGACAGTTCGCTTCGCATTAAAAAGATGCGGCTTTTGAGTTCTGCGATTTCGCTGGGGTCATATGCAATCACTACTCGCCCATTGGTAAGTTTGACGGCGAGCAGCTTGTCCTGTAATTCCGGTGGGACGTTGAGTGCGCCACTGACTGCGGGGCCGGACAGGACCGATATCCAGCCCGGAAATTTGCCAGACTCTTTGATCGTCTCCGCGAGCTGCGGTCGATGTGCGGCATCCACCACCTGTGCGAACAAGTGCAGACCTGGGGATTCGTTGACAGGGGTGGGTTGGGCCAGG
>CANGEG010000266.1 GCA_947452725.1 Comamonadaceae bacterium | reverse complement strand
CTTGACCGGCTTTTGCAGCAGGTGCGCCGCCAAGGCAGCGCTTTGGCTGAAGATGCTGGCGTTGCCCTCTTTGCCGCCAAACGCACCGCCCATGCGGCGGCAAATGACCTCCACGTCGTTGGTGTTCAGGTTCAGCGCGGCTGCGGCTTCACGCTGGTTGCCATCAGGGTGCTGGGTCGACGAATACAAGGTCATCTGACCGTCTTCGCGCGGCACGGCGTAGGTGATCTGACCTTCAAGGTAAAACTGCTCTTGCTGACCGGTCTCGGTGCTGCCTTGGAGACGGCGCGGCGCGGCGGCAATGGCTGCAGCAGCGTCACCGCGAGTGATGCCTTTGGCTGGCATCACAAAGCTTTGCGCGGCCATGGCTTCGTCAATCGTCAAGATGGGCGTCAACTCTTTGACTTGCACTATGGCTTTGTGCGCCGCTTCACGGGCGTAGAGCATGTTGCGCGCCACCACCACGGCAACAGCTTGCCCAATGAACTCAACTTTGCCGACGGCCAAAAAAGGATCGTCGTGGTTGATGGGGCCGCAATTGTTCTCGCCCGGAATGTCTTTGGACGTGTAGACCGCGACCACCCCGTGCTCTTTGAGAATGGCCGCTCGGTCAATGCCGTCGCCGATCAACTCACCATGCGCCACGGGCGACAAGATGAGGGCCGCATACAAGGTGCCCGCCAGTTCAGGAATGTCATCGGTGTAGGTGGCCGTGCCAGTGACATGCAAATGAGCCGACTCGTGAATGATGTCGGTACCTTGCTGGACGCCCGAGGCGGGCAAAAGGTTTTTGATGGGGGTTGGAGCGTTCATTTAAGCCACCTCGGTCTTCGTTTGTTCTTCAATGAAATCGAGCACCAAATTGCGCGCCACCAAGGCGCGATAGGCCCAGGTTGCGCGCAGGCCGTCGCGGGCAGTAAAGCTGGCAGTGATCGCGGCGTCCAGGTCGGCGGCTTTCACCTCGGCCGGGGCTTTGCCGTCCAACACAGCTTCCAACTTAGGAGCGCGGCAAGGCGATTGAGCCAGCCCGTTGTAAGCCAGTTTCACAGCGCTCAATTTGCCACCCCTGAGCGTGTAGCTCATGGCCGCGCAGGTCGCAGAAATATCTTGCTCAAAACGCTTGCTCACTTTGTGGGCGCGGAACACTTGGCCTGCTGCAGGTTTGGGCAACTCGATGGCTTCAATGAACTCACCTGCCACAAGAACGTTTTTCTTCATGCCAGTGTAAAAATTTTCCAACAAAACGCTGCGGGTTTTGTCGCCACGGCGCAGCATCAGCGTAGCGCCCAAGGCCATCAAACAAGGCATGGAGTCACCAATGGGCGAACCGTTGGCAATGTTACCGGCCAGCGTGGCCGTCGACCGGATGGGCGGCGAGCCAAAGCGACGCAGTACTTCCGCAAAGTCGGGGTAGGCTTTGGCCAACAAGGCCTCGGTGGTGGCTAGCGAGACAGCAGCGCCCATGCGCCAGGCGGTGGCGGTTTCTTGTACTTGACGCAGTTCGGCCACATTGCCAAGGTACATGATGTGATCGGGGCGCACAAACTGCTTATTTACCTGCAAACCGATTTCGGTGCTGCCAGCCAGCAAGGTAGTGGTGGGGTGCTTGACCAGGTAGTCGGCTACTTCGGCCAGTGTGGCTGGCGAGACAAACTCGTTGCCCTTCTTGGTGCGTACCACCGGCTGCAAAATAATCTCACCGTCCAAGGTCAAAGTGGGCGTGCTGGAGCGTTTGATCTCTTGCAGCAAAGCCACATCGGCATGGTCGTCAATTTTCAGTTCGGCCTTCTTTTCCACCGCTTTGAACGTCGCGTCGATGATTGGTGTGTAACCGGTACAGCGGCAAAGGTTCCCGCTGAGCGAGTCGGTAATTTGCTGGCGGCTGGGCGCGGGCAGCACCTGCACCAAGTTAACGAGGCTCATCACGATGCCCGGTGTGCAAAAACCACATTGAGAGCCGTGGCATTTGATCATCTCGTCTTGGACCGGATGCAGCGTGCCATCGGCTTTTTTCAAGCTCTCAATGGTTTTGACAGATTTGCCATCCAGCGTCGGCAGCAACTGGATGCAGCTGTTGACAGGCACATACTCCACGCCCGTGCCAGCGGCGTTCAGCTCGCCTACCATCACGACACAGGCTCCGCAATCGCCCTCGGCGCATCCCTCCTTGGTGCCGGTGCGGTGCAACTGCTCCCGCAAATAATCCAGAACAGTGGTGGTACGGCGCTCGCCTTGGGCTTCAACGATGCGGCCGTCGAGCACAAAGCGCACGGTGTTGGTGACTTGGGTCATGGTGGGGGAAATCAATCAGGGTAAGAACCTTGATTTTAGTGACTTGCACCCCGGTTTGGGCCGCTCTTGGAGGCTTTGAGGCGCAAATTACATGTTTTCGATCCGCCCCTGAGCGTCGACCCGGTAGCAGCGCACGTCCAAATTGAAAACCTCTGGCTTCACAATCGAGTTACCCATCAGCATGCGCGCGCATTCTTGGATGCCTTCGGGGATAGATGGATGCGGAAAAATCAGCTCTGCCAAATGCTCGATGCCAATGTCCATGGAGATCATCAAGGCCACCGCCATGATGGTGCTCGACGCATGACTACCCATGACACGCATGCCCAAAATCTTCATCTCGTTGTCATCAGACACCAGGATTTTAAAGAAACCGTCCACCTTACCCATTGCAATGGCGCGGCTAACGTAGCGGTAGTTCATCACCGCAATGCGGTATGGAATTTTTTGCTTTCGCGCCTGGGTTTCGTTCAAACCTACTGAGGCCACCTCTGGGTTCAAAAACATGATGGTCGAAATGTTCTCGTACACGAGTTGGCGCTGTGGCGTGCCGAACATGCGCTCTATGGCATGCCGCCCTTCCAGCTCGCCCACGTTCACCAAGGAAATATCGGCAGTGAAATCGCCCACCGCGTAGATGTGCGGCACGTTAGAACGGGTGTGTTCGTCGTCAATATTTCCCTTGTCATTGAGCAGTACACCAGCCGCTTGCAAATTCAGGTTTTCGCTGTTGGACACGCGGCCCACCGAGATCAGCGCTTTCTCCACTGTATGGATTTCGCGGCGCCCATCTTTGAAGTTCAGCACGTATTCCACTTGGCCGTTGACGATGCTCATTTTCTCCAGAGACGCACCGTGGTGTATTACCGCGCCGTTGCTCTCCATGTTCGCAGCCACCGCACGCGAGATGTCTTCGTCCTCAAAGGGCAAAATTCGCTCTTCTTTGTCGATCAAGAATACCTTGGTCTTGCCAAAATTTGAAAATATAGTG
>CANGEG010000265.1 GCA_947452725.1 Comamonadaceae bacterium | reverse complement strand
GCCATGCCCGCTGCATTTTTGATGCAGCAAATGGAATGGCGTGAAGCCTTGGAGGAGACTCATACGGAGCAGGCGCTGGAGGCCATACTGGCTGAGGTGCAAGCTGCGCGTGCGCAATGCCTTTCCGAATTGGCTCAGGCGATTGACGTGGCGGGCGACTATATTCAAGCGGTGGGGCAGGTCAGAGCGCTGATGTTCATTGACCGTTTTGCCACCGAAGTACGCAATCAACTCGACAAGCTGCTCGACTGAGCGGCCATCCCTTTTTTCTACGGCATTCCATGGCGCTTTTACAGATTTCTGAGCCGGGCCAAGCGCCCGACCCCCATCAACGGCGCATTGCTGTGGGCATAGACCTGGGTACCACCCATTCCCTGGTGGCCTCGGTGCGCAATGGCGTAGCCGAATGCTTGCCCGACGATCAGGGCCGTTTCCTCTTGCCTTCGGTGGTGCGCTATCTGGCAGGGCAGGGCCGACAAATTGGCCATGAAGCAGTGGCGGCTGCCGCCATCGACCCGCAAAACACCATTGCCTCGGTCAAGCGCTTCATGGGCCGCAGCCTAGATGATCTGGTCCATGCCGATCAGCTGCCTTATGCTTTTGTGAGCAAAGCTCAGGGCATGCTGTCGTTGAAGACCGTCCAAGGCGAAAAATCTCCGGTTGAGGTGAGTGCCGAAATTTTGGCCACCTTGCGTTATCGCGCCGAAGACACTTTCAACGATGACCTGTACGGTGCCGTGATCACTGTGCCGGCTTACTTTGACGACGCGCAGCGCCAAGCTACCAAAGACGCGGCGCAACTGGCCGGCCTGAACGTGCTGCGCCTTATCAACGAGCCCACGGCAGCGGCCATTGCCTATGGCCTTGACAACGCCAGTGAAGGCGTTTACGCCGTGTTCGATTTGGGCGGTGGCACTTTTGATATATCGGTGCTGCGCTTGACCCGCGGCGTGTTTGAAGTGTTGGCTACAGGCGGTGATTCGGCCCTGGGCGGGGACGATTATGACGAAGCGCTGGCGCAATGGCTGCTGGCCCAAGCGCAGGCCCAGGCCACCACGCCGCAAGACAAAACTGTGCTCAAAGCGGTGTCCAGAAGCGCCAAAGAAGCCCTTTCAGAGGCCACGCAAACCACCGTGCAAGTGACACTCTCGGCGCACACACTGGACCTGTCGGTGACCCGCGCTGACTTTGATGCTGCGACCGCCGCGCTCACCCTACGTTGCCTGTCGGCGGTGCGCAAAGCGCTGCGTGACGCGCAGTTAAGCAAAGACGATATCCAAGGCGTGGTCATGGTGGGCGGCTCAACCCGGATGCCGCAAATTCAAAAAGCCGTGGCTGACTTTTTTGGCCAAGCGCCACTGAACAATCTGAATCCCGACGAAGTCGTGGCGCTGGGCGCTGCCATTCAAGCCAATCAATTGGCGGGCAACGATGCCGCAGGCGATTTGCTTTTGCTGGACGTGATTCCTTTATCGCTGGGCATTGAGACCATGGGCGGCCTTGTCGAGCGCATCATCCCGCGCAATCAGACCATTCCGACTGCTATGGCGCAAGACTTCACCACATACAAGGATGGGCAAACCGCCCTGGCTTTGCATGTGGTTCAAGGTGAGCGCGACTTGGTGCCCGACTGCCGCAGCCTGGCGCGGTTTGAGTTGCGCGGCATCCCACCCATGGCGGCCGGTTCGGCGCGAATCCGCGTGACCTTTACGGTGGACGCCGACGGTTTGCTCAGCGTCAGCGCCAAAGAGCAAATCAGCGGCGTGGAGGCGGCTATCGATGTGAAACCGTCTTACGGTTTGAGCGACACGCAAATCGCCACCATGCTGCAAGAAAGCTTCACCACCGCTGAAGTGGACATGAAAGCACGTGCCCTGGTCGAAGCCCGCGTGGACGGCGACCGCATGTTGCTCGCTACGCAAAGCGCGTTGGATGCCGACGCCAACCTGCTCAGCCCCCAAGAGCGCAGCATGATTGATCAACTCATGCAGAACTTGCGCAAAGCGGTGCAGACAGAGCAAGACGCCAAAACGCTGGAAGAGGTGACTATGACGCTGGCCAAGGGTACCGAAGCCTTTGCCGCCGAGCGTATGAACCACAGCATTCAAAAAGCCCTCTCGGGGCAAAACATCCAAGCCCTGTAATGGGTATTGAGATAACATTCACAAGCTATGCCCGTCATCAAAATCTTGCCTCATCCCGAATACTGTCCTGCCGGCACCGAAATCTCGGCGCCTTCGGGCACCAGCATTTGTGAAGCCTTGCTCGACCACAAAATCAACATCGAGCACGCATGCGACATGAGCTGCGCATGTACCACCTGCCATGTGATCGTGCGCGAAGGCTTTAAAAGCCTGAATGAGCTGGAAGAAACAGAAGAAGACTTGCTGGACCGTGCTTGGGGATTGGAGCCTAACTCCCGCCTGAGCTGCCAGGCCTTCTTGGCCCAGCACGACTTGGTGATTGAGATTCCGCGCTACACCGTCAACCATGCCAAAGAAAATCACTGATGCGTCAAATCTTTCTTGATACTGAAACCACAGGCTTGTCCGCTGAGGGCGGCGACCGGGTGATTGAAATTGGCTGCGTGGAGCTGTTCAACCGCAAGCTCACCGGCAACAACTTGCATTTTTACTTGAACCCCGAGCGCGACAGCCACGAAGATGCACTCAAGGTCCACGGCATTAGCAACGAATTTTTGCGCGACAAACCCAAGTTTGCGCAAGTCGCGCAAGAGGTGATCGACTATTTGCGCGATGCCGAAATCATCATCCACAACGCCGCTTTTGACATTGGCTTCTTGAACAAAGAGTTGGAACGGGTAGGGCAGGCGCCTTTTGCCACCTATGTGTCCAACGTGATCGACACCTTGGTCATGGCCAAGCAGATGTACCCCGGCAAGCGCAACAGCTTGGACGCGCTGTGTGATCGCTTGGGTGTGGACAACTCGGGTCGCACCTTGCACGGCGCCCTGCTGGACGCCGAGTTGCTAGCCGATGTTTACATTAACCTCACACGCGGCCAAGAAGCCCTGCTGATGGAGATCAGCGACGATCAACCCAAACACCAAGCCGATCTGCAAATTGACCTGTCCAGTTACCAGCTTCCTGTGCTGCGTGCGAATGACAACGAGTTGTCTGCCCACGAAGATGTGCTGAAACAATTAGACAAATCCAGCGGCGGCAAAACCGTGTGGCGAAATCTGGGCGCAAGGGTGAACGCCTGATTTTTTATGGCATAATTGTGGTCTTCGCTTTAGAGCGTTAGGGCGGTTAGCTCAGGGGTAGAGCACTGCATTCACACTGCAGGGGTCACAAGTTCGAAACT
>CANGEG010000264.1 GCA_947452725.1 Comamonadaceae bacterium | reverse complement strand
CTCGACAAAAAATCCCAAGCCTGGTCCGCGCTCTTTTCTGAACCCATGAGCGAGTTGGTCAAGCGCTACACGGCCAGCGTGTTCTTTGACAAGCGCCTGTGGCAAGCCGACATCAGCGGCAGCCTGGCCCACGCCGAGATGCTGGCAACCCAAAAAATCATCGGCGCCAGCGACTTAGCCGACATTCAGCGCGGCATGGCGCAAATCACGAAAGAAATCGAGTCCGGCGCCTTTGAATGGAAACTGGACCTGGAAGACGTGCACCTGAACATTGAAGCGCGTCTGACGCAGTTGGTGGGAGACGCGGGCAAGCGATTGCACACCGGCCGCAGCCGCAACGACCAAGTCGCCACCGATGTGCGCCTGTGGTTGCGCAGCGAGATGGACCTGATCATCGAGCTGTTGGTGGACCTGCAAAAGTCGCTGGTCGATGTGGCCGAGCACAATGTCGAAGTGATTCTGCCCGGATTTACCCATTTGCAAGTGGCCCAACCCGTGAGCTTTGCGCACCACCTGCTCGCTTATGTGGAAATGTTTGCCCGCGACGCCGAACGGATGGTCGACGTGCGCCGCCGTACCAACCGCCTGCCCCTGGGCAGCGCCGCGCTGGCTGGCACCACCTACCCGCTGGACCGTGAACGCGTGGCCCGCACTCTGGGCATGGTCGATGCCGATGGTCAAGCGCAAGTTTGCCAAAACAGCTTAGACGGCGTGAGCGACCGCGACTTCGCGATTGAATTTACCGCCGCCGCCAGCCTGTGCATGATGCACATCAGCCGCATGTCTGAAGAACTGATTTTGTGGATGAGCCAAAACTTTGGCTTCGTCAAAATTGCTGACCGCTTCACCACCGGCAGCTCCATCATGCCGCAGAAAAAAAACCCCGACGTGCCCGAACTGGCTCGCGGCAAAACCGGCCGTGTGTTTGGCCACTTGATGGGCCTGCTCACGTTGATGAAAGGCCAACCCCTGGCCTATAACAAAGACAACCAAGAAGACAAAGAGCCGCTGTTTGACACCGTGGACACACTCAAAGACACTTTGCGCATTTTCAGCGAAATGATCGGTGGCCAGCTCAATTCGGCCACCGGCCAGAAAGAAGGTGGCATCACCGTGAATGCCGACGCCATGGAAGCGGCCGTGAAAAAAGGCTATGCCACAGCGACCGACTTGGCCGACTACTTGGTGAAAAAAGGCCAACCCTTCCGCGATGCGCACGAAACCGTGGCCCACGCTGTCAAAGCTGCCACCTCCCACAACTGCGACCTGTCCGAGTTGCCGCTGGCCGTGCTGCAGGGCTTTCATGCGTCCATCGAAAAAGACGTCTACGAAGTCCTGAGCCTGCGCGGTTCACTGAATGCCCGCAACACCTTGGGCGGCACCGCACCAGCGCAGGTCAAGTTACAGATTGCACGGCATCGGGCAAGGCTGGTTTGATGCCTACTTGCTGGATCATTGCTGGTCCTAACGGGGCAGGAAAAACCACTTTTGCATTGGAATATCTGCCCCATGTGGCCCACTGCTCCAGATTTGTGAACGCCGATTTGATTGCCTCAGGACTATCTCCTTTGGCACCAGAGCGTGAATTGGTCGCTGCCAGCCGCCTATTTTTAGCAGAAATTGAGGCGTGCATTTAAAAGCAAGAAGACTTTGCATTTGAAACGATCCTCGCAGGTCGAAGCTACCTTAAGTTGGTGCAGCGGCTCCAAGCACAAGGTTGGCGTATGGAATTGATCTACCTGTCTTTACCCAGTATGGAAATGTCCAAATGGCGTGTCGCTGAACGGGTAGCGCACGGCGGACATAACATTCCATCAGCGGACATTGAGCGTCGCTTTTCCAGAAGCTTGTCCAATCTGTTGAACCTATTTAGTTCGCAAACGAATGCATGCCGTTGCTTTATGAATACAGGCCCCACTCCGAAATTAGTCTTTCATCAAGAAGGCGAATTGCGTAAGCTTGAACACCTCGGACATTTCCAAGAACTCTTGGACAAGGCCACATCATGACTAGCGCATCTACCCAACCCAGCCCACAAACATTAGCGATGCTCAAAGCCTTGCAAGCTGCTGTGACCAAGGCTCTGGTTGACATCCTCCCCTGCCTAAAGGCAGGGGAGGATGTCAATTAATAATAATGTATCCATTTGCCAAGCATCGGTCCATCTGTGCGCCCAGCAGCCTCATCCGAGGGATGGATCCAAGCCCTATAAAATCCCCACATCTCACTCCAGCGCGCTGTGCGCTGCAACAAAGGAATCACATCATGGGCGCGCAATGGAAAGCCAAAGGCAAAGAACTGGCGGCTAACGCCAGAGGGCAGATGTTTGGCAAGCTTGCCAAAGAAATCATGGTCGCAGCGCGCAATGGCGCTGACCCGTCGCTCAACTCCAAGCTGCGCTTGGTGTTGGAGCAGGCGCGTAAAGTGTCCATGCCCAAAGAGACGCTGGAACGCGCCATCAAAAAAGGCGCAGGCCTGACCGGTGAAGTCGTGAACTTTGAGCATGTGATGTACGAGGGTCACGCCCCGCACCAAGTGCCAGTGATGGTGGAATGCCTGACCGACAACGTCAAGCGCACGGCGCCCGAAATGCGGGTGCTGTTTCGCAAAGGCCAAATGGGCACCTCCGGTTCGGTGGCTTGGGACTTTAACCACCTAGGCATGATCGAAGCCGAACCCGCCGCCCCCGGCGCTGACGCCGAGTTGGCCGCCATCGAAGCAGGCGCGCAAGACTTTGAAGCCGCAGAAGAAGGCGCCACGATGTTTTACACCGACCCTGCGGACTTGGACTTGGTCAGCCGCGCCCTGCCCGCGCACGGCTTTACCGTGCTGTCGGCCAAGCTGGGCTACAAGGCCAAGAACCCTGTGGACCCGGCCAACTTGACGCCTGCGCAGCTGGAAGAAGTGGAAGCCTTTTTGGCCGCCATGGATGCCCATGACGATGTGCAAAACATGTTTGTCGGCTTGGCCGACTGAAGCGCCATGACAACTACTACCGCTCCCCTGAACTGGTCGACCGACCTGAACACCGGCGACAGCCGCATGGACGAGACGCACGAAGAGTTCGTGACCATGCTGAACGAGATCTTGGCCACGCCACAAGACCAGCAGTTGCCCCTGTACTTGGACTTTTTGTCGCACACGGTGGAGCACTTTGCGCAAGAAGACCGCTGGATGCTGGCCACCGGCTTTTCGGCCGATAACTGCCATGCCGGTCAGCACACCACGATTTTGGAGACCATGCGCGCCGTGCAAGTGCACTACGAAGGCGGCGACACCGAGATCATCACCCGCCTGGCCGAAGCGCTGGCCGAGTGGTTTCCGGGTCACGCCAACAGCAT
>CANGEG010000263.1 GCA_947452725.1 Comamonadaceae bacterium | reverse complement strand
GGGCCTTTGGGCGCGGGGCTGTCTGACGAGCGTTGCGAGGCTTGATCGGCCGTCAGGTGATGGGGCTGGCCGCCTTGCAAACGGGCATAGGGTTCGGCGGAGGGCGCCAGCACCGGCAGATCAGGATGTTGAACGTGCAGGGTTTGGGAGAAGGCCGCATCCACGGCTGCAGCGGTGGCCGCTGCAAACAAGGTTCGACGACTGATCGACATGGCGAGGCTCCTGCTGAATTCACACAATCAAAATGGCTCGAAAATCGTTCACATTGGTGTGGGTCGGTCCGGTCACCACCAAATCACCGAGCGCATGGAAAAAAGTATACGCATCATTGCGCTGTAAATAATCGTCGACCTTCAAGCCCAGGGTCTGCGCACGTTGCAAACTGTCGGGCGCGACCAGGGCGCCCGCGTTGTCTTCTATGCCATCAATGCCATCGGTATCCGCGGCCAAGGCCCAGACGCCGGACTGGCCTTGTAGGGCTTGCACCAAGCCCAAACAAAACTCTCCAGCCCGACCGCCCCGGCCTTTGACGGCACCTTCGGCGAGGGGTTTGAGGGTGACGGTGGTTTCACCTCCGCTCAAAATCACACAAGGTTTTTGAAAAGCGCCCTGCCCTTTGGCCACGGCCCGCGCCAGCGCCGCATGCACTTTGCCCACCTCACGTGATTCGCCCTCGATCTCGTCACTCAAGATGTAGGCGTTCAAGCCCATCGCACGAGCCGCATCGGCCGCTGCCTCCAAGGACTGTTGGGGCGTGGCAATCATATGCACAGCATGACCTTCAAACACTCTCGAGCCGGGCTTGGGCGTCTCCCACGCACCTGATTCCAGGGCTTGCTGCGCGGTGGGCGGCGCGGTGATGGCGTAGCGCTTGAGCACTGCCAGCGCATCGGCGCAGGTGCTGACATCGGCCACGGTAGGGCCACTGGCAATGATGGAAGGGTCATCGCCCGGCACATCGCTGATGGTCAGCGTGACCACGCGCGCCGGAGCGCAAGCCCCTGCAAGCCGCCCGCCCTTGATGCGCGAGAGGTGTTTGCGCACGCAATTCATCTCGGCAATGTTGGCGCCGCTGGCAAGTAATTGGCGGTTAATGGCTTGCTTCTCCTCCAGGCTGAGACCGTCAGCAGGCAAAGTCAGTAGTGCCGAACCGCCACCCGAGATCAGGCACAGCACCAGATCATCGGCCGTCAGGCCCTGTGTCAGCGCCAAAATGCGCTCAGCAGCGCGCAGCCCGGCCGCATCAGGCACAGGGTGCGAAGCCTCGAGCACCTCAATACGCTCACGCAAACCCGCTGGGCGAGGTGGCGTGTGTCCATAACGCGTGACCACCAGGCCTGACAAGGGTGCGTCAAAAGGCCACAAAGCCTCAATGGCCTGCGCCATTGCCCCAGCCGCTTTGCCGGCTCCCACCACCAAGGTGCGCCCCTTCGCTGGATCGGGGGGCCTGGGCAAATTGGCGGCCGTATTGGCCAGCGGCAAAGCGCTTTGCACAGCCACATCGTAGAGACGGCGCAACACAGTTTGGGGGTCGGTCATAGCAGGGAGTTCTCAAGGAAGCTAAACAGGCTCAGAGGATAAAGCCATTTGAGCAGCTGCAGCGTTCTCCCGGGGGTCACTTCAATCGGCGTAAACCCCTGCAGCTTTGATGATCGGCGCCCACTTAACCACCTCCGACACAACGAAGGCCTTGTGACCGACCGGGTCGTTGCGCGCGTCCGTGATGACTGATGCGCCCCCCGCCTCTTGCTTGCGGATGAACTCAGGATCTTTGACCGCTGCTTTGAGGGCTTCATTGAGTTTTTTCAGCACCACGGCTGGCGTGCCCTTGGGGGCGTAAAGGCCTTGCCAGATGGTGACAGTGAAATCCTTGAGCCCCGCTTCTTGCATAGTGGGCATGTCTTTGAGGACAGACGAGGCCAAACGCGCAGGGGTGGTGACGGCAAACGACTTGACCTTCTTGCCTTCAATTTGAGCGATCGTGGTTGTAGTTTGGTCGCACATCAGGTCCACCTGACCACCGATCAGGTCAGTCATAGCGGGGGCCGTGCCTTTATAAGGCACGGAGGTCATGTCCACTTTGAGGGTCGATTGAAACAACATGCCGCACAAATGAGATGCCGAACCCGGCCCCGCGTTGGCGATGTTGATCTTGCCCTTGTTGGCGTGGGCCCAGGTGACCAGTTCGGCCATCGTGTTGGCCTGCAAGCTGGGGCGCCCGATCAGGTTCATCGGGTTTTCGCTGACCAAGCCGAGATACTCGAAGTCTTTTTCCACGTTGTAGGGCAGATTGCGAAAGAAGCTCACCAAGGTGGCCTGCGCAATGTGCGTGAATAAAAGGGTGTAGCCATCGGCAGACGCCTTGGCCACTTTGTTGGTCCCAATCGAGCCCGAAGCGCCTGCGGCGTTGTCGATCACGATGCTTTGTCCGCCCAAAAACTTGCTCATGGCCTGAGCCAAGTCCCGCGCCGCTTTGTCGGTCGGCCCGCCGGCTGCGTAAGGCAAAACGAATGTGATGGTTTTATTGGGCACTGGGTAGTCCTGTGCCCAAGCATTCGCAGACCACAGCGCTACGCAAGCCATGGCCACGGGTAAGCACTTGGATTTCATATTCAAACCTTAAAGAAAATCAGGAAAGCACAACCGCTGATTGGGCAAAGTGACTCATCAAGCCACGGTAAGGCCCGTCAAGTCAAGGCTTGGCATACTGCTTCGGTGACATCGACGGTGCGTGCTGTTCCGCCCAAGTCGCCCGTGTGCAGTGCAGGATTGGCCGTCACCGCTTCAACGGCTTTCATCAAACGCTGGGCCGCGGCGTTTTCGCCAAGGTGCTCCAGCAGCATGACCGCCGACCAAAAAGTACCCAAGGGATTGGCCAAGCCTTTGCCCATGATGTCGAACGCCGAGCCGTGAATCGGCTCGAACATGCTCGGGTAGCGGCGCTCGGGGTCAATGTTGCCGGTGGGCGCAATGCCCAGGCTACCGGCCAGGGCCGCAGCCAAGTCGCTCAAGATGTCGGCGTGCAAATTGGTGGCCACCAAAGTGTCCAAGGTGGCTGGGCGGTTGACCATGCGGGCGGTGGCGGCATCCACCAGCTCTTTGTCCCAGGTCACGTCGGGGAACTCGCGGCTAACCTCCAGCGCAATCTCGTCCCACATCACCATGGCGTGGCGCTGTGCGTTGGATTTGGTGACCACGGTCAGCAGTTTGCGCGGGCGCGACTGGGCCAGCTTGAAGGCGTAGCGCATGATGCGCTCCACGCCGGCACGGGTCATCATACTCACATCGGTAGCCACTTCAATCGGGTGACCTTGGTGAGCGCGACCGCCCACACCGGAGTATTCACCT
>CANGEG010000262.1 GCA_947452725.1 Comamonadaceae bacterium | reverse complement strand
ATGTTCACCAACTCGGGCATGGTCCAGTTCAAAGACGTGTTTTTGGGCTCGGACAAACGCAGCTACGTGCGCGCCGCCTCGGTGCAAGCCTGCCTGCGTGCCGGTGGCAAGCACAACGACTTGGAGAATGTGGGCTATACCGCGCGGCATCACACCTTCTTTGAAATGCTGGGCAACTGGTCGTTTGGCGACTATTTCAAGCGCGAGTCGCTGCAATGGGCGTGGGAGCTGCTGACCGAAGTCTACAAATTGCCCGCCGACAAGCTTTACGCCACGGTCTACATGGAAGACGATGAGGCCTATGCGATTTGGGAGGGCATTTTTGTCAAGGCGGGATGGACCCCAGAGCGCATTGTGCAAGAAACTCGCATCATCCGCATTGGTGATAACAAGGGCGGCCGCTACAAGTCAGACAACTTCTGGATGATGGCCGACACCGGACCTTGCGGCCCATGCAGCGAGATTTTCTATGACCACGGTGACCACATTCCTGGCGGCCCACCCGGCAGCCCGGACGAAGACGGCGACCGATTTATCGAAATTTGGAACAACGTGTTCATGCAGTTCAACATGGACGAGAGCGGCAACGTCACGCCGTTGCCCGCGCCTTGTGTGGATACCGGCATGGGCTTGGAGCGTCTGGCAGCGATTCTTCAACACGTTCACAGCAACTACGAGATCGACATTTTTGACGCGCTGATTAAATCAGCTTCGCGCGAAACCGGCTGCACCGACCTGGGCCACAAGTCCCTGCGCGTGATCGCCGACCACATTCGCGCCACTTCATTCTTGGTGAGCGACGGCGTAGTGCCGAGCAACGAAGGTCGAGGCTATGTGCAGCGTCGCATCATTCGCCGGGCCATTCGCCATGGCTATTTGCTGGGGCAGAAAAAACCGTTTTTCCACAAGCTGGTGCCTGACCTGGTCAAGCTCATGGGCGCGGCTTACCCCAACATGGCCAACCAGGCCGAGCGCATTGCCGAGATCTTGCGCATTGAAGAAGAGCGTTTCTTTGAAACGCTGCAAAGCGGCATGCAAATTTTGGATGCCGCCCTCGAAGGCGGCGTGAAAGTGCTGCCCGGCGAAGTGGCTTTCAAGCTGCACGACACCTACGGCTTTCCGCTCGACTTGTCGGCCGATGTATGCCGCGAGCGTGGCCTGTCGGTGGACGAAGCCGGGTTTGCCACCGCCATGGAAAAGCAAAAATCCCAGGCCCGCGCCGCAGGCAAGTTCAAGATGGACAAGGCGCTGGAGTACACCGGTGCGGGCAACGACTTTGTCGGTTACGAAGATTTGACGGCCAATGCGAAAGTGCTGGCGCTGTATTTCGACGGCGCTGCCGTGAACGATTTGCAAGCCGGTCAGGCCGGCGTGGTGGTGCTCGATACCACCACGTTCTACGCCGAGTCCGGTGGCCAGGTGGGCGACCAGGGCGTGATCCATAACGCGGGTGGCCAGTTCCATGTGGCCGATACGCTCAAGATCAAGGCCGATGTTTTTGGGCATCACGGTGAATTGAAAACTGGCAGCCTGAAAGTGGGTGATGCCGTGCAAGCCCATGTGGACACCGCTGTGCGCGCCGCCACCGTGCGCAACCACAGCGCCACCCACTTGATGCACAAAGCCTTGCGCGAAGTACTGGGCAGCCATGTGCAGCAAAAAGGCTCGCTGGTGAATGCCGAGCGCACCCGTTTTGACTTTGCGCACAACGCGCCGGTGACCGATGCGCAGATTTTGGAAATTGAAGCTTTGGTGAATGCCGAAATTTTGGCCAATGCCGCAGCCCAAGCGCGGGTGATGGACATCGAATCCGCACAGAAAACCGGCGCCATGATGCTGTTTGGTGAAAAGTACGGCGAGACCGTGCGTGTGCTCGATATTGGCACCAGCCGCGAGCTGTGCGGCGGCACGCACGTGCAGCGCACGGGTGACATTGGCTTGTTCAAAGTGGTGGGCGAAGCGGGCGTGGCCGCTGGTGTGCGCCGCATCGAAGCTGTGACCGGTGTGAACGCTTTGGCGTATCTTCAGTCGCTGGAAAGCACGGTGGCTCAAGCTGCTTCATCGTTCAAGGCACCCACTGCTGAACTGAATCAGCGCATTGCGCAGGTACTCGATCAGGTCAAGGCGCTGGAAAAAGAAATGTCGGCCCTCAAAGGCAAGCTCGCTTCCTTCCAGGGCGATGAGTTGATGACGAAAGCGGTCGACATCAAGGGCGTCAAGTTGCTGGTCGCCAAGCTCGATGGCGCGGACGCCAAAACTTTGCGCGACACCATGGACAAGCTCAAAGACAAAATGAAGTCTGCGGTCATCGTGCTGGCTGCTGCGGATGGTGACAAAGTCAATATAGCTGCGGGCGTGACGTCGGACAACACGGACAAAGTCAAAGCTGGCGAGTTGGCCAATTTTGTGGCGCAACAAGTTGGCGGCAAAGGCGGCGGCAAGCCCGATATGGCCATGGCCGGCGGCACCAACGCAGCAGCCTTGCCGGCCGCGCTGGCCAGCGTGCAGGCTTGGGTGGCCGAGCGCGTTTGACGCGCTCAGTCATTGTTAGTCAACTCAAAGCTCACTCCATGCCACGGCATCTGATGCAAGCACTCAGAAGCCGTTTTTTATGGAGCTTGGGCTTGTGCTTGTGCGCATGGAGTACGTTGTCTCAAGCGCAGTTTGACAAAGCCCGTTGGCCCGCGCGCCAGGCCACACCGGCCATCGAATGGCAAGATGTGCAAGGCCAGCGCTGGAGCACAGCCAGCCTCAAGGGAAGGGCGGTGGTGCTGAATTTTTGGGCTACTTGGTGCGCGCCTTGCAAAGAAGAACTTCCCTCGCTGCAAACCTTGCACGAGATCAGCGGTGGCAACCCGCTAGTGATCGGCATCAACGTGAGGGAACCCGCATCGCGTGTGAGTCGGTACATGAAATCTACCGGGTTGGATTTTCCGGTGGTGCTGGACCCACAAGGCGAATTGGCGAAGCAATGGGGCGTGACCGTTTTCCCCACCACGGTACTGATTGGTGCTGATGGCAAAGCGCTGTGGCGCGTGCTGGGTGACGTGGACTGGAGCGCGCGAGAGGCCGAGGGCTGGCTTCAGCCGTTGGTTAGCCGCTGATCCGTTGTTCAATCTGGACACTCAGCGATAATCCCTCTTGGTCAGTGCCTCTCGCACAAGGCCAAACCACCTGCCTTCGGGGCATAGGCGCTCCACTTCAATGATGAGCGACTTGCATGTGCCGACAGGATTTTTTATTTTCCGGAGCTCTTTTGATGACCCCCGTTCGCCGTTCTCTTCTTCAAGGGGGCGCCGCTTTGGGCGCCCTGATGGTTGCGCCCACTTGGCTGCACGCCCAAACCTCCTCTGCCT
>CANGEG010000261.1 GCA_947452725.1 Comamonadaceae bacterium | reverse complement strand
GTTGTGCTTCGGCCAGGCCGTTCAAGGCGGCATCGATCTCGGCGCCGCCGTTCAAAGACTGGTTGCACAGCAGCGCCAAGTCGCAACCGGCGTCCAAGGCCGTCAAAGCCGCTTGGGTGTAGCTCACGGGCTGGCCGTCAATTTGACGGGCACCCACCATCGACAAGTCGTCGCTGATGATGGCGCCGGCAAAACCCAGTTGCTCGCGCAAGATGTCTTGCAACCAGCGCTTGGAAAACCCAGCGGGCCGGGCGTCCACTTTGGGGTAAATCACATGCGCGGGCATGACGCTCATCAAGCTGGTGTTCAAGCTGTCATAGGGCATGGCGTCTTCGGCCAAGATGGCTTTGAGGCTGCGCCGGTCAATCGGCATGTCCACATGCGAATCGGCTTTGACAAACCCATGCCCCGGGAAATGCTTGCCGCAATTGCCCATGCCGGCCTGCAGCAAGCCATGCATCAGGCTCTTGGCGAGCACCGTCACCACACGCGGATCGCGCGCCAGTGCGCGGTCGCCGATCACGGTGCTGCCACCGTAATTGAGGTCCAGCACGGGGGTGAAGCTGAAATCCACACCGCAGGCCCGCAGCTCGGCGGCCAAAACGAAACCTGCAGCAGTTGCTGCGCGACAGGCTTTGAGCGCGCCCGAGCCGGACTGACCACGGCCGTCGTCCAGCCACATCTCACCCAAGCGGCGCATCGGCGGCAGGTGTGTGAAGCCATCATGGCGAAAGCGCTGCACGCGACCGCCTTCGTGATCCACCGCGATCAACAGGTCCGAGCGAATGGCTTTGACCTGGGCGCACAGCGCCGTGATCTGCGCCCGGCTTTGCCAGTTGCGGCCAAACAGGATCAAGCCGGCAGTCAGCGGATGGGCCAAGCGGCGACGGTCGTCGGCGTTCAGTTCGGTGCCGGCAATGTCCAGCAGGAGGGGCGCGTGAAAGGTCATGAGCAATGCAGTTGGAGGTCAATGAAGGGATTTCAAGCCTGGGTTTCAAACCTTGGGTTTAAGCCTGGGTCTCGACAACGCAAAAACTGGCCGCGTAATCGACCTCATCCGTCACCGTGATATGGGCACTCAGGCCCTTGGCTTCAAACCAGGTTTTCAACGCGCCATGCAAGATGATGGTGGGCTGGCCACTGGGGAGTTTGCCGATCTCGCAATGCCGCCAGGTCATGGGCATGCGCATGCCCAAACCCACAGCTTTGCTGAAGGCCTCTTTAGCCGAGAAACGGGTGGCCACAAAGCGAATGCCGCGCTCCGGCCAGCGTTGACTGCGCGCGCGGTACATTTTCATTTCGCCATCGCTGAGCACCTTGGCGGCAAAGCGCTCGCCATGGCGCTCCAAGCTGGCACGGATGCGGCGGATGTCGCAAATGTCAGTGCCAATGCCGTAGATCATGCGCGCGGCTCCAACGCCTTGAGGTAAGCAACCACGGTGGCGGCGTAACCCAGCTCCAAGGCGTCGGAAATCAAGGCGTGACCGATGGAGACTTCTTGCAATTGCGGTATGGCTTGGACAAACGCCGGCAGATTGTCTTGGTTCAGGTCGTGCCCGGCGTTCAAGCCCAGGCCCACAGCGGTGGCTGCCTGCGCGGTGCGCACGTAGCGCGCCAATTGCGTGTCCTGCTCAGGCCCCCCCCAGGCTGCGGCGTAGGGCTCGGTGTACAGCTCGACCCGGTCGGCGCCCAAGGCGCGGGCGGCGGCCATTTGCGTAGGGATTGGGTCCATGAATAAACTCACCCGCACCCCCAGAGCTTTGCATTCGGCGATCAGCGGCTGCAAGCGGGAGGCGTCTTCGGGAAAGCGCCAGCCATGGTCGCTGGTGAATTGACCTTCGCTGTCGGGCACAAAGGTCACTTGCTGCGGACGCACCTGGCGCACAAAGTCCATCAGGTTGTGAAACGGATTGCCTTCGATATTGAACTCGCGATTTGGCCAGGCCTGCATGACCGCAACCAACTCTTGCACGTCTTGCGCGCGAATGTGGCGCTCGTCGGGTCGTGGATGCACGGTGATGCCTTGCGCGCCTGCTTGCAGGCACATCTGGGCGGCCTGCGTCACGCTGGGAATACCCAGGTGCCGGGAGTTGCGCAGCAAAGCCACTTTGTTGACGTTGACCGACAAGGCGGTTCGGGTATGGGGCGAGGTGTTCATAAGCTTTGAATGTCCATCATCATTTGGCGGGTCTTCAAATTGCCGACGCCGCAATGGTAGTTGAGCAATGCCCGCAGTTGGGGGCGCAGTGCGGCCACATGGTCCAGGCAGACCCGCAAAGTGGCGGTGTAGGCCGAAGTATCGTCCAGCGCGGTTTGCAGCTGCGTCCACTGGGTGCCAGTCAAACGGGTGCGGTCTTCGGCATGGGCTTGGCGCAGGCCGCCTTCGGGCACCAGGCAATACTGGCCTTCAGGCAGCAAAGGCGTCATGGCCAGGGTTTGCTGGTCGAGGCTGGGCAGCAAGCCAATTTCGCGCAGCAGCATCAGCTCAAACACGCGCAGGGCGCCTTGGCGCAAATCAGGCCCCTCAGTGGCCAAAATTTGAATGGTGGCGGCGTACACGTCAAATAAGGCGCTGTGCGGGTCGTCTCTCGCCAGCAGGCGCAGCAGCAACTCGTTGAGGTAGTAGCCCGAGAGCAAGGCGTCGCCGGTGGGCATCACATGGCCGCCGACCCACTCCACCCCTTTCAGTGTGCGAATGTCCGAGTCACCGCCGTAATTCACAGCCAAGGGTTGCATGGGCAGCAAGATCGGGCGAAAGCTAGAGCTGGGGCGTTTGGCGCCCTTGGCCACCAAGGCCACCCGGCCATGGTGGCGGGTCAGCACTTCCAGAATCAGGCTGGTTTCACTCCAGTCGTACCGGTGCAAAACAAAAGCGGGCTCTTCGGTGATGCGTTGGGTGGCCATGTCAATCGGTCACGCCCGGGGCGCTGTGGGCGCGATATCGACAAGCAAGGCAGCAGCGCCCTCGCCTTTACTCATAGCCGAAGGATCGCACGCGGGCTTCGTCATCGGCCCAGCCGGAGCGGACCTTGACCCAAATTTCGATGAAGACCTTGGCGTCCAGCAATTTTTCCAGCTCTTGCCGCGCTTCGGTGCCGATGCGCTTGAGGCGTTCACCTTTGTCGCCGATCACCATGGCCTTGTGGCCGTCGCGCTCGACCACGATGGTGGCGGCAATGCGCACCATGCGTTTGCTGGTGCGGCCTTTTTCTTCTTCAAACTTTTCCACCACCACGGTGGAGGTGTAAGGTAATTCGTCGCCGGTGAAACGAAACAGTTTTTCGCGCACGATTTCGCTGGCCAAAAATTTCTCGCTGCGGTCGGTCAACTCGTCTTCGGCGTAAAACCAGTCTTGCTCAGGCAGGTATTTTTC
>CANGEG010000260.1 GCA_947452725.1 Comamonadaceae bacterium | reverse complement strand
TGTCTTCAAACACCACGGCGCGGCCGGTGTGCGTCATCAAGGCCGGCGTGGCGGCGCTGGGTTTTATAACTGCGCCGCGCGGCGCTAGGTTGCCGCGCAAGATGGCGATGCCGGCTTTTTCTTTGAATGGGGCGTCAAAGCTTTTGATGACGCGCGGATCGTAGTTGACCGCGTCAGCAATGTTCTCGGCCACGCTGTGACCACTGACAGTGATGATGTCTTTGTGCAGCAAGTGCTCGATCTCTTTCATCACCACGGGCAGGCCGCCGGCGTAGCAAAAGTCTTCCATCAGGTGTTCGCCCGAAGGCTGCAGGTTCAGCAGGCACGGCAATTCACTTCCTAAACGCTCAAAGTCGTCGACCGTGAGTTTCAGGCCCAAGCGGCCGGCAATCGCGATCAGGTGGATCACCGCATTGGTGGAGCCGCCAATCGCCGCCAGCGTGCGGATGGCATTTTCAAAAGCTTCGCGCGTCAACACTTGGGAGATTTTTTGATCGGTGTGCACCATCTCGACAATGCGGCGCCCAGCGTTGCGCGCGAGCACATTGCGCCGGCCATCGACCGCCGGGTAGGCGGCGTTGCCCGGCAGGCCAATACCCAAGGCTTCCACCATGCTGGCCATGGTGCTGGCTGTGCCCATGGTCATGCAGTGACCGTGGCTACGGTGCATGCAACTTTCGGCTTCGAAAAAGTCGGCCAGCTTGAGAGTGCCCGCACGCACCTGCTCGCTCATGCTCCACACGCCGGTGCCCGAACCCAACTCTTGACCGCGCCATTTGCCGTTGAGCATGGGGCCGCCCGAGACACCAATGGTGGGCAAATCGACGCTGGAAGCGCCCATCAGCAAAGAGGGGGTGGTTTTGTCGCAGCCCATCAAGAGCACAACGCCGTCAATCGGGTTGCCGCGAATGCTTTCTTCTACGTCCATGCTGGCCAGGTTGCGATACAGCATGGCGGTGGGGCGCAGAAGCGTTTCGCCGAGCGACATGACTGGGAACTCCAGCGGGAAACCACCAGCCTCGTAGACCCCAATTTTCACCTGCTCGGCCAAGGTGCGAAAGTGCGAGTTGCAGGGGGTCAGTTCGCTGAAGGTGTTGCAAATGCCAATCACCGGACGGCCATCAAATTGATCGTGCGGCAAACCCTTGCCTTTGAGCCAGCTGCGATAGGCAAAGCCATCGCGGTCTTGACGACCGAACCATTGTTGGCTGCGCAGGTCTTCAGGTTTCTTACGGGGATTTTGGGTCATGACGGTCCGGTTGGATGAGGGAAAACTAGGGGGTGAATTTAAAAATACTATCGTATGATGATAAGAAATTGCACCCCGAATGTAAACCCGTTGGACACCCGTGCAAACCCCTAAACCAGCATGTCTTTAAATGGAACTTAACTTCATGAGTCAGACCGAAATCTTGTTGACCTCGCGTGTCCCCCCGTTTTTGATGGCCAGTTTGGAAAGCCAATTTGTGGTGCACGCACGAGAGCCCTTGCCGGCGCCTGAAGTGCTGGCACGCATCCGCGCTGTGGTGGGTGGCGGTGAAGCCAAGATCGACAAAGCCTTGATGGACCAATTGCCCGCGTTGGAGATGATTTCGATTTGCGGTGTGGGCTATGACGGCGTGGATGTGCCTGCAGCGATTGCGCGCGGCGTGCCGGTCACGCACACGCCTGAAGTACTGAATGACGATGTGGCCGATTTGGCCATCGCATTGATGCTGTCAATTGGCCGTCAAGTCCCTCAGTCCGACAAGTTTGTACGCGCCAACCAGTGGGTGAACGCGCCTTTCCCTTTGACCCGCAAAGTCAGTGGCGCCAAGTTGGGTATTGTGGGCATTGGCCGCATTGGCCAAGCGATAGCCAAACGGGCGGCTGCTTTTGACATGCAGATCAGCTACACCGCGCGCAGCGCGAAAGCCGATATTCCTTATGCCTACGAGGTCGACGTTGAAAAACTGGCTGCCAAGGTGGATTTTTTGATTGTGATTACACCAGGCGGTGCCGGTACGCGTCACCTGATCAATGCCAACGTGCTCAAGGCCTTGGGCCCTGATGGCTTTTTGATCAACGTGGCCCGCGGCTCGGTAGTAGACGAAGTCGCTTTGATCGAGGCGTTGCAAAACAAGACCATCGCCGGCGCGGCACTCGATGTGTATGCCGACGAACCCCGCGTGCCCGAGGCCTTGCGCCAACTGGCCAATGTGGTGCTCACCCCGCACATGGCCAGTGGTACCGCGCAAACGCGCAAAGCGATGTCGGATTTGGCCTTGGCCAATCTGCAAGCGCATCTGGCTGGACAGCCCCTGCGAACGCCTGTGCCGGAGTGTCGCGCACGTTGAAAAAGCTAGGGTTTTCCTGAGATTCGGAGTGTCTCAATCATCATATGATACGAGCGAATGAAGCCACTTCACTTGATTAAAAACGTGCACGGCACTACGGTCGATTTGCTGGGTCAAGCCATCATTTCGGGTCGCTATGCCATTGGTGCCAGTTTGCCGCCTGAGCCGCTCTTGTGTGAAGAGTTAGGCGTCAGCCGCACGGTGGTGCGCGAGGCGGTCAAGTCGCTGGTGGCCAAGGGGTTGATCATCACCGGGCCCAAATTGGGTACACGCGTTTTGCCTGAAGACCAATGGAATTGGTTTGACCCGGATGTGGTCAATTGGCAGTCGCAAAACGGTTTGACACCTGAATTCTTAAAAGATTTGCAAGACCTGCGCCGCGTGGTGGAGCCTGCGGCGGTGCGCATGGCGGCCGAGCGTGCTACAGCGCAAGACTTGGCGGACATTGAAGCTGCATTTGCAGGTATGAAAAAAGCGGTGGAGTTTGGGGGTGACTACGTCACCTTCGATTTGCTTTTTCACCAAGGTTTGTTGCGTGCCTCGCACAACCGTATGTTGATTCAGATGAGTAAGGCTTTAGGGGCTTTACTACGCACCAGTTTCGAGATTTCAACCAGTAAACAAGATGGACCGAGGTCCTCACTGTCTATGCACCGCGCGGTACTGGATGCGGTGTTGGCCAAAGAGCCTTTGCGCGCCGAAAAAGCCATTTTGCAATTGATTGACGGCGCGCGCGACGATATCCAAATGGTGCTGGGCTCGCGTAAACGTTTGCCCAAAATCACCCGGCCTGCTTCTCAGCTCAAAGCGGCTTGATCCAAATAATAATTCCCGTTTCATCACCCTTTCATTTTTTCAACGAGGAGACAAACCATGAAGATGAAGTCCGTACTTTGCGTGGCCATGACGGCTGCCGGTCTGCTGGTCGGGGCGCAAGCCTTCGCCCAGGAGAAGCTCACCGTCTGGTGGGTCAAAGGGTTTTACAAGGCCGAAGACGATGCGCTGTTCGCGGCCATCAAAAAATACGAAGCCAAAAACAAGAACGTCAAGATCGAACTG
>CANGEG010000259.1 GCA_947452725.1 Comamonadaceae bacterium | reverse complement strand
TGGATCACGTGGTTGGGCTTATCAGCGTGGCCAAACTCTTGAGCTTGCCGCGGGACAGCACCGTCTCGCTCGAAGCCCACATCAACCCCGCCACCTTTGTGCCCGAAACTCTCAGCGGCATGGAGCTGCTAGAGCAGCTCCGCGACCAATCGGGCCGCATGGTGTTGGTGGTGGACGAGTACGGCGTGGTCCAAGGCCTGCTCACCCCGCGCGACCTGCTTGAAGCCATTACCGGCGAGCTTCAGCCCCTGGCCCAGATCGACGCTTGGGCCACCAAGCTACCTGACAGCTCCTGGTTGCTGGATGGGCTAATGCCCATTAATGAGCTTAAATCTCGCCTTGACATCAAACAACTCCCAGGTGAAGAGCGAGGCCTTTATAACACCCTTGCCGGTTTGATACTTGCCCAATTGGGGCATTTACCGCATATTCAAGAGGCAATGTACTGCGACCAGTGGATATTTACCGTCACGCAAATTGATGGGCGCCGAATTGATAAAGTCAACGCTCACCGACAACATTAACTCGCCTTGAGGATCTAGGTTATATTTTTGGTAAAGCAGCTCAATCTGATTTATATTTTGATATAAACGGGTGTATTATCCTGCTTCTATTGAATCCTACAGGGAGTTACACAATGACCACATCTTACAAAGACCTTCTGCAACAGCGCGAAACCTTAGAAAAAGCCATTGCCGACGCCCGTAAGCGTGAAGTTTCTGATGCCGTTGGTAAAGTCCGTGCCTTGGTCGCTGAATATGGTTTGACTGCACAGGACGTATTTCCCTCGGGTCGTGCTCCAAAAGCATTTGGCACGAAAGCCACCGTCAAAGTCGCACCTAAATACCGCGATCCAGCCACTGGCCAAACGTGGACCGGTCGTGGGAAAGCACCAAAATGGATCGAAGGCAAAGACCGCGTAGCCTTTGCCATTGCCTGATCGGTTTACGCCGTTTGTAACGGCCTGAATTCAGATAATGACCCAAACCCCCGCAGGCACACAGCTTGACGGGGGTTTGTTTTTTATAATTTTAATTAATATGAGGTAAAATGTACGCAAAGAGGCTGTCCATCTATGCTAGATACCAACGAATTCACAAATAATTTGTCAGACCTTGAATGTGCCGAGGAGACCTTGCAGGCGCAATACACAACCCGTTGGTTCTTGGCCTACACCAAGCCTCGCTTTGAGAGCGTGGCGCAAATCAACTTGCAGCAGCAGGGTTTTGACGTGTATTTGCCACTCTACAAAAAATTCAAAAAAACCGAAGTCGGATCCATCAGCGTGTTCGAGCCGATGTTTCCGCGCTATATTTTTTTCAGACCATCGCGGCCCACCCAAAGCATTGCCGCAGTAAGATCCACCAAAGGTGTGAATAATTTGGTACGCTTTGGGTACGAGCCCGCTCTACTGCAAGACAACATGGTGCAAGTGATTCGCCAATTAGAGTTAAGCCGTAATGAAGTCAGTGTGCAGGACGCAAGCCCGTTTAAAGCCGGTCAAGCGGTCCGGCTCAAGCACAATGCCCTGAACAATATCCAAGGATTGGTGCATAGTGTAGGCAGCAAACGCATTGCGGTGTTGCTTGAAATCATGGGCCGTCCTACCGTCGTGCAAGTTGAACACCACCAACTTGAGGTCGATTGAGATTTGAAAACTTCCAAAGCAATGACTGTATTGCCTCAGCACATTGCCATCATCATGGACGGCAATCGTCGCTGGGCCAAACAGCGTTTCATGCCCACAGCCTTAGGTCATGCCGCCGGCGCTAAGCGGGTGCGTGAGATCGTCAAAGCCTGCACTGAAATAGGCATCCCGCACCTAAGTGTGTTTGCCTTTAGCACCGAAAACTGGAAACGCCCCGCTGACGAAGTGACTGGCTTGATGGGTCTGTTCATGACCTACTTGCAAAAAGAAGTCGACAGCATGAACGCTAACGGCGTGCGCCTTAAAATTGTGGGCGACACCAGTCGGTTTGACGACAAACTCCAAGCGCTCATCGCCTCCTCTCAAGCCCAAACTGCCGGCAACACCAAAATCACCTTAACGGTGGCCGCAAATTACGGCGGTCGCTGGGATATGCTGCAAGCTACCAAAGCATGGCAGCAAGCCCAACCCGATCAAAATCTACGAAACCTGACCGAAGAAGCCCTGGCCCCTTACCTTAGCACCGCCTACGCGCCTGAAGTTGATTTATTAATCCGCACTGGCGGCGAGTCTCGCATCAGCAACTTCATGCTATGGCAATCGGCTTATGCTGAGCTGTTCTTTACCAACGATTTGTGGCCTGAGTTCAATCCCGCTCGTTTGCAAGAAGCCATTGACTGGTTTGCCCAACGGGACCGGCGCTTTGGATCTTCGGCGCCGCTTTGAATCTGCGTGCCAAAGTAGCCTAAGGCAAGCCCTGGTTGCACAACTTGGGGCCAAACATCATTGGCCACCGCAACCGCAACCTCAACCGCAACCTCCACTGGCGGTGCAATACAAATCTTTATCCCTACGATGACGACATCTTTGGCGCTCAGCGCCAATGCGCCGAGGTTGATCTCACCACCACTTTGGCCGATTCTTGCGGTAGCTCTGAGTATCGGCCCTTCAGCCACTTTTCCCAGGTTGGAGGTGAACAGCATGGTCCGTCATTAACTGGGCTAAAGTGCAGCTAGGCTTCCAAAAGAATTACACCTGAGCCGCCAATAAATTAATGCGCGTACTAAAAAGACTAATCGCGCGACCGAGCGTCCCTAAGAAAGTCGAATTTTGTATCAATTGGTACTCACTAAATTTGCCGTCATGCCGCGGTCACATTGCTTGGCATAGGCTTATTAAAACAATGCACCTTGCCAAAACCCAGATTTGAAACGGTTCTCGCAGTTAACCAACAGCAGCAAAAGCTAAAGCCGGGTTGTGCTGGGTAAAACAAACTTTGTTCAATGCGTTGGATTGGGTTGTCGGCACCTAAATTTTTTTTCGGGTCACGGCACATTTCATCTAACCGGTGTTGATTGGTTCTGATGCCAAAACTTGTGTCAACTGGCGAGCGATTTTCCCCAAAACGGCCGCATGAACAGGCGGTATAGCTAGATGAGGTCTTAGTCGTTTTTGTTGAAAGTGTGTTTGAGGCAAAGCAGGGAGAATACTAAGAGGGCGAGCAAAGGAGGATGACCTTTATTGGATACACCCGCGTGGGCAAGGACTTGGGTTAAGTTAAATAGATTCACGTCTTCAATATTTTTTGCCCGAGCGAAATTGGCGAGCAAAGCCCTGATGGCCAGGTCAAATTCCCCCACCCGTGGCCACCCCAAATTCCCCCGGGCAGCGCAGTCAGATTATGACTGTTCAACGTTGATGGCAATGCGCGCAGCAGCTTCTTTGAGCCTGTAGCTCTTGCCCTCAAACTCCAGCATCGTGCACCTGTGCATCAACCGGT
>CANGEG010000258.1 GCA_947452725.1 Comamonadaceae bacterium | reverse complement strand
TGAAGCGCTGGTCAAAGAAACAGACATGAGCAAGGCCGCTGCTGGCCGTGCATTGAACGCCTTGGTGGACATCATCACCAAAACGGTTGCCAAAAAGCAAGACGTCCAACTGATCGGTTTTGGTACTTTCAAAGCCACAAAGCGCGCTGCACGCAAGGGTAAGAACCCACGTACAGGCGAGCCTTTGAAAATTGCGGCCGCTACGGTTCCTAAGTTTTCGGCTGGTGCAGCTTTCAAAGCAGCAGTGAACAAGAAAAAGTAATTTTTCATATCCTTACAGACAGGCGGCAATGGGTGACCTTGCCGCCTTTTTTGTATGGCGACTGGCTTGACTTACCAGGCGTCCACGAAGCCCTGGCCCTTTAAGCCTTGCAGTTGCGTCGTCGAATTGAGTCCGCACATTAACCAGTTTCGGGTTTCGCAAGGATCAATCACCGCATCAATCTCCAAGGACTGCGCCATGTTGATGGCCTTGCCGACGGCGTAGCGTTCAGCCACCAGTTCGGCGAACAATGCTTCTCGCTCCGGGCCTTCGGGCTTGGCCTGCAATTCTTTGCTATAGCCCAGGCGCACCGATCCCTCAAGGCCCATAGGGCCAAATTCACCGGTGGGCCAAGAGACGTTGAATACCGGTGCATCAAAGCCTCCAGCGGTCATGGCTTGCGCACCGAGGCCATAGCCTTTTCGAAGAACAATGGAAAAAAACGGTACCTTCAATTTCGCGGCCACCAAAAACATTCGGCTGGTGTGTCGCACTTGGGCTTGCGCTTCAATCTCGGGACCAACCATAAAGCCAGGGGTGTCGGTCAGCGACACTAGGGGCAGGCCGTGCGCATTGCACAGTTGCATGAAGCGGCTGGCCTTGTCTGCTGCATCAGCATCGATGGCGCCGCCCAGATGCAAAGGGTTGTTGGCCATGATGCCCACGGCGCGACCTTCGATGCGCCCCAACGCGGTCAGAATGCCCACGCCAAAGTCAGAGCGCAATTCGAGAACAGAGTCGGTATCACACATCGTGTGCATTACAACTCGCACATCGTACACGCGCAGGCGGTTTTCTGGCACTGCGAATCGCAGCTTGCGCTGATCGTCACAGGTCCAGATGGGCACACGCCCTTGAAAATACGATAGGTATTGGCGGGCGGTTTCGATCGCCTGCACTTCATCTTTCACCAAAATGTCTATGACGCCATTGCGCGACTGCACATCGCTGGGGCCAATTTCTTCGGGGGCGAACTTGCCCAAACCGCCGCCTTCAATCATCGCCGGCCCGCCCATGCCAATGTTACAGGCCTGCGTGGCAATGATCACATCGCTGCAGCCCAGCAAGGCGGCATTGCCTGCAAAGCAGCGACCATGCACGATACCGATCACGGGTACTCGGCCTGACAAAGCCGCGAACTGGCTGAAGGTGTGGTTGTTTAAACCCGCCACCACTGGCCGGTCCACGTCGCCAGGCCTGCCGCCGCCGCCCTCGGCAAACAGCACCACAGGCAACTGAAGTTTGTGCGCGAGCGCGAGCATGCGGTCGGTCTTTTGGTGATTGCCTGCGCCTTGGGTGCCGGCCAACACGGTGTAGTCGTAAGCCATAACGACGCAGCGTGATTTCTCGGGGCCGTGTGTTTGGGCGTTGACAGTGCCAATGCCCGTAATCATGCCATCGGCAGGGGTGTTTGCGATCAAGTCGTCTAAACTGCGCCGGCGCGTTTGCGCGGCAATGGCCAGTGCGCCATATTCCATGAAACTGCTATCGTCACACAATTGTCCGATGTTTTCGCGGGCCGTGCGACCTCCTTGGATGTGGCGCTTGGTTACTGCGGCGATGCGGTTCGCGTCCCATAAAAATGTATGGCGCTCTCGTACGGCTTTCAGATCATCGCGGATCACCTTCAGATCTTGCTCGGTGTGGTGCCCTGCGTTATGCAGGGTCAGCTCCAAAGGCTCCAAGACGAGTAATAGTTCATTGGCGGCAATGTAACTGCCCGCAGTGACCAATACAGCTTGCACGCGACCGGACGTTTCCGACAAAACCACATGTTCCATTTTCATGGCTTCAATTACGGCCACTTGGCTACCTTGAGGAACTAGATCGCCAACGCGCACATCGATTTGCACCAGTTTGGCCGCCATGGGCGAGCGCACACCGAGTTGATCGGCTAGCACAACATCGATTTGCTCACGAGGCGCCGCCGTTTTGGTGTTTGCGTGCTGGCCCGCGTTTTGCACGGCCAAGGCCTTCGCTTCATTCACCAAGTCACTCAGGTGTTGCTCAATATAACGAGTGTGGATTTTTTGTTGGGCAAAATCTGGCCGCTCAAGCAGGGCTTGCAAAAGGCTCAAGTTGGTGTCGACACCTCGCACGTTGCATTCGCGCAGCGCGCGTGCAGCGCGGCGCGCAGCTTGGGCAAAGTTGCCGTTCTTGCTGGTCACAATCAGCTTGGCTAGCAGCGTGTCAAAGTGCGGCGACGGCGTGGCTCCCGCAAAGCCGTGGGTGTCCAGTCTCAAGCCCGGGCCCGAGGGCATGTCAAAGCGGCTGAGCATGCCGCTGGACGATTGGGTTTGCCCCTGGGCGTTCATGCTTTCAGCACAAATGCGCATTTGAATGGCGTAGCCCATTGAGGCCGGTGAATGCGCTGGATTAAGCCCCAAATCATTAAAGTGCAGGCCAGCGGCCACTTGGATTTGCAATTGCACCAAATCCAGACCTGTGATTTCTTCGGTCACGGTGTGTTCCACCTGCAAGCGCGGATTCGCTTCAATGAACACCCAAGGTAAATCGGAATCCTGAGCATCGATTAGAAACTCAAACGTTCCCAAGCTACGGTAGTGGCATTGCGCTGCCATTTTCAACGCCGCTTGCGTGATTTGTTCGCGTATGCGCGGCGTCAGGCTGGGGCTGGGCGCCACTTCTATTAATTTTTGAAAGCGCCTTTGCACACTGCATTCACGCTCACCCAAATTCATCACCGCTTGTCCGTCGCCGAGCACCTGAATTTCAATGTGCCGTGCCTGCTGCATCAGTCGCTCAACATACACACCCTCTACGCCAAAGGCGGCACGCGCCTCTGAGGTGCAGCGTGCATAGGCTTCGGCCAGATCCTCTGCGTTGAAGACCGCTCGCATGCCGCGTCCGCCGCCACCGCCAATGGCTTTGATCATCACGCCCGCACCTTGCTGGGCAATGAAAAAGGATTGCACTTCTTCTAGCGTCACCGCATGGTTTAAGCCCGGCATCAGAGGCACGCCGCAAGCCAAAGCCAGTTGTCTGGCGCTGGCTTTGTCGCCAAAGAGTTGCAGATGGGCCGGATCAGGGCCAATGAAGACCAGTCCCGCTGCCACGCAGATTTGGGCAAAATCAGCGCGTTCGCTCAAAAAACCATAGCCCGGGTGGATGGCGTCACACCCTTGCGCTTGGGCGATAGCGATGACTTTGGTCATGTTTAAGTAAGCGCCAGGGCCGGTTTCTTCGAGACTAATGGCCTGGCCGGCCAATTTCACATGCAAGGCCTGAGCGTCGTCTAGGGCGTAAATGGCT
>CANGEG010000257.1 GCA_947452725.1 Comamonadaceae bacterium | reverse complement strand
GTAGACCTCTCGATCATTAGACGTTCGGCATTAGGCATTCGCAAACAATGCGTTGATTTAGAGCAATGCACCTTTCACCTGAACCGCAAAGACAGCCCCTCAATGATTCAACTGCCCCCAAGCCTTCTCCAAACGCTTGATGCTCACCGGCTGCGGGGTGCGCAGCTCTTGCGCGAAGAAGCTCACGCGAAGCTCCTCCAGTAGCCAGCGAAACTCCAGCATGCGGGCGTCTTGGGCACCTTTGCGTTCGGCCACCAGGCGCCAGTAGCGTTGTTCTTGCGGCTTGAGTTCAACCAAGCGAAGGGCGTCGCGGGCGGGATCGGCGCGGTATTTGTCTAGGCGCAGAGTGATGGCTTTGAGGTAGCGGGCGTAATGCTGCAGCTGTGGCCACGGGGTAACGGCCATGAAGTTTTTGGGGACCAGGCGTTGCAGTTGCTGTGTGCAGTCTGCGGTGGCGTCGGTCGCGTTTTTGGTGTCTTTGATCTTGCGGTTGGCCACGCCAAACTCCAGCAATATGGTGCCCGCCAGCCGGGCTACTTCGTTGGCGATCAGTGTGAGGCGTCCCCTTCCCTCGTCAATGCGGCGCTTGAATGTGGCTTCGTCGTTGGGCAGCGGGTCGAGCAAGAAGGCGCGGTCCAGCGCCACATCGATGATCTGAGCTTTCAACTCGTCTGCCGTGCCCAAGGGCATGAAGGCCACGGCCATTTTTTGCAGGTCAGGAATGTTTTTCTCAAGGTACTTGAGCGCGTCTTTGATCTGCAGGGCAAACAGGCGACGCAGACCGGCGCGGTTTTTGGTGGCGGCCATTTCGGGCTCATCAAATACTTCGATGGTGACGGCGTCTTGCATGTCCACCAAAGCGGGGAACCCAATCAGGGTCTGCCCGCCTTTGCTGATTTCCATCAGCTCGGGGAGTTCGCCGAAGGTCCAACCGGTGTGGCGCTGCAAGGCCAAGGGCTTGGAGAACACAGCGGTTTTGGCCAGGGCTGCGTTGGATGCAGAGTTAGCGGCAGTGGGGACTGAGGTCGAGGCCTGCGGGGGCGGTGCAGCAACTTTTAGCTGCGCAAGCGCCTGGAAAGCGCCGCGAGCTTTGGCGCCAAGATCGCCTTTCAGAGCGCCCAGGTTGCGGCCCATGCCCATTTGGCGGCCGTGCTCGTCGATTACACACAGGTTCATGAACAAATGCGGGCTGAGCATTTCGTGTTTGAAATCCATGCGCTTAATGTCCAGACTGGTTTCATCGCGAACTTTTTTCAGCAGCACATCAGTCAGTGAGCCACTGCCAAACAACTCGGGCACCGACAGCTCAGCGGCCATGCGCGTGGCCGATTCAGGCAACGGCACAAAGCGCGAGCGCGGACGCTGCGGCAGGCTTTTGAGTAAGGCTTGAATTTTATCTTTGAGCAGACCGGGCACCAGCCATTCACAGCGGTCCTCGCTCACCTGGTTCAGCACAAACAGCGGCACGGTCACGGTCACGCCGTCGCGCGCGTCGCCCGGTTCGTGCAAGTACGTGGCGCTGCAATCGGTACCGCCCAGACGAATCTGTTTAGGAAACGCTTGGGTGGTGATCCCTGCGGCCTCGTGACGCATCAGCTCTTCGCGCGAGAGCATCAACAGGCGCGGCTGCTTGACGCTCTCGGCGCGGTACCAGTTCTCCAGCAGGTGGCCACTGCACACATCGGGCGGAATTTGCTGATCGTAAAAGGCGTAGATCAACTCGTCGTCTACTAACACGTCTTGCCGGCGCGACTTGTGCTCCAGCTCTTCGACCTTGGCAATCATCTTGTGGTTGCCGGCCAAAAACGCAAGCTTAGTTTCCCATTGATTACCCACCAGTGCTTCGCGAATGAATATGTCGCGCGCGCCGTGCAAGTCAACCCGACTGTAGGGCGTACGCCGGCCGTTGTAGACCACCAAACCATACAACGTGGCACGCTCCAAGGCGACGACTTCGGCGGATTTCTTTTCCCAGTGTGGGTCAAGAAGTTGTTTCCTTAAAAGGTGCGCGCCCACCTGTTCCAACCATGTCGGCTCAATAGCGGCAATGCCCCGGCCAAACAGGCGCGTGGTTTCCACCAGCTCAGCCACAACTATCCAGCGGCCCGGTTTTTTACTCAGGTGCGCACCCGGGTGTTTGTGAAATTTGATGCCGCGTGCGCCCAAATAGGCCTCTTCGTCTTCCAGCTTGTAGCCCACGTTGCCAAGCAGACCCGCAAGCATGGACAGGTGCAGTTGCTCGTAGCTGGCGGGCAGCGTGTTGAGCTTCCAGCGATGCTCGGTCACTACGGTCAGCAGCTGGGTGTGCGTGTCGCGCCATTCGCGCACGCGGCGAATATTGATGAAGTTTTGTCTCAGCAGTTGCTCATATTGTCGGTTGCTCAGTTTATGAGAGGCGTCATGGCCGCCACGGGCGGCGTGAATCCATTTCCACAGCTTGAGGTAACCGCTGAATTCACTTTTGTCGTCATCAAATTTGGCGTGCTGTTGATCGGCCTGAGATTGCGCCTCCATGGGGCGGTCACGCACATCTTGCACCGACATGGCACTAGCGATGATGAGCACTTCGTCCAGCGCACTGCGGTGGCGTGCTTCCAAAATCATGCGGCCCACGCGCGGATCCAGCGGCAAGCGCGATAACTCCTGTCCAATTTGCGTCAGCTCGTTGGCGTCGTCCACGGCGCCCAGCTCGGCCAGAAGCTGGTAGCCATCGGTGATGGCCCGGCTAGAGGGTTCTTCGATGAATGGAAAGTCCTCGACCACGCCCAAATGCAACGACTTCATGCGCAAAATGACCCCGGCCAGCGAGGAGCGCAAGATTTCAGGGTCGGTAAAACGCGGACGACCCGTAAAGTCTTTTTCATCGTACAGGCGAATGCAAATGCCGTCTGCTACCCGGCCGCAACGCCCTGCCCGCTGGTTGGCGGCCGCCTGGCTGATGGGCTCGATCATGAGCTGCTCGACCTTGCTGCGTAGGCTATAGCGCTTGACGCGGGCCGTGCCAGCGTCGATGACGTAGCGGATGCCGGGCACGGTCAATGAAGTTTCGGCCACGTTGGTGGCCAGCACAATGCGCCTGCCGGCGTGACCATCAAAAATGCGGTCTTGCTCGGCTTGTGACAAGCGAGCAAACAGCGGCAACACTTCGGCGTTGCGAGTCCAGGCGTTATGCGACAGGTGCTTGCGCAGATGGTCTGCGGCCTCTCGTATCTCCCGCTCACCTGGCAAGAAGATCAAAATGTCGCCCCCTGCCCCGCCTTGCCAGAGTTCGTCGACCCCGTCGGCGATCGCCGCGTTCAAGTCGTAGTCACGCGACTCTTCAAACGGGCGCCAGCGCATCTCGACCGGAAAGGTCCGCCCAGAGACCATGATCACCGGGGCAGGACCGTTTTTAGATGCAAAGTGCCGAGCAAAGCGGTCGGCATCAATCGTGGCCGAGGTAACGACGACTTTAAGGTCAGGCCTGCGCGGCAAGATCTGGCGCAGGTAGCCCAGCAAAAAGTCAATGTTCAGGCTGCGTTCGTGCGCCTCGTCAATGATGATGGTGTCATACGCCTGTAGCAGCGGG
>CANGEG010000256.1 GCA_947452725.1 Comamonadaceae bacterium | reverse complement strand
CAAAATCGAGACCTGGTCGCACTCCACATTAACTGGCGATCTGTCTGAGTTGTCTGGTTTGGACGACCGCTCGCCCGTGATTCCACTGGTCACTTCGACACGCGACAACTGTCTGGGCTCGCAATGCCCCAAGTTTCGGGCCTGCCATGTAAATCTGGCCCGCAAAGAGGCACTGGCCGCTGACGTGGTAGTTATCAACCATCATTTGTTTTTTGCCGATTTGACGGTGCGCGAATCGGGTATGGCCGAATTGCTACCCACGGTACGCGTTACGGTGTTTGACGAAGCGCATCAGCTCAATGAAATTGGCGTCAACTTCTTGGGCCACAACATCACCACCGGTCAATTGATCGACTTAGCGCGCGATGTCTTAGGCGCAGGGCTTCAGCTAGCCCGAGGTCTGGTTGATTGGACCGCCATGGCCAGTTTGCTGGAAAAATCGGCCCGCGATTTGCGCTTGACGGCCTCCGAGTTCCGCAACGGCGCACGCCTGCGCTGGACTGAAGTGGAGCCCTCCGGTTTGAGTCTGGCTGTCTGGCAGCAAGGTTTGGTGGGTGTTCAGGCCGCTTGTCGCGCAAACATGGATGCCTTGGAAACGGTGGCCGAATTGGCGCCTGACTTTGTGCGCCTATATGAGCGTTTTGTTTCAGTGGTTCAAACGTTAGGTCGTTTTGAAAAACCTTGCGCCGACGAGTCTGTTCGTTGGCTGGAAGTTGGCATGCAACTGCGTTTGGTCGAGTCGCCGCTAGATATTGCCGATGCGGTGCAAGCACAATTGCTTGGCTTGAAACCGCAGAGTGATGAGGACAAGTCACTTAAAGCAGCCTTTGAGGACACACCTGCCGAGTCTTCGCCCTACCGAAAAGCGTTTATCTTTACCTCGGCCACTTTGGGTAACGATGCTCAAATGCGATGGTTCACAGAGCCTTGTGGCTTGACACAGGCGCGCTTGCTACAAGTTTCCAGCCCATTCAATTACGCCGACCAAGCGGGCGTTTATGTGCCGCGAGACATGCCGCGCCCAAATGAAGCCCATCACAGCAGGCATGTTGCAGAATTGGTGGGGCCTGCAGCGTTGACTTTGGGCGGGCGCACCTTGGTGCTTACCACCACCTTGGCCGCCATGCGCAGCATTGGGCAGGCCTTGAGCGAGGACTCAACTTTGTCGGGTTCGATCGAGGTGCTTGTTCAAGGTCAAGGCCCAAAACGGCGGTTGATGGAGCGTTTTCGTCAGGGGGGGCAGGACGGTCAGCCCGGATGCATCTTGGTGGCCTCGGCCTCCTTTTGGGAGGGCTTTGATGTGCCCGGCGAAGCTTTGCAGTTGGTCGTTATCGACAAGCTGCCTTTTCCACCGCCGAACGATCCTTTGGTCGAGGCTCGTTCCTCCCGTTTGGAGCGAGAAGGGCGCAGCGCCTTTGCCGCCTATTCCTTGCCCGAAGCCGCTGTAGCGTTAAAGCAAGGGGCGGGGCGTTTAATCCGTAGTGAAACCGATCATGGGATTTTGGTTGTTTGTGACCCTCGTTTAGCGACGATGGGCTACGGTAAAAGACTGCTCGCCAGTTTACCTGCGATGCGGGTGTTGCAAGACTCTGATGAATTCAATGAAGCGCTAGAGCGCCTGGCTAGAATTTCCACCACGCCTTAGTTTCGCTTACGCTTTTGTTGGTTGCTACCTTGGGAAAACTCTTTTGCAGTACGCGTCGCGTGTCGTCACGCAACTCGCTCAAGCCTAAAGCCTCGTATGAGCTGATCAGGATATTCAGGGCTTCTTCGACCGCAGGCACGCCTTGAAAGTCAGATATGGCCAACTGCGCTCGGTTTATGGCTGCCACATAGGCGCCGCGGCTGTAGTAATAGCGGGCCACATGTACTTCGTATGACGCCAAAGAATTGACAATGTAGGTCATGCGCTGACGCGCATCGGGTGCATATTTAGAGTCTGGGAAGCGCGAGCTCAACTCACGAAAGGCTTCATACGAATCTTTGGCCGCTTTTTGGTCGCGCTCAGACAAGTCTTGGCGCGTGAGAAAAGAGAACAAACCAAGGTTTTCATTGAAATTAATCAAGCCCTTCAAGTACAGCGCATAGTCGATGGCTGGACTGGCGGGGTGCAATTTCAGGAACCGCTCCAAAGTGGCTAGGGCTTGGATCTTGTCGCCCGTCTTGAATTGTGCAAACGCCTTTTCCAATTGGGCTTGTTGCGCCAAGGTGGTGCCTGCCGCGCGGCCCTCGAGCTTATCGAACATGCCTATTGCCTTGTCCCAGGCGCCTGATTTGGCTTCGTCCTTGGCCTCGTTGAACAGCTTATCGGTGGTCCATCCCACCGTGTTATCGATGGGCGTGTTGGAACAGGCGGAAAGCATAAGCGCGGCCGAGAAAGCCCAACCCAGCGGGAGCACCGATAATCTGAAACAACGCATCTCGCAACCTTGTAGAAACTCTAGCCAATTGATTATATCGACCCCCCCAGAAACGGATGAGGCCCAAGGCCTTTTGGACGCAGCGCTGGGCGAGAGTGATGCGACCGAGCCCTCGGAGTGGCGTCACTTTGCGGTACCGCTCGCCATGCATGGTGAGCGCCTGGACAGAGTTCTAGCGCATTCGGTGCCGGAATTTTCACGCAGTTATTTGCAGCAACTGATCGAGCAGGGCGCGGTTTTGCTATCAGGAGCGCCCGCTGCTAAGTCGTCCGCCAAAATCAAGGCAGGGGTTGAGTTGTCGGTGGAGTTGCGTGCCACGCCGCAGTCGCAGGCCTTCAAGCCCGAGGCGATGGCGCTGGACGTGGTCTATGAAGACGCGCATCTGTGCATTTTGAATAAACCCGCCGGGCTGGTGGTGCATCCGGCGCCTGGTAACTGGAGCGGCACCTTACTTAACGGCCTGTTGGCCCGGGATGCTCAGGCCTCCACACTGCCGCGAGCCGGGATCGTGCACCGCCTGGATAAGGATACCAGCGGCTTGATGGTGGTTGCCCGAACGCGCCAAACCATGGACGCGCTGGTACAAAGCATCGCTGCGAGGAACGTCAAGCGGCAGTATTGGGCATTGGCCGCAGGCACCTGGCGCTTACCGAATGGCTACACCTTGGAGCAAGCGGTTGGTCGTGACCCGGCCAACCGCTTGCGCATGGCGGTCGTTGATTTGACGCGTCAATCGGGCAAAACCGCTTCAACCACCTTTGATTTGGTTGCGCAATCGGCTCAGGGTTGCTGGGTTCAGTGCACCTTGCACACTGGGCGCACGCACCAAATTCGGGTGCACATGGCGCATTTAGGCTTTCCCTTGCTGGCCGATGGGGTTTACGGCGGCAAGCCTGCGGCCGGTATGACTCGCCAGGCCTTGCACGCATACCACCTGGCTTTGAGCCATCCGATGACCGGTGAGGCTTTGGATTTTCGCTTACCGTTGCCCCAAGACATGCAAGAGGCCGCACTGGCCTGGGGTCTAAGTTACAATCACACCTGATTGCCAAGCTTCAACCTCGGACCCCATGGTTCAGGGGTCTTGGTGATTCGCTAAGGGTTCAACCTGCGCGTTACAGCCCACGATTGAATCTTCACATCCGTTGGTCACGCCTCTGGCGTATTTTTTCCCGGAAGAACGACACCATGAAT
>CANGEG010000255.1 GCA_947452725.1 Comamonadaceae bacterium | reverse complement strand
CCTTGTTTTTGTGAAAGATGCCTTTGTCGGCGATCGTGTCCACGACTGCTTGCATTTTGGCAAACAGCTCGGTAGCTTTGGTTTTATCACCGGCCAAAACAGCTTTTTCAACGTTCTTCACCGCAGTGCGGTATTTGGAACGCAACGAAGTGTTGGCGGCGTTGATTTTGACGTCTTGACGGACGCGTTTACGGCCCGACGCCAGGCGCGGGTTCTTTTTCTTGGGTTTAGCTGATGCCATTTTATGTGTTTCCTAGTGTCTGAGGATGATGCAGCAAAGCCCATGATTGTAACAGGAATTGAAACCCCAATCCTTTTTCTTGTTCATACAACCTTACTGACGCTGCTCCGCCCTCAGGCTCAAGACCCAGGACTAGGCCGCTACACTCGGCTGCGTGAGCTTACTTCAATCCGCCTCTGTCGTTTCCCTCCTAACTTTAGCCTCTCGCGTGACTGGTTTGGTGCGCGAGTTGTTGATCGCCTCCTTGTTTGGCGCCAGTGCCTTGACAGACGCGTTCAACGTGGCGTTTCGAATTCCCAATTTGTTTCGGCGGCTTTTTGCAGAGGGCGCTTTCAGCCAGGCCTTTGTGCCGGTGCTGGCCGCCAGCAAAGCGCAGCACGGCGCAGAGGCCACCCTCCAGGTGATCGACCATGTGGCCACGGTGCTGGCTTGGGCGCTGCTGTGCGTCAGCATTTTGGGCGTGTTGCTGGCCCCGGCGCTGGTCTGGGCCATGGCCAGCGGATTGCAGCAAGACCCGCGCGGTTACGACGCCGCGGTTCACATGACGCGCTGGATGTTTCCCTACATCGGCTTCATGTCGATGGTGGCCTTGTCGGCCGGCATTTTGAATACCTGGAAGCATTTTGTGGTGCCCGCGGCCACGCCGGTGCTGCTCAATGTGTGTGTGATCTCGGCTGCTTGGTGGGGAGCGCCCTGGTTGCAAGCTCAAGGCGTGGAGCCGGTCTATGCATTGCCTGTGGGTGTGATGATCGGCGGGGCCTTGCAGCTGGCTTTGCAAATTCCGGCGCTCAAGCGCTTGGGGGTGTTGCCCTCGATTGGCCTGAGCCTGAAAAAAATACGCCATGCCGCAGCCGACCCGGCCACGCGCCGCATTGCCCAGCTCATGGGCCCGGCTTTATTTGGTGTGGGCGTTGCGCAAATTTCACTGCTCATCAACACCCAAATTGCCTCGCACTTGACTCCGGGAAGCGTCAGCTGGCTCACCTATGCCGACCGCTTGATGGAGTTCCCCACCGCCATGCTGGGGGTCGCGCTGGGCGTGGTGCTGATGCCGCAGTTGGCCGCCGCCCGCGCCACGGGCGACATGCAGCGCTATTCGGCCATGCTTGACTGGGGCCTGCGCTTGGTGTTGCTGTTCACTCTGCCTTGCGCGGTGGCGCTGCTGCTGTTTTCGCAACCCTTGGTGGCGGTGCTGTATCACTACGGCGCGTTCACCGATGGCGATGTGCAACAAACCACCTTGGCGTTAATGGGCTACGGCTGTGGTTTGCTGGGCTTGGTGGCCATCAAGGTGCTGGCGCCAGGTTTTTATGCCAACCAAGACATCAAAACTCCGGTGCGCATTGCCGTGGCGGTGCTGTGCCTGACGCAGCTACTTAATTTACTGTTTGTGCCTTGGCTGGCACATGCGGGGCTGGCGTTGTCGATTGGTCTGGGCGCGATGGTAAACGCCGCTTGGTTGCTGTGGGGCTTGCGCAAGCGGGGCAGCTACAAGCCTGCGCCAGGCTGGGGCAAGTTCTCGCTGCAAGTGGGGCTGGGTTGCGCGCTGCTGGCTGGCTTTTTGGTTTGGGCCAATCAGGTTGTGCCCTGGGTGGCCTTGCGCAGCCAAAGCGGCTTGCGCATCGGTTACTTGGCCTTGGTCCTGCTCGGCTCGGCCTTTCTGTACTTGGGTTCCTTGTGGGCCAGCGGCCTGCAATGGCGTCAGTTTATGAAGCGATAAAGCGCGCCCGTAATGAATTTTCAATTTCAAGCGATCACGCCCCTGGCCTATTTCGAAAGTCTGGTGCAAAGCGATACCGATTTGCCGCTCTTGGAAGCGGCTGCGAGCTTGGCGCAAGACGAAGACGAGGCACTGGATGTGCAGCAGGTGCTGGCCGATGTGGACCGTTTGCTGGCCCGCGTGCAGCAGCGCATCCCTGAGGCCGCCGACGGCTTGACCCGGCTGGCTTTGTTGAACCAGTTTTTTTATGCCGATCTGGGCTTTGGCGGCAACGTCAACAATTACTACGCGCACGAAAACAGCTATCTCTCGGAGGTGCTGCGTACTCGCAAAGGCATTCCAATCTCACTGGCGGTGATCTGGCTGGAACTGGCCCGTGGCCTGGGCTTGACTGCGCAAGGCGTGTCGTTTCCAGGGCACTTTTTAGTAAAGGTCACTCTCAATGAAGGCCTGGTGGTGCTCGACCCGTTGAGTGGCGAGTCTTTGGGGCTAGAGACCCTGGCCGAAAGGCTGGCCCCGTTTCGCCGCTTTGACGATGTATTGGAAGACGGCGATGCGCCGCTGGAGTTGCATTTGCAAGCTTGCCCGCCGCGTGATCTCTTGGCCCGCATGCTGCACAACCTGAAAGAAATTTTTCGCAGCCAAGACGACGATGACCGCTTGTTGGCCGTCATGGACCGCTTGGTGGTGTTGCTGCCCGCGGCTTGGCCTGAATGGCGCGACCGTGGCTTGCTCCATGCGCAAAGGGGTCAGCACGCGCAAGCCATTGACGATTTGGCGCACTACCTCTCGCACGCCCCCACGGCGGCCGATGCGGATTACCTCTCGGACCGGTTGGCCGAATTGAAAGCCCTGCAAGCAGGCCCTTAGGCCACGACCACTTGCTCGCCGCTGCCTTGCGGCGCGATGGTGCCAATGACGTATACCTGTTCACCGCTGGTGCGCAGCGTGTCCGCGCAGGCTTGCGCGTCAGCGGCCTCCACCACCAACACCATGCCAATGCCGTTGTTGAAGGTGCGGTTCATTTCGATGTCGTCAATGCCGGCGGTGTTTTGCAGCCATGCAAAGAGTTCGGTCTGCGGCCAGCTGCCTTTGACCAAAAACGCAGCCAAGCCCTCAGGCAAGACGCGGGGAATGTTCTCTAGCAAGCCGCCGCCGGTGATGTGCGCCAGGGCTTTGATGCCGGTCGGGGCTTCAGGCGAGGTGGGGAAAGCCGCCAAGGCCGCCAGCACGTTCTTTACATACAAGCGGGTCGGCTCCATCAGCGCCTGTTTGAAAGGCTTGCCGTCCAGCATGGCGGGCGCGTTGGCGCCAGCCCGCTCAATGCACTTGCGCACCAGGCTGAAACCGTTGGAGTGCACGCCGGCTGAGGCCAGGCCCAGCACCACGTCACCGGCCTTGACGTTCTGACCGGCCAGGATTTTCGACTTTTCTACCGCGCCGACGGCAAAGCCTGCCAAGTCGTATTCGCCGGCCGGGTACATGCCAGGCATTTCAGCGGTTTCGCCGCCAATCAGTGCGCAGCCTGAGAGCTCACAGCCCTTGGCAATACCGCCCACCACGGCGGCGGCGGTGTCGATGTCGAGTTTGCCGCAGGCAAAATAGTCTAAGAAAAACAGCGGTTCAGCGCCTTGCACCAGCACGTCGTTCACGCT
>CANGEG010000254.1 GCA_947452725.1 Comamonadaceae bacterium | reverse complement strand
TAATCGACTTCATGGGCGACATCCAAAAGATTAGGCGCAAAACCATGGGATTCTACAATGGAGCCAGTCCGGGTTTTCTGACAACCCCAATTTTTGCCTTAGGCGCCCTCATATTCATGTCCACCAAACCCACCGCAGCCTCTGTTTCAGGCGCTGCAGCGCCCATCGCCCCGCCGCCCGTCACGCCCATGGGCTGGATGCACACGGCCCGTTTTTTGACCACAGCCGCCCAGTTGCACCACCTGCCGCCTATTGAAGTGCCTGAAATTGCCTTCGTTGGCCGCTCTAATGCGGGTAAGTCCACCTGCATCAACACCCTGACGCAGCAAAAGCAGCTCGCCTACGCCTCCAAAAGGCCAGGCCGCACTCAGCACATCAACTTGTTTTCTCTGGGCAAGCAGGGCCTGACCGACGCGGTACTGGCGGATTTGCCCGGTTATGGCTACGCTGCGGTGCCCAAGCAAGACAAGATCCGCTGGCAACGGGTCATGGCCAACTATTTGGTGACGCGTGAAAACCTCAAAGGCATCGTGTTGCTGTGCGACCCGCGTCTGGGGCTGACCGAGCTCGACGAGGTGCTGCTGGACGTGATTCGCCCCAGAGTAGAAGAAGGCCTGAAGTTTTTGATTTTGCTGACCAAGGCAGACAAGCTAACCCGGGTCGAAGGCGCTAAAGCACTGTCGATTGCGAGACTGCAAGCCGGCGGCGGAGAGGCCAAACTGTTTTCTGCGCTGAAAAAACAAGGGGTGGACGAAGTCGCTCAATTGCTGTGGGACTGGTCACACGAAGCCCCAAGCGACGATGGTGTTGGGCAAAAACCCATCGCGTCCCTGGCCGAATTGAAACAAGAAGTAGAAGAACCACCCAGCGAAGATTGAGCCCATGGTCTCGGTCTTGGCTCCGATAAGGAAACACATGATCGAGAACTGGCTGCAGGCCCTGCCCCACGGCATCACTCTGAGTTGCCGCGCCTCGGGGGAACGCGGCCGACCGGTGTTGTTGTTTTTGCATGGTTTCCCCGAAGGTGCTTTTGTGTGGGACGCGCTACTGGAACACTTTGCCCAGCCCGAGCATGGCGGCTACCGATGCGTGGCGCCCAATTTGCGTGGTTATGAACGCTCCAGCGCACCGAGCGAAGTGAAAGATTACCGCGCCAAATTTTTGGTGCAAGACGTGCTTGCCTTGATCGACAGCGAGTGTGGCGCCCAAACACCCCCGGCCCCGCTGGCAGCCTTGGTAGCCCACGACTGGGGCGGCGCCATAGCCTGGAATCTGGCCAACCAGCACCCGCAGCGCTTGGATAAGCTGATCATCATTAACTCTCCGCACCCAGGCACCTTTTTGCGCGAGCTGCAGCGCAGCCCGGCTCAGCAAGAGGCCAGCGAGTACATGAACATGCTGATCCAGCCCAATGCGCAAGCCGTCCTCTCGGAAGACGATTTTGAGCCCTTGTTGGCTTTTTTGACGGCGCGCAGACCGCCAACGGATGGCACAACAGATCCCCACACCGCCGACACCAAGCGGCATTGGCTGAGCGACAGTGCCAAAGAAAATTACCGCTGGCTGTGGCGTCACGGTCTGGATGGTGGCCTGAACTATTACCGGGCTTCGCCCTTGCGCCCGCCCCGGGCGGCCGACCCTGGGGCCACGGCGGTGAGTTTGCCCATCGATGCGCTGCGCATTGAGCGCCCCACCTTGGTCATTTGGGGCCAGCAAGACCACGCCTTGTTGCCCAGCCTGACCGAGGGTCTAGAAGACTACATCGCCGACTTGACTCTGGTGCCGCTGCCCCATGCCTCGCATTGGGTAGTGCATGAAGATTGCGAACGGGTGGTACAAGAAATCAGTGCTTTTTTGGCGCGCAGCGCCGCCTGAAGTAGACGACCCCCAGCAGCAGCGAAGCGGCTCAGTAAAAAGAGGACTGGCCTTCAGGCCGGGTTTTGAAGCGCTTGTGCACCCAGTAGTACTGGCTGGGCATGGTGGCAATCCAATTGGCCAAACGCGCATTCATGCGCTCAGCGTCCTGAGTCAAGTCGCCTGAGGGAAAGTCGCTCCAAGCGGGCAAGACTTCAACGGTGTAACCCTGTGAAGTCATGCGCGTGAGCATGGGCACAACCTGAGCGCGGCCCAGCTTGGCAAAGCGCGCCAGCGATGTGACCGTGGCGGCGGGCACGCCCATAAAGTCCACAAACACCGAGTCTTCAACGCCCAAATCCATGTCGGGCGAGAGGTGCAGTTTTTCACCATGCCTCAAGGCGGTGATGATTTGTTTCACGCCGTCGTGACGGAAATACGGCTTGACTGGTCCGCCCCGTTCACGCCCTGTGTTGACCCATTGCTCCAAATCAGGGTTCGACTGGGTCACATAAATAAACGCCACTGGGGTGCTGCTGTGCAAGGTCAGCGCCAGCCCACCCGCGTCCAGCCCAACAAAATGCGGGGCAAAAATCACCGTGGGCTTCTCGCCCGCCAGTTGTTCCACCGCACCGGTCCATTGCAGACGTTGGTGCACAGTCTCCAGGGGCGCATGCCACAGCCAAGCGCGATCGATCAAAGACTGACCCACCTGCACAAAATGCTGGCGCGCCAAAACTGCGCGCTGGGCATCGGACAGCGCAGGAAAACAGTGGTGCAAATTCACCTGCACCACATGTCTGCGGCCATGTGCCAAGGCAAACAGCAGCATGCCTAAACCCCAACCTAGAGCCCGCAAAAGCGGCAAAGGCAACGTCGCGATCAAGCGCATGAAGACGATCAGCAGGCGCACCATCACAGCTCCTTGCGTGGCGCTTTGTATCGGGCGTAACCCCACAGGTACTGGCTGGGGCAGCTTTGCACCAAGGCTTGCATGGCTTGGTTAATTTGTAGCACCGCCTCGTCCAAAGACGCCGACAAGGGGCGGTCTAGGCCACTGGCGTGCAAGTCAAAACCCTGACCCCAAGCCAGGCGTTCGCCCCAGATCAACACAATCTGCGCCCCGGTCTGCTGCGCCAAGCGCGCAGCCAGGGTCATGGTGTAAGCGGGCTTTCCAAAAAAAGGCGCCCATTGGCCCATGCCTTCGGGCGGCACTTGGTCTGGCAATAAGCCCACGGCACGCCCTGCGCGAAGGGCTTTGATCATTTGGCGCACACCGGCCAAAGTGGTCGGCGCTGTCTCCAACCCCTCGCGACCCCGAGCCTCTTGCATCACCTGTGCCAAACCGGCCTGGTGCGCAGGCCTGAACAGCACCGTTAGCGCGCCATAGCGGGGGCTGTAACGCAGCGCCAGCGCTTGCGCGGTAATCTCAAAGCAACCCAAATGTGGCGTTAAAAAAATCACCCCCTGGCCGCTGGCGTAAGCGGCGTCAACGACCGCATCGCCTTGCCAATTCACGGTGGGCATAGAGCCGAGCCACAAACGGGGGAGTTCGCTGGACATGCAACCGGCCTGACCGATAGCGCCCCAAGCCTGCCGCAGCGAAATCTGCGCCTGCGCAATGTTTTCTAAGAAGCGCCGGCGATAGCGTGGCGAGCCCAACCAAGCCAGCCAACCCATGGCATGGCCCACGGCATGCAATGCCCACAAAGGCCAACGGGAAAGTAAGCGAAACCAGAAATACATGCCAAATTTGATAAACTACGAGGGTCGCTGAGTTAACAGAGCAAC
>CANGEG010000253.1 GCA_947452725.1 Comamonadaceae bacterium | reverse complement strand
CTCGATCACTTTGGTCGTGTTGCCTTCCATGATGGCCACGCACGAGTTGGTGGTGCCCAAGTCAATACCGATGATTCTTCCCATGTGGTGCTCCAAAATCTCTAAAAATTAAACAGATGTGTGAAAAGTAAGGGTGGGTTCTTGGTTTTCAAGACACCCTTACATCAAAAAAGGTTTTTATTTGGGGGCGGTAACCGTCACCAAAGCTGGTCGCAGCACACGGTCGGCGATCAAATAGCCCTTTTGCAGCACGGTGACCACGGTGTTGGCTTCTTGCTGCGCAGGTACCACGCTGATGGCTTGGTGGTGGTGTGGGTCAAATTTGGTACCCGCAGTCGGGTTGATTTCGGCTACTTTGTTGCGCTCCAGCGCGCTTTTGAGCTGACGCAGCGTGGCTTCAGAGCCCTCACGGATCTGTTCAATGGTCACGTTCGGAATGGCCAAGCCGGCTTCCAAACTGTCCAGCACGGGCAGCAGGCTGTCGGCAAAACCTTCGACCGCGAACTTGCGCGCCTTGGTAATTTCGTCGTCAGCGCGGCGACGGGCATTTTGTACATCGGCCTGGGCGCGCAGGTACTGGTCGGCCAAATCGGCGTTTTGGGCCTTCAGGTTCACCAGTTCAGCCTGGGCATCGGCCAAAGGATCGGTGGACGCCTGCGCCGCTGCAGCCGCGGCCTCAAGTTCCTCTGGGCTCACCGCCGGCTGGGAGGTGGTTTGCGAGTTCGATTGTGTGGTGTTGGATGGATGGTCTGACATTGCAAATGTCCGCTAAATTGCGGTTCCTCAAGTAACTTCGCCCCTAGTTGGGGGGCGAATGGGGGTTTTCAAGAGTCCTTTGGACTCAAGGCGGGCTTATTTGACGGCCAGCAGTTGCACGTCAAATTGCAATGTGGCGTTGGCGGGAATGACACCGCCGGCGCCGCGTGCGCCGTAGCCCAACTCGGCAGGGATGATCAAGGTGCGTTCGCCGCCCACTTTCATGCCTGCCACACCTTCGTCCCAACCGCGAATGACCATGCCTGCGCCCAAGGAGAACACAAAGGGGTCTCGGCGGTCCAAGCTGGAGTCGAATTTGGCACCTTTTTCACCGTCGTTGAACAACCAGCCGGTGTAATGGACGGTGACGCTTTGGCCCTTTTTGGCTTCATCGCCTTCACCCACGACGGTATCGTTGTATTGCAGGCCGGTGGCGGTGGTGATCATGGGGAGTCCTTGAATGGGGAAGTAGTGAACAAGACAAAGGCTCCGACAAGGAGCCTTGTAGACAGCGAAAGATTATGCCATTGGGCCATGACCCATCCAGGTGACCTGGACCTGCCTTGTCCGGCCAGGTGAGGTTGGTCAGGACTTTCTGCTGGCCAGATCGCGCATGAGCGCGCGCACGCCATATGTCCAGGGGGCGGCTAGGTCGCTGGTGGTGACGCGGTTGAACAAGGTGCCCAGTTGCGGGGTGGACACCGACACGGTGTCACCCACCACATGGGTAAAGCCCTGGCCGGGGCCGTGGCGGTCTTGGGTCGGGGCAAACATGGTGCCCAAAAAAAGCATCATCCCGTCAGGGTATTGATGGTATTTCCCCATGGCTTGCGCGGTCAAATCCAGCGGGTCTCGGCTGATTTGGTTGATGGAGCTGGTCCCTTCCATTGCAAAGCCCTCGGGGCCTTGCACCACCATGTGCAGCTCGGCTTTGCGCACGTCCTCGATGCTGAAATGCGCGTCAAACAGGCGAATGAAGGGGCCAATGGCGCAGCTGGCGTTGTTGTCTTTGGCTTTGCCCAGCAGCAGGGCGCTGCGCCCTTCAAAGTCGCGCAGGTTCACGTCGTTGCCTAATGTGGCGCCAACTACCTCACCGCGCGAGTTGACCGCCAGCACGATTTCGGGCTCGGGGTTGTTCCAATGGCTGCCCGGGTGTAGGCCCACCTGCGCCCCTGTGCCCACAGCGCTCAGGGGCTGGGATTTGGTGAAAATTTCGGCATCAGGCCCGATGCCGACTTCCAGATACTGGGACCACATGCCTTGCGCGAGCAGGACTTCTTTGAGCTTCGCAGCCTGCGCGGAACCGGGCTTGACCTGGCGCAGATTGTCACCGATCACAGCAACCACCGCTTGGCGCACGGCCTCGGCTTTGCTCGCGTCGCCTCGGGCTTGCTCTTCAATGACGCGTTCGAGCATGCTGGCCACAAAGGTCACGCCCGCCGCCTTGATCGCTTGCAGGTCGCAGGGGGCCAGAAAGTGCGCGCTCTCCAAATCGGCGCCGTCACTGCTCGACAACAAACTTTGCGTCTCGCCCAGCCGCGCGCCGGTGTGAGCCTGCACTTGCAAGGCAACACGGTCAAGTTCAAGCAAATCACTGCAGGTCAAAGCCAGAGCCGACAAGTCATACACGCCCTCGGGCGTGACGCGCACGAGCACCGGACCGGTGCCGGGCAACCAGAGGCGGCCGATCAGCGTGGCTTGGACTGCGTTGTGGGGCAACGCGCTTTGCTTGGCGTTGGAGGGTTTGGGATTCATGGCGGCGTCTCCGATGTGTGATCTGCCGCGTTTGGTGGGACGCGTCAGAGGTAAATTTTTTGTAACAACTGAACTAGCGTTTGGCGCTGACTTGGCGTAAGTTTAGAGCTTGCATCAAGCTCCAGATTGGAAGCCGTGACTTCAGCTTGTTGCATGAGCGACACGCCTTTGGCCGTGGGGTGCAAGCCCAGAGCTCGACCGTCGGTGGGGTGGGGCTTGCGTTCGATCAAGCCGCGCAACTCCAGCGACTGGATCAGCCCGACCAAATTGGGCGGCAAGATGCTCAGCGTGGCGCACAGCTGGCGAGAAGTGACGCCCGGGTTGTGGTGAATCACCGACATGACGGAAAAGTCCACCGGCTTCAAACCGTACACCGCCAAGCGCTCCAGAAACACGCCGATGATGGACAAGGCCGCGCGTCGCGCGTTGTAGCCCAGCAGGGTTTGAAGGTAGGAGGTGTCCACCTGCTCTACCGCTGCCGTAGTGGGCTTGACCTTTTGAGTCGCCATGCCTTAGGCGGCCTGGCATTGCGCGGAGATGATCGCGCAGCGCATATCGAACTCGGGCAACACCCAGTTGCGCAGAGCTTTGGCCGGGATCAACCAACGAGTCTCTGCATGGGCCGTGGCGGCATCCACACCCGCTTCAATGCGTTGCCAGGCCCAGTCCATCAGAACCAAAGCTACGGCGCGCAAATAGTCATCAGCCACGCGGTAAGTCAGCGCTGCGTCAAGCGGGGCCGTTTGCACGATCTGCTGCGTCACATCACGCAGGCGCTCAATGCGGGCTGCGGCTGCTGGGTTTGTGGATGTCAGGCTGTCGAGCAAAGCATTCATGGCTGCGCCCCCGTCGGTCATCACCTTGCGCACCAAGAGGTCGATCGCCTGAATCTCATTGGTGCCTTCATAGATCATGGCCACGCGCGCGTCGCGCACGATTTGCTCAATGCCCCATTCGCGCACATAGCCATGGCCACCAAACACCTGCAGGCAGTCACTGCCGCCGTGAAAGGCCTGGTGGGTGAAGACCGATTTCATGACCGGCGTGACCAGCGTGCACCAACGCTGGGCCGCAACTAAGGCGTCGGCGTCCTCGCTGTGTTTGATCAAGTCGAGTTCGAGTGCAGTGCGGTAGGCCAGCACGCGACCGGCGTCGACCCAGGCG
>CANGEG010000252.1 GCA_947452725.1 Comamonadaceae bacterium | reverse complement strand
TCCGTACAAGCATCAACTGGAGGCTTGGCAGATTTTGGCCAGCCCAGAACCGCAGTCCGTGATCGTTACTAGTGGTACTGGTTCCGGAAAAACGGAATGTTTTATGGTGCCCATTCTCAACCAACTAGCACATGAGGTGGACGATCGTAGCTGCAGTTTGCAGGGCGTTCAGGCACTGTTTCTTTATCCACTAAATGCGTTGATTCAAAGCCAACAAGAGCGTCTCAGCGCATGGACGGGGCCCTTCAAGGGCAAGATTCGATTTTGTCTATACAACGGGCAAACCCAGGATAAGCAACCGCAACACCTTCGTGATGCAAGCCCAAACCAAGTCATTGATCGGGAAACACTGCGTGCATCGCCTCCACCCATTCTTGTGACCAATGCCACCATGTTGGAATACATGTTGGTGCGATCCCAAGATGCGCCCATCTTGCAGAAGTCCGAGGGTAAGTTACGGTGGATCGTTCTAGATGAAGCCCATAGCTATATCGGTTCGCAAGCAGCTGAGCTAGCACTGCTACTCCGAAGAGTTTTGCATGGATTCGGTGTCAATTCATCTGATGTGCGATTCATTGCGACATCTGCAACCATTGGCGACCCGACTGGCAAAGCAGGAAAGGAGTTAAAGGACTTTTTGGCAGCACTGGCCGGTGTCAGTAGTGATCGTGTGCATCTTGTATCGGGCAACAGGGCCATCCCTCAACTCCACATGGGTGACCCCGCTTTCAAAAGTGCCAGTCTTTCCGCGCTAGAGGAAATGGGGCGGGATGGCGGTGAAGGTCTTTACGAGGCACTCAGTGCGAACGAACAAGCACGCCGCATTCGTCAACTATTCGTTCCTACGGAAGGTGGTAAAGCGGCCAACCCGTTGCGGTCTATATGCGAGGTGATTTCCGGTAGCGCCGAAATTCACAGAAACAGCTTGAACACGGAGGCATTGCGGTGGTTGGACTTGCTTACGCTTGCTCAGCGCTCGGAAGACAAAGGTGGCACACCCTATTTGCCGTTGCGGCTTCATGCTTTCCACAATGTCTTAGGAGGCCTTTGGGCCTGTTGCAATCCAAACTGCTCGTGTAAATCTGGTACCCGACTCGACTCTCCCGACTGGCCGTTTGGTTTGGTTTACACAGAGCAACGCGAGAAATGCGTTTGTAGTGCAGCAGTCTTTGAACTGCGCACTTGCAATGATTGCAACGACACCTTTTTGTGGGCATTGCGATCCAGAACGGGTAAGGACGGCCTGCATCGTTTAACGCAGGAACCCGATCAACTTGGAGACGACTTCCAACTCGTTGATGAGTCTGAAGAGGACATCGATGATTCAATCAAAGATGATGCCTTCGCAGAGTATTCTGCCGCCAGCAACTTTGTACTTATAGCTAACCAATACAGTGACGGAACGGGTCCCATTAAATTGGAGATTGATAGCCGGATCATTGACAAACCGGACTCCACCGCAATCATTCCACTGCTCATACGTGATGAGGACGAAGGATTACTGAAATGTCCTGGTTGTGGCGGGCACCATGGCCAGGGTAAGTTGATGTTCCGTAGCAGCCGCTTAGGTGCTCCATTCTTAATGATGCAGGCTATTCCGACCTTGATGGAATTCTGCCCAGATGGGGAGGCACCGAATACTAAGCCAATGCGTGGTAGACGCCTTATTACCTTTACCGACAGCCGCCAAGGGACAGCGCGCATTGCTGCCACATTGCAACGGGACGCGGAGCGTAACAGCTTGCGTTCATTGGTATATCAATATGTATCTTTGAGTTCCCCCAAGGTAGAAGATGCAGTGCGCAGTGGGCTTATAGAGCAGGTCAAACAGCTCAAGGCTCTGAATATGCCAGCGGTCGCCCCTACGATTTCCAATCTTGAAGCGCAATTGGCTGCACTTTCAGAATCCAAGTCGCTTTCATTTGAATCACTAGCACAACAATTGGCACAGCACGAATCTGACATTAACAGATGGGCATTAACCTATTACCGAGATGTAAACCCAGATCTTTTTGAAGGGGATTGGGGTAGTGTCGAGCTTGCCAGATTGTTTTTAGTGCGTGAATTTTCCAGCCGTCCAAAGCGGTCGAACAATTTAGAGAGCATGGGCATGGTTTCCGTTCAGTATCCCAAGCTCTTGAAGATCTCGGCAGTACCACCACAAGTTCTCACTGTTGCCAAGATCGGCATTGAAGAGTGGCGGGATTTGCTGAAGACAGCAGTCGATTTTGTCGTGCGGGACTTTACTGCAATTGAGTTGAAGGAGTCGTGGCGAAAATGGATAGGCAAGAAGGCAAGAACTTCACACTTACTACCGCCACTGAGCAATAAAACAGAGAAATCTAGTCAGCTAAAAATATGGCCACAAAGCAACAAAGTTGGCGTTCAAAACCGCATGGTGCGCTTGATCGCCTTGCTATTGAACAAAGATCCGACCAATGAATCTGGGCGTGACATTATTGACTCCATTTTGCGGTCTATATGGGATGAGCTATTGCGAGTTGAGCTTTTGAAGAAGTCAAGTGAGGGGCGTTACCTTGCATTAGAGGACTTGGCATTCGCCCCCATCCAGGATGCATGGTTATGCCCAGTGACACGGCGGGTTTTGGATGTCGCAGTAAGGGGCGTCACTCCATATCTGCCCGGTAACAACCGTACCTCAGCCACCATTCAGTGTCAAAAAATCACTGTGCCACTTTGGCCAGACAGGGGCTTGGAATTCTCAGCACCTTCAGAGCGTTTGGCCGCCGCACGTGCCTGGTTGACAGTCGACCCACAGATTCTGGCCTTACGTGAACAAGGTATTTGGTCCAATCTGAATGATCGCATCCTGGAAGGTGTTCGGTATTTCCGTACCGCCGAGCATTCTGCTCAGCAACCTGGTGCCAGACTCAAGGAATACGAGGACAAGTTCAAAGAGGGGCAAATCAATCTGTTGAGTTGTTCCACCACCATGGAAATGGGTGTAGATATCGGGGGCATCAGCGTAGTCGCAATGAATAATGTGCCGCCACACCCGGCTAACTATTTGCAGCGTGCCGGGCGTGCAGGCAGACGGTCAGAAACTCGTTCTGTTGCCCTAACTGTTTGTAAAAACAATCCGCATGACCAAATGGTGTTTCTTCATCCCATGTGGCCATTCGAAACACCATTGCCAGCACCGGCGATTAAACTTGAGAGCCCTGTCATTGTCCAGCGTCATTTCAACGCGATGATGCTCGCCAATTTTTTATGGCGAAACGTGGACGGAGTAGATTTAAACAAGCTGAATATGGAGTGGTGGGCATTGCCAAAAACAGGCTCACGTATGGAAGCCTTTGTGACTTGGTGCCAGTGTTTTGATGAGAATCTGGATCCCAAGTTCAGCGCAGGTTTGCGAATGCTGCTTAGTCAGACTTGTTTTGACACCACTATACCGCTTGGCACACTTGCTGAGCATTCGGCAGAGTCCATGCGTTACGCACTGTCAAGTTGGTATTCGGAGTTGCTTGCAGTAAATACACAGTTGAATGCATTCACCAAGCAAACCGGCGCGCGTCAAGGTAGTTGTCGCCTAATTTACGCAGCCAGTGGCTGAATAAGCTTTTCCTGTACGTGCTCGGCAATGACTGAGTCACGTTCTGGGTTGAGAGTGACCGGACCCATGGGGCTCCAGTCCCGTGTATGGCGTGCCCAGC
>CANGEG010000251.1 GCA_947452725.1 Comamonadaceae bacterium | reverse complement strand
CTGCCTTCGCCTGCCAAATCGCTGGCGAAGTCAAAGGCTTTAACCTGGATGCGTACATCAACTCCAAAGATGCGCGCACCATGGACCATTTCATTCACTACGGTGTGGCCGCGGCCATGCAAGCAGTGCAAGATTCAGGCTTGCCCACGGGCGATGCACTGGACGATGAATTGGCCACGCGCATTGGTTGCGTGATCGGCTCTGGCATTGGCGGTTTGCCAATGATCGAGGGCATGCACGCCGAATACACCAACCGTGGCCCGCGCCGAATTTCCCCCTTTTTTGTGCCAGCGTCCATCATCAATATGATTGCCGGTCACGTGTCGATGAAATTCGGTTTCAAAGGCCCCAATCTGGCCGTGGTTTCCGCATGCACCACTGGTTTGCATAGCATTGGTGAAGCTGGCCGCATGATCGAATACGGCGATGCCGACGTGATCGTGGCAGGTGGCTCTGAGGCTTGTATTTCTCCCTTGGGCGTAGGTGGTTTTGCCGCTATGCGCGCTATGTCGACACGCAACGACGACCCCGCAGCTGCATCCCGCCCTTGGGACAGGGACCGCGACGGTTTTGTCTTGGGTGAAGGGGCCGGAGTGATGGTTCTCGAAGAGTACGAGCATGCCAAAGCCCGCGGCGCCCGCATTTATGCGGAGCTCGGCGGTTATGGTATGAGCGCTGACGCCGGTCATATGACAGCACCCAGCATGGATGGACCACGTCGCGCCATGGTCTCTGCAATGCGCAATGCCGGCGTGAATCCCGACGAAATTCAGTACCTGAACGCCCACGGCACCTCGACTCCCTTGGGCGACGTGAACGAGACCGCGGCCATTAAAGCGGCAATGGGCGATCATGCTCATAACATGCTGGTCAGCTCCACAAAATCCATGACCGGGCATTTGCTTGGCGGGGCTGGTGGTGTGGAGAGTGTTTTTACCGTTTTGTCTCTGTATCACCAAAAAGTGCCGCCGACAATCAACTTGGACAATCAAGACCCCGAGTGCGATTTGGACTACTGTGCCAACACCGCGCGCGACGTTAAGATCGATGTGGCGCTGAAAAACAATTTCGGTTTCGGCGGAACTAACGGCAGTTTGGTGTTTAAACGCATTTAACCTTTGAGTCGTTCCATGCCCAACGCCCCATTGGTGAACTAACCGTTGGGGCGTTTTGCATGGGCAGTCTGGGCCAGCGCTGAAGTTACCTTGGTGGCTGTTCGCTCATAGGTTACTTGCTCTATCTGAATTAAATCAGTCCCATTTGGGCATTGATTTTTGGTGGCCTAATGCGCTTGGTCTCCGCCACAAAGCGGAATTCAGGAGGCCTTTGATCGGGGTTGGCGTGTGGGCTGTCAGACGGCCAAAGCTGGCAACGGTGGCGAAATGAAGCCCGGGCAACTGAAGTGGTGCTGGATAAAGTCGGCCAAGTCATTAATTTTCATGTGCGGACTGTCTTTTCAAGCGGATTTTCAGTTGGTCATGCTGTCGCAGGTGAGCTGGGACACTGCCGCGAGTCCTGCCCCAGGGCCTAAATAGGTTTGACTTTACAAAGGCTTTGCCCCTGTGATGTGGCGCCGACTGCGCTACGCTGTATATTCGCGCCAGAATTAGGGATTGCACCACTTGAAAGCGGCTGACTTGACCTAAGTTCAAGGCTTGATGTTGTGCGGCATGTGCTGTGAAGTCTTGTGTGTTCTTTTGGATTTTTGAGGTTATCGGAGGCGTTTAAATGACCTGGTCTATGAAAACAATTTCTCAATTGGCGGTAGCCGCTTCGTTGACCGTGGTGACGGCTTTACCCGTCCCTTTGGGTGTGCTGGCGTTGGCATGCACCCCCCTGGCCAGCCAAGCGCAAAGTGTGGTGAAAGGTTTGCCTGACTTTACCGAGCTGGTCGAACAGGTCGGCCCTTCGGTGGTCAATATTCGCACGCTGGAAAAAGCCAAAGCCAATACCTCAGCAGGCTCGAGTTCTGACGAAGAGATGCAAGAATTCTTCAAGCGGTTTTTCGGTGTGCCCATTCCCAATTTGCCCAATGCGCCGAACGCGCCCCGCCAATCACCCCGTCCCAATGGTCGCGCCCCACAGTCTGAAGAGCCGGCCCAGCCGCGCGGTATGGGTTCTGGTTTCGTGTTGTCGGGTGACGGCTACATCATGACCAACGCCCATGTGGTGGAGGGGGCTGACGAAGTGATCGTCACCCTGACCGATAAGCGCGAATTCAAGGCCCGAATTATTGGTGCTGACAAACGCACGGACGTGGCTGTTGTGAAAATTCAAGCCAGCGGACTGCCTGTGGTCAAAGTGGGCGACGTGTCTCGGCTGAAAGTCGGCGAGTGGGTGATGGCCATTGGCTCACCCTTTGGACTTGAGAACTCTGTGACTGCAGGCATTGTCAGCGCCAAGCAGCGCGACACGGGCGAGTACCTGTCCTTTATTCAAACCGACGTGGCGATCAACCCCGGTAATTCGGGCGGACCGTTGATTAATATGCGCGGCGAGGTGGTGGGCATCAATAGCCAAATTTACTCGCGCTCAGGAGGCTACATGGGCATTTCATTTGCCATTCCCATGGACGAGGCCATGCGCGTAAGCGAGCAACTGCGTCAAAGCGGTCGCGTCACGCGTGGTCGCATTGGGGTGCAGATTGGTGAAGTGACCAAAGAAGTTGCCGAGTCCCTTGGGCTGGGGGCCTCTCAGGGTGCTTTGGTGCGCGGCATTGAAGCGGGTTCACCGGCCGACAAGGCCGGGCTGGAACCGGGCGACATCATTACCCGTTTCGATGGCAAGGCCATCGACAAGGCTGCGGATTTACCGCGTATGGTGGGTGGCACCAAGCCCGGCACACGCAGCAATTTGACTGTGTTCAGGCGCGGCGCACACAAAGATTTAGCCATAACCGTGGCGGAGTTAGAGCCCGTGAAAACTGGCAAGGTCACAGCGCAAGCCGAAGAAACGAAATCGGGAGGCACGGCGCAGTCGATGGGGCTGGTCGTGACCGATTTGACCGAGGCGCAAAAGAAAGAACTCAAGCGCGGCGGTGTGCGTGTGGAATCAGTGGCCGAAGCCTCGGCCCGTGCTGGCTTGCGCGAAGGCGATGTGATTTTGCAGATCGGCAATACCGAGATCGCGCAGTTGCGCGACTTTGAAACTACCATGGCCAAGCTCGACAAAAACAAGTCATTCAATGTCTTGTTCCGCCGTGGCGAGGTGGTGCAATTTGTCGTGGTCCGGCCAGGGCGCTGACCGGGCAAGGTGTTGCCATGTCAGCTGCAAGCCTGAAAACCCCCTTCAAGTTGCGGGGCTTTGGGGGCCTAATTTGTACTGATGCAACACCTGTAAGCTGATTTTTCGCAAATTTCGGCGAATTTAATATGTTGGTGGGGGCTAACTTCTGGGTGTGCTCATAACAAAAATGGCTAAAATGACGGGGCTTGATCCTTGATTCAGCGTATGCAGAGCAGTAAAGATTCATGATGTGGGATGTCCCACCTCAGTCCACCACTGATCCACAGCCCACCCACAACTTGTTCAGTAGATTTCTATTTTTAATTGTGAATAAGCTGTGAACAAGTTTTGTGTTGCAGTGCCGCAACGGCTTGTTCTATGCCATTTCGAGGATGTGCGCCCCAGGCTTTTTGCCTACAATGAAGTTCCAGCTATCGCAGTTGCCATAGATTGTTGGTTCAGGGCGCGTCCATATCGACGCGCCCTTTTTTCTTGTGCGGGTCCTTTCAATTTCAAACACTTGTAGCAACTCCT
>CANGEG010000250.1 GCA_947452725.1 Comamonadaceae bacterium | reverse complement strand
TCGGGGCCGCGCAGCCAAAGCGCGGGCAATCGCAAGCTGCTGTTGTTGACCGCCAGAAAGATCGCCACCGCGGCGGTGCAGCATTTGCTTCAACACTGGAAAGAGTTCAAACAATTCAGGAGGAATTGGCGTGCCGCCCGGCTGCGTTGCCAGGCCCATGCGCAGGTTGTCTTCAACCGTCAGGCGCGCAAAAATCTCACGCCCCTGCGGCACATAACCAATGCCGGCGCTGGCCCGCTCATAGGGCTTGGCGCTGGTCAGGTCTCGCCCGTCCAATTCAACGCTGCCGCTCTTGATGGGCACTAATCCCATGAGGGATTTGAGCAAAGTAGTTTTGCCCACGCCATTGCGCCCAAGCAAAACCGTGACCTGCCCTTGCGCGGCGCTCAAACTCACATCGCGCAAGATGTGAGAACCGCTGTAGTACTGGTGAATGTTCTTAACGATCAGCATCTTCATCGTCCCAAATACACTTCAATCACACGCTCGTCAGCTTGCACCTGATCGAGCGTGCCTTGGGCCAGCACCGAACCATCACACAAAACGGTGACGATATCGGAGATGGTGCGGATGAAACTCATGTCGTGCTCCACCACCATCAACGAGTGTTTGCCTTTGAGAGTCAAAAACAACTCGGCGGTTCGCTCGGTTTCGTGGTCAGTCATGCCGGCCACGGGTTCGTCCAGCAACAAAAGTTTAGGATCTTGCATCAGCAACATGCCAATCTCTAACCACTGCTTTTGTCCATGGCTGAGCGTGCCCGCTTGCACGCGCACGCTATCAGCTAAGTGGATAGTGTGAAGTACTTCGGCTAGACGGTCGCTTTGGCGCGAATCGAGCTTAAAAAACATTGAGGCCTTCACACCTTTTGGCATTTTCAACGCCAGTTCCAGGTTTTCAAACACGCTCAAATGCTCAAACACTGTGGGCTTTTGGAACTTGCGGCCAATGCCCAGCTGGGCAATTTCAGGTTCGTTATGGCGCAACAAATCAATCGTGCTGCCAAAAAAGACCGTGCCTTCATCGGGTCGGGTCTTGCCGGTAATGATGTCCATCATCGTCGTCTTGCCGGCGCCGTTCGGACCAATGATGCACCGCAGCTCGCCAGGCGCAATATCCAGCGACAACTTGTTAATGGCTTTGAAGCCGTCAAAGCTGACGCTCACGTCGTCCAAGTACAAGATACGGCCATGGGTCACATCGACCTCGCCGGGCGTGGCCAAGCGGCCATAACTGGTTTCGCGGCCACCGGATTCGGTTTTGGGTGCACCCTGTTGGGCGCGCTCAGCCACGCGGCGCGCGCCTTGTTGAAGCAGATCGGGGGTCATGGGCGGCGTCCCTTCCATTTTTGAATCAGGCCCAACACACCGTCGGGCAAATACAGGGTCACCGCAATGAACAAGGCGCCAAGAAAATAAAGCCAAAATTCAGGCGCGGTCACAGTGAGCCAACTTTTGGCGCCATTGACCAAGAAAGCACCCAGAATCGGACCAACCAAAGTGGCTCGACCACCGACTGCGGCCCACACTGCAATCTCAATCGAGTTGGCGGGGCTCATTTCACCGGGATTGATAATACCGACCTGCGGCACATACAAAGCGCCAGCCACGCCGCACATGACGGCCGAGATGACCCAGATGCTGAGCTTGTAGGGCAAGGGCGAATAGCCCGAGAACATCACACGTGTTTCGGCATCGCGAATCGCTTGCAAGACGCGGCCGTATTTACTGCGCACCAACCAGCGGGCAAACACGTAAAAAGCCAACAAGGTACAACCAGTCATGACAAACAACGTCATGCGCATGCTGGGTGTAGCGATCGGCAAATTCAAAATGCGCTTGAAGTCTGTAAAACCATTGTTGCCGCCAAAGCCGGTCTCGTTGCGAAAGAATAGCAGCATTGCCGCATAGGTCATGGCCTGGGTGATGATGGAGAAATAAACTCCCTTGATGCGCGAGCGAAAGGCGAAGTAGCCAAACACAAACGCCACGACCGCAGGGGCTACCACGATCAACACCAGGGTGGCGACAAAGCTGTCCGATAGCAACCAATGCCAGGGCAAGGTCTTCCAGTCCAAAAAGACCATAAAGTCCGGCAATGCACTTTTGTAGTTGCCATCGGCGCCAATTTGGCGCATCAGGTACATGCCCATAACGTAGCCGCCCAGCGCGAAAAACAGGCCATGACCCAACGACAAGATGCCGGTGTAACCCCAGATCAAGTCCATGGCCAACGCGCAAATGGCGTAGCACATGATCTTGCCCAACAATGCTACCGCATAGTCACTCATGTGAAAGAGACTGTCCACTGGTGCCACCAAATTGAGAAGCGGCGCCACAGCGCAAACAGCCAGCAAAGCCACAACAAAGGCCAATGCCCCGGCGCGGCTGAACAAGGGTGCGGCAGTGGGTAAAGAGAATTTTGGGTTTGTCATATCAGGCCTCCGCACTGCGGCCTTTCATTGCAAAAATACCTTGCGGTCGTTTCTGGATAAAGATGATGATAAAAACCAGCACACAGATTTTGGCCAGTACTGCGCCGGTCCAACCTTCGAGTATTTTATTGATCAAGCCCAGGCCCAGCGCAGCGTAAACCGTGCCGGCCAACTGTCCAACGCCTCCCAACACCACCACCATGAAAGAGTCAACGATGTAGCTCTGACCCAGGTCAGGCCCCACGTTGCCCACTTGGCTAAGCGCACAACCAGCCAAACCGGCAATGCCCGAGCCCAGTGCAAAGGCATAGGTGTCAATACGGGCCGTATTCACCCCCATGCAAGACGCCATAGGGCGATTTTGCGTCACTCCGCGCACAAACAAGCCCAAGCGAGTTTTGCCAATCAACAAAGCCATGCCTATCAGCACGAGCGCAGCAAACGCAATGATGACCAAGCGGTTGTAAGGCAAGGTGAGGTTGGACATCACCTGCACGCCGCCGCTCATCCAGCTGGGGTTTTCAACGCCCACGTTTTGTGCGCCAAAGATCGAGCGCACGCCCTGCATTAACACCAGGCTGATGCCCCAGGTGGCGAGCAAGGTTTCCAAAGGTCTGCCATACAAATGGCGCAAGATGCTGCGCTCAAGCACCGCGCCGACCAATGCTGAACTCATGAAAGCCAAGGGCACAGCCAGCACCAAATAAAAATCAAAAGCATCGGGCAGGTACTTGCGAAACAATGCTTGCACTACGTAGGTGGCGTAAGCGCCGATCATCATCAGCTCTCCATGCGCCATGTTGATGACGCCCATCAACCCGTAAGTGATGGCCAGCCCCAGAGCCACCAAAAGCAAAATGGAGCCCAAACTGGCGCCAGTAAATAAGGCACCAAGGCGCTCACCCCAATGCAAAGCGCCTTCAATGTCGCGCAGCGAAGCTTGCAACTGTACTTTGACTTGAGCGTCTTCTTCTTGTGCCAACCGTTGATTAAGCAGCAACTGCGTTTCAGGCGTTTTGCTTTGCGCCAAATTATGAGCGGCTTGCATGCGAATCGCCTTGTCCTCGCTGCCCAATTGCGCAGCAGCTTGGGCCAGGTGTAGCAAGGCTGCAATTGAAACGTCTTTTTCTTTGGCCAAGGCTTTGTCCAGCAAAGGCAGTTTGGCGGCGTCGGGTTCTTTGATCAGGGCCAGTACCGCGGCTTGTCGCAAGGCGGTGTCGGAGCTAAACAATTTGAGTGCGGCCAAAGCGGTGTCGATTTCACCGCGAAGCCGGTTGTTGCTGATCACGTCTTGCGCAGTGTCGGACAAGGCTTGTGATTTACCGGTGAGCAGG
>CANGEG010000249.1 GCA_947452725.1 Comamonadaceae bacterium | reverse complement strand
TGGGCGGCGACCTGGAGGGCGGCTACTACGTGCAGCCTACCTTGTTCAAAGGTCACAACAAAATGCGCATCTTCCAAGAAGAAATCTTTGGCCCCGTGCTGGCCGTGACCACCTTCAAGGATGAGGCCGAAGCCCTGGAAATTGCCAACGATACGCTGTACGGCTTGGGCGCTGGTGTATGGAGCCGAAACGGCAATGTGGCTTACCGCATGGGGCGCGCCATCAAGGCTGGCCGCGTGTGGACCAACTGCTACCACGCCTACCCTGCGCACGCCGCTTTCGGTGGCTACAAAGAGTCGGGCATTGGCCGCGAAACCCACAAGGTCATGCTGGACCACTACCAACAAACAAAGAACCTGTTGGTCAGCTACAGCGAAAGCAAGCTGGGCTTTTTCTGATCGATTGAATCGGTCAAGCTAGCAGGGGGCGGAGTGATCCGCCCCTTTTTGTTTGAACGCAAGGAGATGCCATGGTTGAACGTGTGATAGCCACAGCCGAAGCGCTGGCCCTGATCGAAGAGCTCAAAGCCGAGCACGGTGCGTTGATGTTTCATCAGTCGGGTGGGTGCTGCGATAACAGCGCGGCCAACTGTTATTTGCCCACGGATCTGACGATTGGGCCCTACGACGTCAAATTGGGTGAAATTGGCGCGGTGCCTTTTTACATCAGCAAGTCCCAGTACGAGTATTGGAAGCACACGCAACTCATCATCGACGTGATCGAGGGGCATGGCGGCACGTTTTCGCTCGAAGGCGCCACGGGCAAAGCTTTTCATACCCGATCGCGTTTGTTCACCGACGATGAGTGGACAGAGATCGAGCCTCAGGTGATGCGCGATTTGACTTGAGGCGCAGGAACTCTTTCGTCCAGTTTGGAGTGCGGTGTATTCTTTAGTGCATTTTTCTTGGGAATGCAGACTGGCCCGATTTGTGATTGAATCGACCTTCCTGTGTGGGTGGCGCTGATAAATTTTGAGCAGCTCTCACACGGAAAAGTAGAACGGCCTAAGGCCGCCAATCATTTTGAGGAGACCTAGATGAGTGTGAATTTCCAAGTCAACGGCAAGCCTGCCCAGGCCAACGCCGATACCGATACCCCGTTGCTGTGGGTCTTGCGCGATGAACTCGGTATGACCGGAACCAAGTTTGGTTGCGGCGCTGCTTTGTGCGGTGCCTGCACGGTGCATGTCAACGGCCAAGCCGTTCGCTCTTGCCAAACCCCGCTCAGCGCGGTGGAGGGCAAAAAGGTGGCTACGGTCGAAGGCCTGTCAGCTAAAGACACCCACCCCTTGCAAGTGGCTTGGATCAAGCACGATGTGCCCCAATGCGGTTACTGCCAATCAGGTCAACTCATGAGCGCTGCGGCATTGCTGGCCAAGAACACCAGCCCCAGCGATGCGGACATCGACAACGCCATGAGTGGAAACATTTGCCGTTGCGGCACCTACCCCCGCATTCGCGCCGCCATCAAAGACGCCGCCATCATGATGCGCAAAGCCTGAACTGAAGGAGAACTCACATGATCGATACACACACCTCACGTCGCTCCTTCCTCAAAACCAGTGCCCTCGCTTCAGGCGGTTTGCTGATGGCCATCAATCTGCCTGGCACCTTGGGTCAAGCCATGGCCGCAGGCACCGTGCACACGCCCAATGCGTGGGTGCACATTGCAGATGACAACACCATCACCATCCTGAGCGCACGCTCTGAGATGGGCCAAGGTGTTTACACCTCCATGCCCATGTTGATCGCTGAAGAGCTCAACGTGGACATCGCCCAAATCAAAGTGACAGATGCCCCCCCCGCTGAGGTCTATGTGAATGCGTTGCTGGGCGCGCAGATCACCGGCGGTTCGACCTCGGTGCGCGATGGCTGGGAAAAGTTGCGCGTCGCTGGGGCTCAAGTGCGCGAGATGCTGATCTCCGCTGCCGCCGCCAAGTGGGGTGTGGACCGTCAGTTGATCAAGGCTGACAAAGGCATGCTGCTCGGCCCCAACGGCAAAAAAGGCACTTATGGTGAGTTTGCTGCAGCCGCCTCGACCATGCCGGTGCCAGAAAAGCCACTGATCAAAGACCCTAAGGATTTCCGCATCGTCGGTAAACGCATCAAACGCGTGGACACACCGGCCAAAGTCAACGGCACGGCCGAGTTCGGCATCGATGTGAAGTTGCCCGGCATGGTGTATGCCACGGTGCAGCAATGCCCCGTGATCGGCGGCAAGGTCAAGAGCTTTGACGGCGCTCAGGCCAAGGGCATGCCCGGCGTCTTGGCCGTGGTGCAAATCAGTGACGGCGTGGCCGTGGTGGCCGATTCTTGGTGGCGTGCCAAAAAGGCCAGCGACACCGTGAAGGTGCAGTGGGACGAAGGCGCTGGTGCTGCGTTGACCGACGCGTCGGTAATTGAGTCCACCCGTCAGGCGGCCAAGTCCGCCAAGGCGATCGAAATCGTCAAGCCGCAAGGCGATGTCGCGTCGGCGTTCAAGGGCGCAGCCAAAGTGATTGAGGCCGAGTACATCTCGCCCATGCAATCGCACTCGCCGCTGGAGCCAATGAACTTTACCGCGCATGTGCAGGGCAACAAGGTGCTGTTGATTGGCCCCACCCAGTTCCAACAAGGTGCGCAAGGCGCTGTGGCGGCGGCTTTGAATGTGAAGCCCGAAGACATTACCCTCAAGACCACTTACTTGGGCGGCGGTTTCGGTCGTCGTTTGGAGCTGGACTTCATTGTGCAGGCGGCGGAAATTTCCAGGGCCGTCAACAAACCCGTCAAGCTGCTGTGGACACGTGAAGAAGACATGACCCATGACTTCTACCGTCCCGTGGGTGTGAACCAGCTCAAAGCCGGTGTGGACGCCAACGGCATGCCCGTGGCCATGCACTTCAAAGTGGCTTCGCAGTCGGTTACGCAGCGCGCCTTTGGCCTGCCCGTAGACACGCTCGATCCCTTCATGGCCGAGGCCGCATTGACGGGTTACAACATCGCCAACACGCAGCACGATTTGGTGATTCACGACTCTGGTATGCGGGTGGGCTACTGGCGCGCGGTCAGTCACAGCATGAACGTTTTTGCCAATGAAAGCTTCATTGATGAATTGGCGAAAAACGCCGGGCAAGACCCTTACGCTTACCGCATGAAGATGCTCAGCGGCAAACCCCGTTTTGCCAACGTGCTCAAACTGGCGGCCGAAAAAGCGGGTTGGGGAAAACCGCTGGCCGCAGGTCGCGCACGCGGCATTGCCTTGATGGAAGGCTACGACAGCTACTTGGCTCAAGTGGCCGAAGTCAGCCTGAACAAAGACGGCAGCGTGCGGGTGCACAAGGTAACGGTGGCCGCGGACGTGGGCCATATGGTCAACCCTGACACGGTTGAGGCGCAGTTGCAGTCCAGCATTGTGTTTGGCATGGGCGCGGTGCTCAAGCACCAAATCACGTTGAAGAATGGCCGCGTGCAAGAGACCAACTACAACAACTATGAGCCGGTGCGCATGTACGAGTCTCCGCAAATCGACATCGTGCTGGTCAAGAGTACCGAAAAGCCTGGCGGCATCGGGGAGCCCGGCACCGCTGTTGCCGCGCCTGCTATTGCCAATGCTGTGGCGGCACTGACCGGTAAGCGCGTGCGTCGCTTGCCCATCACGGCCGAGGCGCTGCGCCAAGCCTAAAGGCTGACCCAGCCTTTAGGCTGGATCAGACCTCAGGTCTGACGACAAGGGAAAAGCAGGCCATGGCCTGCTTTTCCCTTTTGTCATGGTCGTGCTGCGTTTTCTGGGCGCTTCGGGGTCT
>CANGEG010000248.1 GCA_947452725.1 Comamonadaceae bacterium | reverse complement strand
TCGGTGTCCTCGAGCAATCGCAGTCCAGCACGGACGACTTCACTGACGTTGTTGTAGCGTCCGCTTTCGACTGGGTCGCGGATGAAGGTCTCAAAATGGGGGCTCAGGGCAACGCTGGTGGGCATGATGCTATCCTAACAGTTAATAACTTTTATTATTTAGCAGCCGGCATGCCTTGTCAAGATTGACCAGGTGCCCATAGGTGTTGATTGGCTTTAAAAACTGAGCCACTGGGGGTGCGGACAATAACTTGGACTACTTGGAGGTAGTTCATGTATTCATACGAAGATCGAATCAAGGCTGTCCGGCTTTATCTGAAGCTAGGCAAGCGCCTAGGAGTCACCATCCGTCAGTTGGGTTATCCGACAAAGAACACTCTCATCGGTTGGTACCGGGAGTTCCTTGCCAAGCAATCCCTTCGGGCTGGATACACCCGCTCACGTGATAGGTTCACTGCCGCACAGAGTAAAGACACCGCACACCGTGTCCAAGGTTATACACAATTCCCCAGAAATTTCACAAGTCTGTGACGAACACTGATTGATCCCAGACTCAGGCTGAGTTGCTGCATTGCCGGGTGGGGGGTACGGTGGGGTCTGCGCAAGACGGAACATGTAGTTCCTCTGCCGCTGGCTCAGCCTGTTAGTCTGGTTTGACTTGACCCAAGGCACCATGTGCTCATGGAGCGAGTCCTTACCGAGCTAGTACCGTGAAACGAAAGAACACCAACTGGGGGCCAAAATCATCAAGAGCTGAATGACCCCATCTCAATTTCGAAAGCGTGTGGGGAAAATTGTGGGGAACCAACAACAAAGGCCGCGAAGGGCCTGTGTTTACTTGCAATATTGGCGGAGGAGGAGGGATTCGAACCCTCGGTAGTGTTGCCACTACGCCTGATTTCGAGTCAGGTACATTCGACCACTCTGCCACCCCTCCAGCGCTTGTGTCTTTGTCGAAGCTGGGATTCTAGCAGAGCCCCTGCTCAGTTTTCTTGTGTCAGAGCTTTTTGGGCGCGGCCACATTGGCGTTCTTGGGCGCAACAGTCATGACCACGGTGCTACCCAGTAGGCCGCCGTCGTGCATTTCTAGGGTGGCCGTTCGGTCGCCTCGGGTCAAGACCATAAAGCTGGTTTTGCCGCGAATGGCAGAGACCACGCTCCAGCCTTGAGCGGGGTAGCTTTCCAGAAAAAAGGCATAGGCCAAATCCAGATCGCGACCCACATCAAGCACCGCACGCCCCACCCAGTTGTCACCTGAGCCAATGATGAGCGATTGATCGGTGCGAATTACCGTGCCTGCTGGCAAGGCCATGGGGCCAAGTAGTTGCGAGGCATAGGCGGCGGTGGATGGCGCTTCTGCGCCAGATACTGGGCGATTCAACGGGGTACTGCTGCAACCGGTCAGTCCAGCAACCAAAACAAGGCCGGCGAGCAACATCGGAGGGGCAAGGTGCGGCGTGCTCATGCGAACTTTCATTGCTGCGGGCTCAAGCGCTCAAGCCCCCCCATGTAGGAGCGCAGAACTTCGGGCACGGTCACTGAGCCGTCGGCGTTTTGACAGTTCTCCAGCACCGCAACCAGAGCGCGGCCCACGGCCAGACCAGAGCCGTTCAGGGTGTGCACCAACTCGTTTTTACCTTGGGCATTTTTAAAGCGCGCTTGCAAACGGCGCGCTTGAAAGGCTTCGCAGTTGGAGACAGAACTGATCTCGCGGTAAGTTTGTTGAGCGGGCACCCACACTTCCAGATCGTAGGTTTTGCTAGCGCCAAAGCCCATATCTCCACTGCACAAGGACATCACGCGGTAAGGCAAGCCCAGTTTTTGCAAAACAGCTTCCGCATGACCAGTCATAGCTTCGAGCGCTTCGTAGCTTTTATCGGGGTGCACAATCTGCACCATCTCCACCTTGTCAAACTGGTGCTGTCGAATCAGACCACGCGTGTCGCGCCCTGCACTGCCGGCCTCAGACCGAAAGCACGGCGTGTGTGCTGTCAACTTGATGGGTAGATCGGCTTCGGCCACAATCTCGTCGCGCACGACGTTGGTGAGTGTGACTTCCGAGGTGGGAATCAAATACAGCGCTTGCGTGTCAGGCGCAGCTTCGGATTCTTGGCCGCCTTTTTTGGCTGCAAACAAGTCACCTTCAAACTTGGGCAACTGTCCGGTGCCGCGTAAGGTTTCGGCGTTCACCACATAGGGCGTGTAGCACTCAGTGTAGCCGTGTTCCTGCGTTTGCACGTCGAGCATGAACTGCGCCAGAGCGCGGTGCAAACGAGCAATCGGGCCACGCATGAAGGTAAAGCGCGACCCTGACAACTTGATACCAATATCAAAGTCTAGGCCGAGTTTTTCGCCAATGTCCACATGGTCTTTGACTTCAAAGTCAAAGCTGCGGGGTTGGCCCCAACGGCGCACTTCCACATTCCCGTGTTCATCAAAACCCACTGGCACGCTCTCGTGCGGCAGGTTGGGCACGGCCAGTAGCAGGCTGTGCAACTCCTGTTGCAGCGCATCCAAGCGCGTGGCTGAAGTGTCCAGCTCAACTTTTATGTCTGCAACGGCGTTCATGATGTCGTCAACGCTCTCGCCCTTAGACTTGCGCATGCCAATTTGTTTGGAAAGGCTGTTGCGTTGGCTTTGCAGTTCTTCCGTGCGGGTCTGAAGCGTTTTACGCTCGCCCTCCAAGGCGCTGTAGGCCTCCACATTCAGAAAGGCTTGAGGCGTTTTGCGGGTTTCCAAGCGGGCGATCACGCTGGCCAGGTCTTTGCGTAGGTGGAGAATATCTAACATAGGGAGATTGTAGTTTCAGGACTAGACCTTCAGCCCTCGATTCTGAGCCCTTTAGGTAGGGGGAACTTGATGGTCTCTTCAATGCCATCCATCTTGCGCACGGTGACCGCACCCAAGGCGCGCAGCCGGGTGATCACGTCTTGCACCAACACCTCGGGCGCCGAGGCACCTGCCGTCAGACCAACGCGGGACTTGCCTTCAAACCAAGCGGATTGAAGCTCCTCAGCGCTGTCGATCATGTAGCTGTCTGCGCCCAGGCGGCCGGCCAGCTCTCGCAGCCGGTTGCTGTTGGAACTGGTTGGACTGCCAACCACAATCACCACATCCACTTGGCTGCTCATCACCTTGACCGCGTCCTGCCGGTTTTGAGTAGCGTAGCAAATGTCTTGCTGCTTGGGTTCGCGCACTGAGGGAAATTGCAGCTTCACTGCCGCCAAAATTTCCGCAGCGTCGTCCACGCTCAAAGTGGTTTGCGTCACCACGGCCAAGCGCTTAGTTTGCGAAGGCCGCACACGCGCCACGTCGGCAACGTCTTCCACCAAATGGATGCCGCTGTCGAGCTGGCCCATCGTGCCTTCGACCTCGGGGTGACCTTTGTGGCCGATCATGATGAACTCGTAGCCTTCCTTATGCAGCTTTGCAACTTCCACATGCACCTTAGTGACCAACGGGCAGGTTGCATCAAAAATGTTAAAGCCACGCGCTTGGGCTTCGTTCTGGATGGCGCGGCTCACGCCGTGGGCGCTGAACACCAGCGTTGCCCCAGGTGGCACATCGCCCAGCTCTTCAATAAAGATCGCGCCTTTGACTTTCAAGTCGTTGACCACAAAGGTGTTGTGAACGATCTCGTGACGCACATAAATAGGACGGCCAAATTTGGCCAGCGCACGCTCAACAATTTCAATCGCCCGGTCCACCCCGGCACAAAAACCCCGCGGCTCGGCCAGCAAGATGTCTTGCACCGTCATCACAGCACTCCTATAAGACGAACCTCAAAGGTCACGGGTTGGCCGGCCAGTGGG
>CANGEG010000247.1 GCA_947452725.1 Comamonadaceae bacterium | reverse complement strand
CCCGAAAGGGTCATCACGCCGTTGATCATGCCACCCCAGCTGGGCGCCAACAAAATCAAAGAGAAAACCATGCCCACCGATTGGGTCCAGTCAGGCAAAGCGGTGTAGTGCAGGTGGTGAGGGCCGGCCCACATGTAAGTGAAAATCAAAGCCCAATAGTGCACGATCGACAAGCGATACGAATACACGGGACGCTCGGCCTGCTTGGGGATGAAGTAGTACATCATGCCCAAGAAACCTGCGGTCAAGAAGAAGCCGACGGCGTTGTGGCCGTACCACCATTGAACCATTGCGTCTTGCACGCCAGCATAAGCCGAGTAAGACTTCATGAATCCTACGGGCAAAGCCGCGCTGTTAACCAGGTGAAGCAAGGCCACCGCAATGATGAAAGCGCCGAAGAACCAGTTGGCCACATAAATGTGACGCACCTTGCGGGTGCCGATGGTGCCAAAAAACACCACCGCAAAGCTGACCCAAACCAAGGTAATCAAAATGTCAATAGGCCATTCGAGTTCGGCATATTCTTTCCCGCTGGTGTAACCCAAGGGCAATGAAATGGCGGCCAACACGATGACCAACTGCCAACCCCAAAAGGTGAACGAAGCTAAAGAGCTGGCAAACAAACGCACGTTGCAAGTTCGCTGCGCCACATAGTAGGCACTGGCAAACAAGCCGCACCCGCCAAAGGCAAAAATCACGGCGTTGGTGTGCAAGGGGCGCAAACGACCGTAGCTCAGCCATGGAATCCCCAAGTTCAACTCAGGCCATGCCAGTTGGGCGGCGATGATCACCCCCACCAACATACCCACGACGCCCCACACCACCGTCATGATGGCGAACTGACGTACAACGGTGTCGTTGTAGACAGTGGCTTGCTCATTGGCAAATTTCATTTTTACCTCTTCTAAAAAAATCACTTTGAGTATGGCGTACTTACAAGAACTGACAATTGATATAAGTCAATCGCCTCGCAAGATTCGCTCGCCCTCAGCCTCAATATCTTCAAACTGCCCGCGGTGGATTGCCCACCAGAGCCCGGCAAGGATGGCAAAAACAAGCGCAACTGACAAAGGTATCAATAAATACAAAATATCCATGAATAACTTTCAATGTTCTAAATTCGTCGAAAGTCGCAAAGCGTTGAGCACCACCCATAGCGAACTGAAGGCCATGCCCAGGCCGGCCAACCAAGCCGGCAACCAGCCCACCAAGGCCAAGGGCACGCAGGCCGCGTTGTAAACGGCTGCCCATGCAAGATTTTGACGCACCACCCTCAAGGTCTTGAGACTGCGCGCCCAAACCGGAACCAAAACTCCCAACTGGGCCCCCAAAAGCACAAAGTCGGCCTTGGACTGGGCCAGTGGAACCGCCTGACCTAAGGCAAATGAAACATGCGCCCCAGCCAACACCGGTCCATCGTTCAAACCGTCGCCCACCATAGCCACCTGGCGACCTTGGGCTTGCAAAGCTTGCAAAGCGACCAATTTGGCTTGCGGACTGCAGCCGCCACGGGCATCGGTAATGCCCACAGCTTGCGCTACTTTTTGCACCGCAGCATCGCCATCCCCCGACAACAGCAGCACGTGCAGTCCTTGCGCCTGCAAAGCCTGAACCGTGGACCGTGCGTCGCTGCGGATATCTTCCTGCAAATCCAGCGTGGCCAACCAGCCCGAATCATCTGCCAACACAGCTTGCAAGCCGTGTTCAGCCTGGGGAAGCAATCCGCAAAAAATGGCAGAGCCTAACCGCAGCAGGCCTTGCGGGGCAGCTTGGCTTATTGTGCTTTGAGGAAAATGGGCCTGCACACCCTGCCCCGGCAACTCTTGCATGTCGTTCACCTGCAAGGCTTCCAAAGCTGAAAGTTGATTCGCCTGCATGGCCTCTTGGCGCGCAGCCGACCACAAAGCGCGCGAGACAGGATGCAACGAATGGCGCGCCAACGCGCCCGCCCAACTCAGGGCTTGTAGGCGACTCACCCCTTCGCGTGTTCGTACACCGGCCAGCGCGAAGGCATCACGGGTCAAGGTGCCGGTTTTGTCGAAAACCACCGTATCGACGGAAGCCAAAGCCTGCAACCCTTGCAGCCGACGAACCAGCACGCCACTGCGCGCCAAGGCTCCTGCAGTGGCCAGCATGGCCGCAGGTGTGGCCAAAGACAAGGCGCACGGGCAGGTCACCACCAACACGGCCACCGCCACCATCAGGGCATGGGCAGGGCTGGTTGGCCACCAGTAAATTGCCGCGCCGGCTGAGGCCAACAGCACACCGCATAAAAACGGCTTGGCCCAGCGGTCAGCCACCAAAGCGATCTCCGGCTTAGAGACTGAGGCGCTCTCCATTAAAGACACAATTTGCGCAAAGCGTGTGGCCGCGCCCACTTGCGTGACGCGAACCCGTATCAGGGCCGAAAGATTGTGGCTACCGGCGATCACTGCACTGCCCACCCCGCGCGACAAGGGACGGGATTCGCCGGTAAGCAAGGCTTCGTCCACTTGAGATTGGCCTTGCAGCACAATGCCGTCAGCGGCAACTGCCTCGCCCGGCAAGACTTCCAGCACATCACCTACCGCCAAGCGGCGAATCGAAATTAACTCCCAGCCGCCCGCAGCCGTTTGGCGGCGCACACTGTCGGGCAGGCGGTTCATCACCGCCTCCAGAGCACCTGCGGTGCGGTTTCGTAGGCGCAACTCCAGCCAACGGCCTGACAACAAAAAGAAAACAAACATGGTCAGCGAATCAAAGTAAACCTCGCTGCCGAATACACCCGCGGGCTCAAACGTGCCCAGCGAGCTCACGCAAAAGGTCACCACCATGCCAAGAGCCACAGGCAAATCCATGCTCACTTGACGCAGCCTCAGGTCACGCCAGGCATTGGTAAGAAAAGGTACGCAAGAAAAAAGCATCACCGGCAAGGTCAGAACCCAGGATGCCCAGCGCAGCAGCTGAATCATCTCCGGCGTAATGTCCCCGGGTTTGGCCAGATACGATGGCGTGGCGTACATCATGACTTGCATCATGCACAGACCGGCCACACCCCAGCGCCACAGCAGTTGGCGCGCCTGTAAGCGGCGCTGCGCATGCGCGGCTCCATCATTGGCGGGAATCACCGGGTACCCGGCTTTTTCAGCGGCCGCCATCCATTCGGAGGGGCGCGTTTGGGCGTCGGTCCACTCAATCAAACCGCGATGGCTAGCGGCACTGACCTGCACGGAAGCCACACCGGGCACGGCACGCAAAGCATCTTCAATGTTGATGGCGCAGGCGGCGCAGTGCATGCCCTCAAACACCACGCTGGACTGCCACACATGAGGGTGACTGGCCAATGGCTGGCTAAAGGCGGACCACTCTTGTGGATCGTCTAGCAATGACTGTGGCGCGGCGAGGGAAGACGACATAGAGCTTGACGATAAATCAAAACAGATTGCAACTACTTGACATACGTCAAGCACAAAGTGGGGCAATCGCGTATTCTGACCATTGTCAACGACCAATAAGGAGATTTCTTATGTACAAACGTATTCTTGTCGCAACCGACGGCTCCGCACTGTCCAAAAAAGCAGTTACCAGTGCCATCGGTTTGGCCGCTGCCTGCGGTGCAGAGTTAATAGCACTCAAAGTGGTGCCGCGTTACCCCCAGGCCTATTTTGAAGGCAGCATTCCTTTAACGGTGCAAGACGTGAGCCGGGTTGAAAAGCAATGGACCGATACCGCTCAAGCTGCTGTAGATGCCGTGGTGAAGGCCGCCAAAGCCAAAAACGTGGTCGCCAAGGGCATAACGGCCAAGTCCGATATAGTGTCTGACGCCATCATTGCCGCAGCCAAAAAGCAAGATGCTGATCTGATCGTGATGGCGTCCCAT
>CANGEG010000246.1 GCA_947452725.1 Comamonadaceae bacterium | reverse complement strand
CTGAACTCAGGCACGCAAACGCGCATTCAACTGCGCGCTGAGTTGCGCCAATTGTGCGGTCATGACGGCATCAATTTGGGCTTCGGTCAAAGTGGCGTCATCGCTATTGAGCGTCAAACGCACGGCAAGGCTTTTTTCACCTTCGGCCAAGCCGCCAGCGGCTTTACCTGACTGAGGGCGGTAAACGTCAAAGAGCACCGCGTCGCGCAGGAGGCCTTGGCTGGGTGCAGACCACACGGCGGCCATGAGTTGGGCGTGCGTCACATGCTCGGCTACGATCACGGCAAGATCACGCTCCACAGCCTGGTGACGAGCGACGGCTTGAGCCAAGGGGACAGCTCGTTGCAACGCGGCGTCCAAGTCCAACTCAAAAATCACCGGGGCGTGGGCCAAGTCCCAAGACTGGCGCCAGCGAGGGTGCAGCTCGCCGACAAAACCCACAGCTTGCCCGTTGATCAGCACGCGAGCGCTTCGCCCAGGGTGCAAGGCGGGATGCTCGGCCGCTTCAAAGATGGGCGTGACAGGGGCCAGCAGCGCTTGGACATCGGCTTTGACGTCGTAGAAATCCACCAAGCGGGACTTGCCGCTCCAACCTGCCGGCTCAACGGGGCCCCAGGCCATGCCTGAAACGCGCATGGGCTGGTGAAAACCTTGGACAGTAGTGTCCGTATCTTGGACGAGGCTGTCGCGCAAGAACACACGGCCCATCTCAAAGACCCGCACGCGATCGGCCTTACGGTCAGTGTTGAACTTGAGCACTTGCAGCAGGGAGCCAATCAGGCTGGAGCGCATCACACTCATCTGACTGGCTATGGGATTGAGTAAACGAATCGGGTTCGCATTGCCCGCCAGTTGCAGCTCCCAGCTTTCTTCGACAAAGCTGAAATTGATGGTTTCTTGGTAACCCAAACCAGCCAGGGTGCGGCGCAGTGCAAATGGGCTGCGCTGACTTTCTGCTCGGACCTTGGAAGTGATGGGCGCCAAAGGCGCAGACGTAGGCAAATTGTTATAACCCACCATGCGGGCGATTTCTTCGATCAAATCTTCTTCAATTTGCAAATCAAAACGCCAGCTAGGCGGGTTGACTGTGACCGTGCCTTCGCCTTCGGTGACCGCAAAGCCCAAACCGCGCAAGGCGTTGGCGCATTGGTCTTGGCTCAAAGGCATCCCAATGACTTTGGCCGCACGGGCCACGCGCAGCATAACGGGTGGGTGCACAGGCACGTTCACCGTTTGGTCGTCCATGGGGCCAACTTGGGTGTTGGCAGTGCCACAAATGTCAATCACCAATTGAGTGATGCGTTCAATGTGCTCGACCGTGTACTGCGGGTCAACCCCGCGTTCAAAGCGGTGACCCGCATCCGACGAAAAGTTGAACCGGCGAGAGCGCCCGGCAATGGAGACTGGCCACCAAAAAGCGGCTTCGATGTAAATGTTTTGTGTATCGTCAGATACCGCGGTGGCGTCTCCGCCCATGATGCCGGCCAGCGATTCGACTTGGTTGTCGTCTGCGATCACACCGACTTTGGCGTCAACCGTCACGGTGTTGCCGTTCAGCAGTTTGAGCTGCTCACCCTCACGGCCCCAGCGCACATGTAAGCCGCCGTGGATTTTATCAAGGTCAAAAATATGCGAAGGGCGACCGAACTCGAACATCACATAGTTAGAGATATCGACCAAAGCGCTCACGCTGCGCTGTCCGCAACGGGCCAGGCGATCCACCATCCAGGCGGGGGTAATGGCTTTGGGATTTACGCCCTTAAGCACACGACCACTGAAACGGCCACACAGCTCAGGAGCTTCGATTTTGGCGGACAAGGTGTCAGATGAGGTGGTCGTGACTGGGGGGAATGCCACTTCTTTCAACGGCGCGCCGGTCAGTGCCGCGACTTCTCGGGCAATGCCATACACACTTAGGCAATGCGCCAAATTGGGTGTGAGCTTCAGGGTGAACAAGGTGTCGTCCAAGTTCAAGTACTGGCGAATGTCTTGGCCCAAAGGCGCGTCAAGCGGCAACTCCAATAGGCCGCCGTGGTCATCTGCAATTTTTAATTCTTTGGCCGAGCACAGCATGCCCTGGCTTTCAACGCCGCGCAGTTTGCCGACCTTGATAACAAAGGGCTTGCCGTCTTCGCCAGGCGGCAACTCGGCCCCCACCATGGCGCAAGGAATGCGAATACCCACTCGCGCATTGGGCGCACCACAAACGATGTTGAGCAAACTGCCCTGCCCCACGTCCACCTGACACACGCGCAGTCGGTCGGCATTGGGGTGTTGTACGGCTTCTTTAATTTCGCCGACCACAATACGGGTGAAGGCGGGCGCAACCGACTCGAGCTCTTCAACTTCGAGACCAGCCATGGTCAAGGTGTCAGCCAGTTGCTGGGTAGTCAGTGAGGGGTTGCAAAACTCGCGCAACCAGGATTCAGGAAATTGCATGCTCTTTACTCGGTAATTTGCTCGGTAATTTGAAGGGGCTTGTGCTTTACTGGAATTGACTCAGGAAGCGAAGATCGCCATCAAAGAACAAACGCAAATCGTTCACGCCGTAACGCAACATGGTCAGGCGATCAGGGCCCATGCCAAAGGCAAAACCGATGAAACGCTCAGGATCCAGGCCCATGTTGCGCACCACGTTGGGGTGAACCTGGCCAGAACCGGCCACCTCTAACCAGCGGCCCGCCAAGGGGCCGGTCTGGAACTGGATATCGACTTCGGCGCTGGGCTCAGTGAACGGGAAAAAACTGGGGCGAAAACGAAGCACCAGGTCATCAGACTCAAAAAATGTGCGGCAAAAATCGGTGAACACGACCTTCAAATCTTTAAAGCTCATGTTCTCACCAATCCACAGGCCTTCGCACTGGTGAAACATTGGCGAGTGGGTGGCGTCGCTGTCCACACGGTAAGTGCGCCCTGGTGCAATCACGCGGATCTCAGGCATTCCTTGACCGGCGTCAAGTTGGTGGCGGTGGCGCTTGACGTGCTGCACCGCATGGCGAATCTGCATCGGGCTGGTGTGCGTGCGCAGCAGGTAGCCGCCTTCGACATAAAAGGTGTCGTGCATGGAGCGGGCAGGATGGTCCTCGGGGGTGTTGAGCGCGGTGAAGTTGAACCAGTCTGTTTCAATCTCGGGGCCTTGCGCTACTTCAAAGCCCATGGAGCCAAAAATTTGCTCAATGCGCTCCAGGGTCAAGGACACGGGATGCAAGCCGCCCTGACCGCGAACACGGCCTGGCAATGTCACATCCAAGGCCTCGGCCTTGAGTTGGTTTTCCAACTCAGTATCGGCCAGGGCTTGACGCCGCTCGGTCAATGCAGCCTCAATGGCTTGCTTGGCCAGGTTGATGGCCGCTCCACGGGTCTTTTTCTCTTCGACGCTCAAGGCTGCCATGCCCTTCATCAACTCGGTGATGCGACCGGTTTTACCGGTATACAAGGCTTTGGCGTTTTCAAGGTCCGCGGGGGTTTGGGCCTGCGCAAAGCTTTCGCGGGCGCTCACAACCAGGGTGTCCAACTCGTTCATAGGGGTGTTTTTCAAAGAGCCCGTTAAGGCTCAAAAAATGAATGCGAAATAAAAAAGGGATTGAAGCCTTTGAAAGCCTCAACCCCTTTGATTTACTGCGCGAAACAAGCGCTCAAAGAGCACTTGTCGCTCATGCACTCAAGCGGCGGCCAGTTTGGCTTTAACTTGGTTCACGATACCAGCAAAAGCGGCCTTGTCATGCACGGCGATATCCGCCAGCATTTTACGGTCGATCTCGATGGCAGCCTTTTTCAGGCCGTTAGCGAATTGGCTGTAAGTCAGACCGCATTCACGCGCAGCAGCGTTGATACGGGCAATCCACAACTGACGGAAGACGCGCTTTTTAGTGCGCCGATCACGGTATGCATACTGACCCGCCTTCATCACCG
>CANGEG010000245.1 GCA_947452725.1 Comamonadaceae bacterium | reverse complement strand
GTTGTCGATGTTTTTGGCTATGCCTTGTACTTGGCTCAAGATGGTAAGAAACATGCCTAAGCAAAGATATTAAAGGGGTTTGGTGGAGCAGGTGTTTTTGAGGTGGCGGAAGATTGCCTGGGCACTACCTATCGCGTAGCTTACACAGTCAAGATTGCCGATGGGGTGTATGTGCTGCATTGCTTTCAAAAGAAAGCTTCCGTTGGTATTGTCACCCCTAAACCCGATATCGATTTAATTCGTGAGCGCTTAAAAGCTGCTTACGAGCATGCAAAAGGAGACGCAAAATGAACGCCATTGAAATCAGTAGCGGCAATGTCTACGCCGATCTAGGTGATGACCAGGCAGAAGAAATACTGATCAAAGCTCGCCTAGCTTACAAGATCGGTGAAATCATCAAGCATCGTCACCTCACTCAAACTGACGCTGCGCATCTGTTGGGTTTGACTCAACCCAAACTGTCTGGCTTATTGCGCGGGCAATTTAGAGGTATTAGTGAGGTCAAAATGCTCGATTGCTTAAACCGCCTAGGCCGAGATGTGGAAATTGTCGTTCGCAAGCGATCACGCTCCCAAGGGGGTGGCCATACTAGCGTGGTGTTTGCCTAAATAATTCACCGCTAGCGCCATCGCTTCGTTAAGATCTTCTTGGCTTAATGCGCGCTGCGATTTTTTAACTGGTGGCCTGCCACGCGATCGATTGCTAATACCGTCTGCAGGAACCGATTTAGAGCGGCGGCTACCGCGTTTATCTTGCGTCAGCTTAGCAATCTCTAAAGCATGGCCAAGGCGTTTGTTATCCACAATGGCGCCTTCTTGCACTTCAGGTAGTCGGTCATAAACAGAGTGGGGTAGTGACTTGCCGTTGGCTCTGAGCTCTATTGAGCCATCAGGGTAGTGTGATACACCTCAATGTAAAGACTGGCCAGCTTGCGGTTCTCTGCAGTATCTTGTAGCATCAATAACCGCTTATCGTACTGAACTGACAAGCTCTTGGAAACGAAGAGGGTTTCACGCCAAGTAAAGATTAGATTGAGATCTTCATCATCCCGTGCTGGATGATGAGCGTCATTCGTGTTTTTAGGCGGTTTACTAAAGCGTTTGTTGTAGTCGGTTGCAAACTCCTGGGTGTATGCATTAGCGTGTTCAATGAAGCTAATTTTACGTAGCCTGAGTTCTTTAACCAAGCGATCTTGCAAGGATGGATGAGCGCGCTCAACAGGGCCTTTAGCTTGGCTGCTATTGGCGCAAATCCCATCAATATTAAGATCAAGCAAGGCTCTGGCAAATTGCGTATGGCCCGCGCCGCCATTGGCTTTTTTGTTGATCCGGAACGCGCTAGCCTTATCGCTATAGAGCGTGATTGGCTTGCCATGTTTTTCCAGATAAGCACGGGTTGCTTGTGTAGTATCCCCCGTCAAGCCGACATTCCTAAAGTGTTGTTTTCTGCCTGGGCTCGCCATGGAGGGTTGAAAATTAAAAGCCCCCAATCACCACCTCTAATTTTTTTAAAGCCCTAATTCTTTCGAATTTTGTTAAAGAAAGCTCACGCTCGCTCTGAAATTTTCGCCTTAGTGAAATCAACAAATCATATGTAGACTTTGTTCCCAGCTCTTTTTGTTTTAAAAGTGAGGTATATAACAGATTCGCCGTAGTTACTTGAAGTCGTAGTGTCGATAGCTTTTCATTGGAGATATTTGCTTGGGAGTGTAATTTTTTAACCGACTCTTCCACATCGTTAATCTCCGATTCCAAAAGCATCTTTTGGCTTTCTGCAAAAAATGCAGACTGTCTCTCTTTTCCGAATGTTTCTCCACCATTTACCAGGGAGATATTGAGTTGTAACCCTATATATCCTTGATTTGATTTTTGCCCGATTGTGGAAATGGTGTTGGAGTTTTGATAGCCTTGATACCCAACAATATCTACCGTAGGGGAGTAAGCAGATTTATTTTTTATATTTTCGTAGATGGCACTTTCAAGATTATTTTTTTGGTATTGAATTTTCGGGTTTCCGTCTTTTGCTGCATCAATTAGACTCCCTAGCTTTGAGTTTATTGGTAAATAGCTTTGAGGAAGTGTCAGCAATTCTTTCGTTGAAATCTCTCTTCCAATTAGCTTCTCCAAAGTAATTTTTGCTTGAATTAAGCTATTATTTTCCTCATCAAGATTGGCTTGGCTTTGTAGTTTGGTATAGGTTATCTCCTCTACATCTGTTCTTGAGTATGCGCCCACCACTTGTTTGGCAACCGCAATTTTCTCTTGCTCTGTTAAAGTATTTAGCTCTTTTACGATGATGGAGCGAGCCTCCTGGGCTGAGGCAAGCGAGCAATATGCCTCAATAACTTTAGTTTTTAAATCATTAAACTCCACGTTCAATTTTTGCTTAGCTGCCTTCTCTTGCTCGGTTGACTGAAGATACGCTGCAATAGCTGATAAATTAATGAGTGGCTGCGTTAGCTGTGCTGAGTAGGACTGAGAGAGGTAATTTTGTTGTGTTGTATTGGGCTGGCCAAATATATCCGCCTGAGATTGGCTTAATTTATTCGCTGCTTGAAACCCGTTAAGGCTTATCTTGGGTAGTAAACCTGCCCTACCAATGGTTGGTAAGTATTCAGCAGAGCGAGATTCAAATATTGCTGACGCATATTTCTTATCATAACCAACGGCCTGATCAAGCGCCTCATCATAAGTAAGGGCGCTAATATGGCTTGCAAGACATAAACAAAGAAACCCCATTAAAGTATTAGCGCTCACGTGCGGCCTCATCTAAATTTTCAGTGAGCGGAGAGAGTAGGTAGCTTATGAGGGTTCGCTTTCCAGTTTTAATCTCTGCAGTAGCGACCATGCCGGAGGAGAATTTGACTGGCTCTCCGGCTACATCAATAGAAAATTGATGTAAAGTTATGCGCAATTGATAGTTGTTAGTAGTCTGAGCTTTTTCTTCTAAATCTGACTCTTTAATTTTGGCGGGTTTTTCACCTTGCCTTTCAATGGAGTCCCCAGCAATAGAGCTTACAGTCCCCTTAATAAGGCCGTACCTGGTAAAGGGAAAGGCCTCTAGTTTGACGGCAACCTCTTGCCCAACCCTTACAAAGCCAATATCTTTGTTGTTCAGATATGCTTCGAGCATTAGGTTGCCTTGAGCAGGTACAACGGCTAACAGTATTTGCCCTGGCGTTACGACTCCCCCTACGGTATGAACGTTTAAACTAGAAACAACCCCATCAATAGGTGAGGTAATTGACATGGTTTCTTTTGCGTACTGTGCTTGCTCTAGTTGTGAAATAGCCTCAAGATACTCTTTTTTCTTATCAAAATAATCATGCTCTGAGGCGTACCCGTTGGCTAGAAGGGTTTTGTATGCCAACATTTTTTTATTTAAAAGCGGCAAGAGGGCGTCTAATTTTGCGATGGTAGCAATTGCCTCCCTATCATCTAGCTGTATAAGGAGTTGACCGGCTTTTACTCGATCACCATTTTGCACCATAATTTCTTTAATTTTGGATGTCCCTAGCGATTGAATACTTTTTGTATAGTCATTACTAACCAGTCGCCCGCTTGCAACTGCTACGATGTCTACCTTACCAACCGAAGCCCAGAGCAAGGCTAGTAGAATCATGCCAATAAGCAAGTACGCCGTCCAGACTAGAATAGGCGCAGAGTTTGTTTCTTGCAGTTCAATTGCATCAGGTAAAAACTCTGATTCATATTGCTCAGACAGTTCACGATATTCAAAATGACGATTTTTCCAAGCGTAGCGAAAGACCTCCCAGTAGTGGGATAGTAATGTGCCCAGCGATGTTTTGCTAAGCATTACTGACTCCATCTTGAATATTTGATAAGTAGGCGTAAAGACCATTTTTAGCGAGCAACTCAGAGTGAGTACCTTGCTCTTTTACTTCGCCGACATCCATGACATAAATTCTAT
>CANGEG010000244.1 GCA_947452725.1 Comamonadaceae bacterium | reverse complement strand
TCTTGGAACAGGCGGCCGTTGGCCAAAGTGAAAATATTGAGCATGGCAGATGAACAAAGGTCAATGACCCGAGTGATTCAAAAAGGCGGCAAAAAGGGCACGGCAGCTTTCGAACGACGCGGGTCAGACCGGGGTCATCCGAAAGCTACCAACTGGGGTAGCTTTCCACGGAAGGTGTCTCCATAAAACAATGTGCTGCGATTATCTCACCGGTTCAGGCTGCGGCGGGGGCCAGAAAAGCCAAAAACTCCTCGCGACGCGCCATGACATCGGCCTCGCCCAGTTGCATCAGGGCTTGAATAAAACCGGGTTCAAACAGCAAATAGCTGCTCAGGGCGGCTCCGCCGCCAGACAGAGCCCCCAAACCTTCAAGCACGCGGTGCAGTTCGCTAGGCAATTCTTGCACGTGGGCTTGGGCCAGAGCGTCTAACGACGCGCTGGGGTGTAAAGACAGGACTTGCGTGGGGCTGAAAGGCAGTTCGCGGCGAACGGCCTCGGGCAGGCCAAGCAAGCTGGCGTTCAGCCGTTCAATCTGCTCCACATCGGCCTGCAAGGTGTCGTGAAAGACGCTGGCCATAGCGTGGCCGGCAATGCTGCCAAGCGAAGGCGGGCGGTGCTTGGCCGCGGGTTTTGCCGATGTGCTGTGGTCCAGACTGCTGCCCATACCACTGCGTTGGGGCTGGCCCACGCCAATGGCCAAAATTTGGGTGGCGCCCAAGTCCACCGCGGGTGCCAAGGGCGAGATTTGTCGCATCGAGCCATCGCCAAAATACTCCAAGCTCCCGTCCACCCACAGCGGCGTGGCCGGAAACAGAAAGGGGATCGCGCTCGAAGCCATCAGGTGCTCGATGGTGATGGGCTGCATGTCGGCGCGGCGTCCTGGGCGACTCCAGGGCACCGCGTCGTTATCGTCCGCATTTTGGCAAAAAGTCCAATGCACGCCGCTGGAGTAACTGGACGCGGTCACGGCCAGGGCTTGGATGGCGCCCTGCGCTAGGGCGCGGTCGATGCCTGGCAAGTCAATCACTTTGTGTAACGTATTGACCAGCGGCATGCTGTCCAGCGCCGACCCGTGCTGGCGCGCCGAGAGGGTGACCCCCAATGCCGTGGCCCAGCGACTCCATTGGCTCAAAGGCGTGCGGGGCAGGTGGTAGACCTGATGCGAGCGCAGGCTGGCCCAAAAAGCAGCCAGTTGCACAAAGGCCTGGCCCCCGCTGCAGGCTTGACTGGCTAAAAAGGTGGCGTTCAGCGCCCCGGCTGAGGTGCCGACCAAAATGTCAAAGGGAAATTTGCGGGCTTGCGCCGTGGGCAGTATCGAGCCCAGTGCTTGCAGTGCACCGGCCTGATAAGCGGTGCGGGCGCCTCCTCCCATGAGTACCAAGGCCTTGCGTGGCGGGAGTTTTGCGCTGGGCTGCGCGGTCAAGGCATCTTGCTGCAAAGTACTGGTCTCCGCCCGAAAATCGATTGCGACATCACCAGCCAGCTTAGCACCGAATCGGGCTTTTCAAGGGCATTCAGGGCAAGTCTTGGGGTTTACCTTGGGGGCACTTGCGTTTATGTAAACGCTAGCGCATAGTGATCGCAATGGTTTCGGTTTCTGTGTTTTCCCCGCCCACCCATTCGGTGGGCATTTCAACCCAGTAGCAGCAGGAGGCTTTGTTTATGAACTTGACAATCAGTGGTCACCACCTTGAGGTCACCCCCGCATTGCGCACGTATGTCACGGGCAAATTGGATCGCATCACCCGGCACTTTGACCAAGTGGTGGATGTCAAAGTTTTATTGACGGTAGAAAAGCAAAAAGAAAAAGAAAAACGGCAGCGAGCCGAATGCAACATCCACGTCAAGGGCAGCGATTTGTTTGCTGAAAGCGCGCACGAAGACCTGTATGCCGCTGTAGACGAATTGGTGGACAAGTTGGACCGGCAGGTTGTTCGGCACAAAACCAAATTGACCGACCATCACCACGAAGCGCCCAAGCGCATGATGTAAACAAGTTTTAAAAGCCAAGTCCAAGGCCGCTGCGAAGCGGCCTTTTGCATGGGCGACAGCTGTCAGTGAAGGGGTTTAGTGGGAAACCCTCGGGCGGGTGCATAATTCGCTTCGAAATGAACCGTCTTTCTTCCATCCTCCCGGTTACCCAAGTGCTTGTCGGACTTGAGGCCACAAGCAAAAAGCGAGCTTTTGAAGAGGCCGGGCTGTTGTTTGAAAACCTGCACGGCTTGTCACGAGCTTTGGTGACCGACAGCCTGTTTGCCCGCGAACGCTTGGGCTCTACAGGTCTGGGTCATGGCGTGGCCATTCCGCATGGCCGCATTAAGGGCCTCAAGTCTCCTATGGCGGCGGTGTTCCAGTTGGCCCACCCGATTGGTTTTGACGCGCCTGACGAGCAGCCGGTCAATTTGTTGATTTTTTTGCTGGTGCCTGAAGCGGCCACGCAAAAGCATTTGGAAATTCTCTCGGAAATTGCCGAAATGCTGAGCGACGCCAGCCTGCGCGAAAACATCAAGACCAGCCCAAGTCAAGCTTCGCTGCACGCCTTGATTGCCACTTGGCAATCCGCGCAAACCGTTTAATCTTTTCTCTCGGTTGCCATGAAACCTACCGTGGTCAGCGCCGATGTCTTGTTTGAAGACCATCGCGGCAAACTCAAATGGCAGTGGATAGCCGGTCTGGGCGCCTCCGAGCGCCGGTTTGACGAAGTCGCGGTGCGCGCCGCTCGCTCCGGCGCTGATTTGGTCGGTTACCTGAATTACATCCATCCATACCGGGTGCAGATTTTGGGCGAGCGAGAAATTGCTTACCTGGTCAACTCTACCCCCGAAGATTGCGCCCGTCGCATTTCCCGCATCGTGACCCTGGAGCCCCCGGTCTTGGTGCTGGCTGATGATCAGGTTGCGCCTGACGCTTTGTTGTCGATGTGCGAGCGGGCCCAAATCCCGATGTTCTCCACCAAGGAGTCTTCGGCCTTTGTGATTGACGTGCTGCGGGCTTATTTGTCTAAGCACTTTGCTGACCGCACCACCATGCACGGCGTGTTCATGGACATTTTGGGCCTGGGCGTGCTGATCACGGGCGAGTCGGGCCTGGGCAAAAGCGAGCTGGGCTTGGAGTTGATTTCGCGCGGCAACGGCCTGGTGGCCGACGACGCCGTCGACCTGTTTCGCATTAACCAGACAACGATCGAGGGGCGCTGCCCAGAGTTGTTGGAAAACTTGCTGGAAGTGCGCGGCATCGGCTTGCTCGATATCCGCGGCATTTTTGGTGAGACCGCCGTGCGCCGCAAAATGCGCCTGAAACTGATCGTGCACTTGGTGCGCAAGGAAAGTTTTGAGCGTGATTACGAGCGTTTGCCGACCGAGCCCTTGACCCAAGATGTGCTGGGTATTCCGGTGCGCAAAGTGGTGATTCAGGTGGTGGCTGGCCGCAACATTGCGGTGCTGGTCGAGGCGGCGGTGCGCAACACGATTTTGCAAATGCGCGGCATCGACACCTACCAAGACTTTATGGAACGTCAGCGCCGCGCCATGGGCTCCTGAGGCGGCCGCCTTACACTGTTAACTCGTGATGCGGTGCGGACAGGGATTGCGCGTGCAGTGGGCGTACAAGCTCAGGGCATGGTCGGCAATCACAAAGCCCTTGGCCAGCGCTACCGCTTGCTGACGCTGCTCAATCTCGGGATCGTAAAACTCTTCCACCTTGCCGCAGTCCAGGCACACCATATGGTCATGGTGTTGGCCCTCATTGAGCTCGTACACGGCTTTGCCGCTCTCAAAATGGTTGCGGCTCAAAATGCCCGCCTGTTCAAACTGCGTCAGCACCCGGTACACCGTGGCCAGACCGATGTCGGCATGCTCGGCGAGCAAATGCCGAAACACATCTTCGGCTGTCATGTGTCGCTGCGCGCCTGTTTGAAACACGTCCAAAATCTTCAGGCGCGGCAGCGTGACTTTCAAGCCGGTGTTTTTG
>CANGEG010000243.1 GCA_947452725.1 Comamonadaceae bacterium | reverse complement strand
GCTCAGTGAGCAATTTATCACCCGGCTCGTTTTGGGACGCCTTCTTTTTCAGCATCGAAACCCTGGCCACGGTGGGTTACGGCAATATGGCGCCCATCACAACCTACAGCCACACGGTGTCAGCCATCGAGGTCTTTGTCGGCATGATCCTGACAGCCACCATGACCGGTTTGGTGTTTGTACGTTTTTCTAAACCCAAAGCCAAGCTGCTGTTTGCGCACCACGCCGTGGTGATGCGCCACAAGGGCGTTGCCCGTTTGATGATTCGGCTGGGCAACGGCCGCATGAACGCCTTGAACGATGCCAGCGTGCGGGTGACCACCTTGGTCAATGCAACGGCGGCCAACGGACAAAAATTTCGCAGCATGGTTGATTTGAGGCTGACACGCGCCGACATGCCCTTTTTCCCCTTGACCTGGACCTTGATTCACGAGTTGACCGACGACAGTCCACTGGCCGCGCTGCGCACCCTGGATAAAACGGGCCTGCACGCCTCAGGCATGCGGTTATTGGTCAGCATCACAGCCCGTGACCCGGCACTGGGCGCACAGGTGTTCGCCAATCACGCCTATGGGTCCGAGGACATTGCGCTGGACATGCGCTACGCCGACGCCATTACTGGCACCCACGAAAACCATTCGGTTGCGGACATGCGCAAGATCAGTGACATGGAACCGGACAACTGACACTTTGACGACCCATCGCTCAGGCGCAGCGACTTCGCGGGTTCAACCCACCGGGTGAATCACCTTAGTACTCGGCTGCGCCTCGTTTTCCACCCACCAATTGGCCCACAGCCTTGGCGAGACGCTGGTGACCTCATCGAACTCCAAGGTCATCAAGTTGCGCGCGCCAATGATCCGCCGCGCAGAGGCGGGAAACTCGTACATCGAAGCGGTAATGCCGCGGTCCACCGCCTCTACCCGCATGCAGGCATTCTCTAAAAAAAACCGCACCATGGCCGCTGGCGGCGGGTGCACCACGCCGCTACTGGTCAGCTGGGTGATGATCTGCGCATTGGTATCAGTGGTGTTGCGGCGCGACTCCAGTCCACCCAAGGCCGCCACATGCACATCGCCACTGAGCACCGTGACGCGGCAGCCTTTATCCTGGCTGAACTGAAACAGCCTGTGAATCAAACGCAGTCGCTCGGCCCGCAAGGGCATGCTGGTCCAGTGATCGCGCAAATCATCTTCAAGTTCTTGCTGGCCCGGCAACACGCCCAGTAATTTTTCCAGCAACTCAAAGCTGGGATGCACCACCGGGATGCTGCTCATCAGCAACAAATGCGTCAAACCCTCTTGAGCATCCAGCCATTGGTAGGCCGCTTTCCAACTGGTCTCACTCAACACCTGCGCGCATTGCAGGTTGAGGCCGTTTTGCCGCTCGGGGCTGCGCTCGCTGCGCATGTCCAGGGCCAGCAAACCGGTAGTGCCCATGCGGTAGCCCGCCGTAAAGGCGCCCTGCTGCGGCAAGGTGCAAGGCGGCGGCGCGTCCACCAGGCTGTGGCGCTGGAACAAGGCAAAAAAAGTTCGTGCTACCGCAAACACGCCTTGATACACAGGGCATTCGTGGTCCGGTAGCGGGTACGAGCCCCATCCATCAAAAATATCGTGGTCGTCCCACATCATCACGCTGGGCAAGTTGGCCCATATGGCCGCGACCTCGGGTTGTGACCATTGACGCAAGTACAGATTCTCAAAAAATGCCGTGATTTGCTGCTGCAGCGCAGGGGTCCAAGGCGCTTGGCGGCGCTCGTGTCTTGGCAACTCACTCCAAGCCACCATGTCGGGGCAAGTCGGGTCTTGCCACAGCGTGTCGGAGTAAACCTGGTCGCCGCCCATCAACAACAGGTGGTAGGGCCCAAACGAGCGCTCGTTGATGCGCTCGCGTCCCTCGTGCAAATTCATCAGCCGCGTCCACAAGGCGTTCTTGTCGGCGACCCCCTTCATCAAAGACGGACTAGAAAAGCCGTTGCATGAGCCGTACGCCATGCGAGGCGATTCACCTTCAGCGGGCACATATATTGTGTTGGTTTGGCTCTCCACGCTGTAGGACACGCGCTGGGCTGCGGCCAACAGAGTCACGGCCAAAGTTCCGCGCCACACACTGGCGCCACTTTGTAAATTGCAAAGCAGCGTGAACGGATCGGCGGCGACCGCGCTTTGCAGTGTGGGCTTTGTCGCGGTGTCGGTGACCACCAGCACGCTGACGCACCAGCACTGGTTTTGCACACCGAGAAATTGCAGCAAGGGTCCAAGGAGCGTGGACATAAGTTGCCTTTCTGATTGAATTAATTTGAAAACAAAAATAGTATTTATACGTCAAATTAACTGCGCCGAATAGCCAATGCAAGCGCTTTTCAGGGGCATGAATTCTCAAACGCTGTGGCTGGAGCGCGCAGGCTTGGCGCGCTAACGCAGCCTTCACCGTTAGATGCTCTAAACCGCCTAAAATCAAGCCCTTCGTGTGTTGGTTCCAGCACCTGACCACTTCAACACCTTTGCACGGTGCCCCCGCTTGATCACTCACTTGTCACTTCCATCCATGTTCAAGCGCCTGTCTGCCCTCTGGTCCCAGCCTGCCTACCAATCCAAGGACCGGCTCAAAATGACCATCGGTGCCCTGCTTTGGCCTGTCGCCACGCAAAACTGGTTGAACTTTGTCGACGCCACGCCTTTCTTGCGCGACGCCATTGCGCAGCAGCCCAAGCTGATCACCAAGATTTACCGCCCCTTTTTAAACCGCGCTTACGGCTGCGCCGAGCGGGTCGAGGTCTTGAAAACCCATTACCAACGCGTGCAGGACCTGGGACTGACTGAGCTGACCACTCGGGCCTTGGTCACGCCGCAAACGATTTACCAAGGCATCACCAAAAGCGAGACGCCTTTTGAGTTTCGCCTCAGCGCCACCCAACAAGGCCACCGCGAAGGCGAGTTTTGCCTCAGCCTGATTTACCAAGACCATTCGCTGTTTGAAATGAACTGCACTTTGGCTCTTCAAGGCGGAAAATCGTACTTGATGGTGGGCCGCTTGCAAGGCACCTCACAAGTCGAAGCGCAGCAACTGGTGCGCCAAGCCACCAGCGATTTACATGCCTGCCGCCCCGCCAACTTGATGTTGCACGCTGCGCGCAATCTGGCGGCCATTTGGCAATGCGAGGCGCTGCTGCTCATCTCCAACCGCCAACGCATTGCGCTCAATCTGTGGCGGCGTTTTCACATCACAGCCAACTACGACAAGACCTGGATTGAGGCTGGTGCCAGCATGCGCCCTGACGGTTGGTACGCGCTGGAGCCATTGGCCGAAAAAGAAATAGACCTGACTGAAATCGCCTCTAAAAAGCGCGCCGAAGCCAAACGCCGCCAAGCCTTGCTCAACGGGGTTTACGCCGGTCTGCTGGCCTACCTGAAACCCACCCGCCCAACCCCATGAACACCGACAATCCACTCGCCGCCTGGTTGGCGCGCGAAGAAGAACTCTCCGCCTTGCTCAAAGCCGGCCCAGGCCCGGGCGTGGCCACGGCGGCGCAGATCCAAGGCAAGACAGGCTTAGAAGTCATGCAAGCCCTGATGCACGGGCAAGCGCCATTTGCGCCCATCGCGCAGACGCTGAATTTTTTACTGGTTGACGTGAGTCCTGGCATGGCCGTGTTTCAAGGTACGCCAAGCCCTGCGCATTTGAACCCGCTGGGCACTGTACACGGGGGCTGGTTCGCCACCCTGCTCGACTCGGCCCTGGGATGCGCGGTGCACACCATGCTGCCCGCCGGGCGCGGCTACACCACGGCCGACCTGAGCGTGAAACTGGTCAAGGCCCTGACCCCCAAAGTGCAGCGCGTGCGCGCTATTGGCAAAGTGGTGCATTGCGGCCGCCAACTGGCCACAGCCGAAGCCCGACTGGTCGGCCCCGACGGCACCCTGTACGCCCACGCCAGTACCGCCTGCTTGGTATTTGACATGCCCTCACCCAAAGCTTGAGAAAGAAAACCATGCGACTTTTACACACCATGCTGCGCGTCGGCGACCTGCAACGCGCCATCGATTTCTACACCCACGTGCTGGGCATGACGCT
>CANGEG010000242.1 GCA_947452725.1 Comamonadaceae bacterium | reverse complement strand
TCGCGTTTCAAATCGCCGGAATCGCAAATCGGCTTGCAGGGCTTATGTGGCCTACGTTTGCGGACATCAAGCATGAAATTTACCGGACACTAGTGAACCCTTATCTGCCGCTATGGCTTAAAGAGCTGGGCTTTGGCCTGTTGGCCATCAGTGTGCTGACTTCGGTGCAGGCGGCCACTCGATTGTTTGCCCCCTACGGCTGGGGTTGGCTGAGTGACCACACGGGCGAGCGCGTTAAGCTTTTGCGCTACGGCGCCACCGCCGCGCTGGTTTCGGCCTGTTTTTTGTTTCTCGAGCTCACGCCGGTGTGGCTGGGTGTGGTGCTGTTGGTTATGTTCACCCATACCAGCTCCATGATGCCCATGAGCGAAGCGGCCATGGCGCATTTGGTGAGCCAGGGCGGCGCTTTTGACGCCAAACGCTATGGCCGAGTGCGCCTGTTTGGATCGCTGGGTTTTTTAATTACCGTTTTTGTCGCTGGGGCCTGGTTTGAAGGCTTTGGCATGAAGCACTTTCCTGCTTGGACGGTGCTCAGCCTGTTCGCTGTGACGCTCAGTGTCTGGCTGCTGCCTGACTTGAAAGAGGCTGTGCCTGCGGTGCATGAGAAAGTGCAGGTGGGCCCGGTGTTGCGCCAGCGGCCGGTGCAGTGGTTTTTTGTGGCTGCGTTTTTTCATGTGCTGTCACACATCGGTATCTACGTCTTCTTTTCCCTATTTTTGGATTCGCTGGGTTACAGCAAACTTCTGATTGGAGTTTTGTGGGCCGTGTCGGTGGTGGTAGAGATTGGTTGGTTTTACACCCAGGCCAAATGGATGCCCAAGCTGCCCTTGACCGCTTGGCTGGTAGTGTGCTCGGCGGTCATGTTGCTGCGCATGGGCTTGACCGCGCAGTGGGCGCACTTATTGTGGGTGTTGCTGCTGGCGCAAGCGCTGCATGCCTTGACGTTTGCCGCACACCACACAGTGTGTATTGCGTTGTTGTCACATCACTTTCCCGGTCGCTTGAGAGGCCGCGGCCAAGCGCTGTACACGGTGGTAGCCTATGGTTTCCCGGGCGTTCTCGGGGGCTTACTGGGCGGCATGCTCAGCGATCGTTTGGGCTTGGTTAGCGTGTACTGGGCCAGTATGGTAACTAGCGCCATCGCCACAGCAGCAGCCTACAAAGTGTGGAGGCACCACCATCCTGCGCCGGCGGCGAACAGTGATTGAGCACCGCGCGCTTTTAACGTCATCACTTCTTTCATGCCCCTTCCCGCAATTTCTTCCACGCCCATCGTTGTCCCTGATTTTCTGCCGCCCAAGTTGCGCCAAGCCTTGGCCGATGGTCGTCGCTGGCAAACGCCTTGCGGGGAAGGTCACATGGTCTGGCACGACTGGGGCGATGCGCTCAACCCGGCCGTGGTCTTGCTACACGGCGGCAGCGGCAGTTGGACGCATTGGCTCAACAATATCGCGCCACTGCGCGATGCCGGTTGGCGCGTGCTGGCGCCCGACTTGCCCGGCTTTGGCGAGTCGCACCTGCCCCAGGACTGCACCGATACCCAGCATTTGCCGCAGTACCTGCACCAAGGCTTGCAACTATTGGCTCCGCAGGGCCCGGTGCGTTTGGTCGGTTTCTCTTTTGGCGGCATGACGGCGGCCCTTTGGCTCAAAGACTACCCGCAAGATGCGCTGCAACTGGTGCTGGTCGGCGCGCCCGGCATGGGCATCAAGGTACCCGAGCGTATACCGCTAAAAGGCTGGCGTCATTTGCCGGGCGGTGCGCCGCGTGACGCCGTTCACCGCCATAACCTGTTGGCGTTGATGCTGAAACACCCTGAATCTCTGGATTCATTGGCCCTGGATCTGCACCGCGCCAATGTGGAGCGAGACCGCATGCCGCGCCGTCGTTTGTCGGGCACGCCCATCGTGGCCGACACTTTGCCGTTGCTGCAAGCCTCGGTCAGCGCCATTTATGGCGAACACGACGCGCTCTATTCGGGGCGTTTGGCTGAAGTGCAAGCCTTGATGCAACTGCTCGCGCCCAATTGGGGCAGCTGGCACAGCGTGCCTGGTGCAGGTCATTGGGTGCAGTATGAGGCGTCACAGGCCTTGGATGTGGTGCTGCAGCAGGTGCTGCGAGGCCTTAGTGAGAAAGGCTGAACTACTCTCCAACCCCGCCGGCCTGAGGTCGGGCGCCGTACACAACAGCAAGTCTGCCCGCAGCCAATCTCCCCGTGCTTCCAAGCGGCTTTGAATTTCGGGCAAGATACGTTTGGTTAGTTTCTTCTCATTTCTCTTTAGGCCCTTGTCATGACCACCACCCTCAAAATCGACTTCGTTTCAGACATCGCTTGCCCTTGGTGCGCCGTGGGTTTGGGCGCTTTGGAAGGCGCGTTGGAGCGCCTGCAAGGTGAGGTTCAAGCCGATCTGCACTTTCAGCCCTTCGAGCTGAACCCGAATATGCCTGCTGGCGGCCAGGATTTGGTGGAGCACATCACCCAAAAATACGGCTCATCCCCCGAGCAGCAGGCACAGATGCGACAAAACATCAGTGAGCGCGGGGCCGAGGTGGGCTTTGCGTTTGCTCCGGGCGGCCGTGGCCGTGTATACAACACCTTCGATGCCCACCGCTTGCTGCACTGGGCGCACGAGACGGGCACAGCTGGGCAGCAACATGCGTTGAAAAAAGCGTTGCTCGCCGCTTACCAGGGCCGCGCCGAATGTATTGAAGACCACGCTGTCTTACTGGCCTGTGTGAAAGAAGTGGGACTGGACTTGGACACAGCCCAAACCATTTTGCAAAGCGACACCTATCGGCTAGAGGTACGTGCGCGCGAGCAGTTTTATTTGCAAGCGGGCATCAACTCGGTTCCTGCCATCATCATCAATGATCGGCACTTGATCTCGGGTGGTCAGCCGACCGAGGTGTTTGAGCAGGCGCTTCGCCGCATCGCCGCAGACCAAGCTTGATCCAGCTGTGCGCCTCCCATGAGTGAGTTCTCTAGATTGTCGGTCTACTTTGACGGCAGCTGCCCTTTGTGTCGCCGTGAAATCGCGCTGTACCAGCGCAACCGTCAAGCGCACAAGTTAGCTTGGGTGGATGTGAGCCTGGGCCCGCAGGTCTGTGACTTGGGCGATGGGCTCAGCTGCGCACAGGCCATGGCACGCTTTCATGTGCGCGATGCGCAAGGCCGGTTATTCAGAGGCGCCGCGGGATTTTCGCAACTGTGGAGGGCCTTGCCTGGTTGGCGTTGGCTCGGATGGTTGTCGGCCTGGCCGCCAATGTCTTGGGGCTTTGAAGTTTTGTACCGTTTGTTTTTACCCCTGCGCCCGCTTTTGCAGGCCTGGGCGCATCGCCTCAGTGCCTAGCCTGATGAGTCCCCATGAACCATTTGCCTAAAGGCTACCGCGCGTTTGTGATCGGTGCCTCGGGCGCTTTAGGCGCGGCGTTTGTGCGGCAATTGCAAAGCGACCCGCGTTGCGGGCAGGTGGTGGCCGTGTCACGCCAGAGTTCGCCAGGCCTGGACTTGGTGCGCGAAAGCAGCATCAAGGCCTGCGCACAGGCCCTCAGCGCTCAGGGGCCGTTTCACTTGGCGATCGACGCAACCGGGGCTTTGACGATGAATGAGCGCGGCCCAGAAAAGCGCTTGGACGAATTAGACGGCGCGCAACTGCTGGACTTGCTGCAGCTGAACGCGGTAGGACCGGCGCTGGTGCTGAAGCATTTCACGCCTTTATTGGCCACAAACCAGCGCGTGATCTGGGCCAAGCTGTCAGCCCGAGTGGGCAGCATCGAAGACAACCGCAAGGGCGGCTGGTACAGCTACCGCGCAGCCAAGGCTGCGCTGAATATGCTGGTGCAAACTGCGGCGATTGAGATGGCGCGTCGCAGACCGCTTGCGGTGGTGGCCGCCTTGCAGCCGGGCACTGTGCGATCGCCTTTGAGTCAGCCATTTGTGGGTAATGCGGCGATGGATCCTGACGAGTCCGCTGGGCGTTTACTGGCGGTGCTGGACACCTTACAGCCCACTGGGCGTGCGCAGTTTGTGGATTATTTGGGGCAGTCCATTTCTTGGTGAGCAGGACTAGCGGATCACGTTTCCTCGTTGAAAGCTTTCACGACAACGCGCGCTGAATTCGGTTGCGTGGCACCGTGGTTTT
>CANGEG010000241.1 GCA_947452725.1 Comamonadaceae bacterium | reverse complement strand
TGCAATCGCGGGCACTTTTCCCCACTTAATTGCACTTTTTTGCACTGTATCAGGAATTCACACCATCACAAGGGGCTAATCAACATTTTTTTCAATGAAATCAAGGGCTTAGAAGCGATTTCAAACTCGATAACAACCAAAAAATCGTTCTAAATGAGGCACTTAGCGAACTGACTGAAAGTAAGCTCTGAAGACTTTTTAAAAATAAACAAAACCCATAAAGAATGTAAATGTGATTCATTGAGTCGGCCTCCCAAAGAAAAAGGCTCCACCAGGGAGCCTATGGGGGGAAGTGATACAAGTCCAAACCTGCATCTCAGACCGGCTTTAGTCACCGAACATTTTTTGCTTCAGTTCGCGGCGCTGCTGCGCTTCCAAAGACAGCGTGGCTGTAGGACGGGCCAGCAAACGGCCCACGCCAATAGGCTCGCCGGTTTCGTCGCAATAGCCGTAATCGCCCGAATCAATGCGAGTGATCGACTGCTCGATCTTTTTCAACAATTTGCGCTCCCGGTCACGGGTGCGCAACTCCAAGGCGTGTTCCTCTTCGATCGTGGCGCGATCGGCAGGATCAGGCACCACCACGGTGTCTTCACGCAAGTTCTCTGTAGTTTGACCCGCATTGGCCAGCATATCGTCCTTGAGCAAGACCAGCTTGCGGCGGAAGTAGGCCTTTTGCATGTCGTTCATGTAGTCATCATCTGACATGGCCAAAATTTCGGCATCAGTGAGTTGATCGACTTTTTTGGTTTTCCAGTTGTTGGCCAGCTTGGCGTCTTTTTTAACGGTGGCGGTAAATACAGGCATCATCACTTGAGGCGGTGTGTTGTGTAGGTAACTGGCCTTAGCCGCGGTCGAGGCCACGGACTGGGCCATGGAGGGCACGGTGATTTGAGCCAATCGAGCCGATGGACGTGTGGCGCGCGCGGGCACATCGCCAGCCGCCACGGGAGCGAGCACAGGCGCGGGCACCACGGCAGGTGCCGCGGTACTGGCTACCGCTTTGATCGGGGATTTCACTTTTTCGGACGGGGTTGCAATGGGGGCTTTTGCAATAGCTTTAACAGACTTCAAAACTTCCTTTGGGAGAGATTTAGAACTGGCTTTGGCCACAGCGGATGCTGCGGTTTTGACCGGTGGGGATGAAGAGGCAGGCGGCGCAGCTTTGGTCGTTTTTGTGGCTTTTGCCGCCACGGAAACAGACGCCTTGGTTGCTGGTTTAACAGGTTTGTGAGGTACGGGCTTGGTCAGCGCCTTGACCGCGACTTTGCCAGCGGCTTTCACTGCCACCGGCGGGGATTTGGACTTGATCACGGGCTGGACCGTTGCTTTAAGGACAGCCTTGGGCTTTGCAGGGACCTTGCCTGCAACTTTGACGGGCGCCTTGGCGGCCGATTTGGCGGGCGCCTTGGCAGCCGATTTGCCTGACGCTTTGACGACAGATTTCACCGCCTTGACTGGTTTGGCAGGAGACGCGGCCACTTTGGGAGCGGGCTTGGCTTTCACCGAAGCGGGCGCTGCAACTTTGGCCGCGGGTTTGGCCTTGACGGCGACTTTGGGCGCTGCCTTGCTGGCAGCCCCTTTTACCGATGACTTGCTGGATGTCTTCACGTCTTGTCTCCTAGCCGTGCAGCTTACGCGCACCGAGTGCGCCAGCCCATCGCACAGAACGCAGGGCGTTCATTTGCATCAAAACCCATGAGGTGGACCTTCTGGGGCGGGGAGTGCCCAAATAAGGCACCCTGTCAGGGCGGCGATTGTAGCGACAGGACAAGTCAAAAGCTGGAATGGTCCATATTAAATTGAGAATTGAGCTAAAAGGCACTCCAAAAGCCGGGCACCGGGCACACTCAAACCAAACATTGCTCCAAGCCTTGCAACAAAATATCCTGGGGCAAATCAATACCAATGAACACCATTTTACTCATTTTAGACTCCCCTTCAGCCCACATGGGCCCCAGGTCGCTGCCCATAAGTTGGTGCACGCCCTGAAAAATCACCTTGCGCTCGGTGCCCTTCATATTGAGCACACCTTTGTAGCGAAGCATGCGAGGGCCATAAATATTCACGATTGCACCCAAGAAGTCTTCCAGCTTGGCAGGATCAAAGGCCTTGTCAGAGCGAAAGACAAAGCTCTTCACATCGTCATCGTGATGATGGTGGTGGCCTGACTCAGCTTGATGCGAGGGGTGATCGCAGGCTTGGCCATGTGCATGATCATGGTGCGCGTGGTCATGATCGTGGTGGTCATGTGCGTCTTCTTTTAGAAAGTCCGGGTCAATGTCCAGCTTGGCATTCAGGTTGAAGCCGCGCAAATCAAACACCTCAGACAGCGTCACCTCGCCAAAGTGCACTGCTTTTTGCGGCGCACGCGGGTTCATGTGTTTCAGGCGATGCTGCAAAGCGTCCAGCTCTTGGGCAGAGACCAGATCGGCCTTGCTGATGAAAATCTGATCGGCAAAGCCCACCTGTCGCCGGGCTTCTTGGCGGTCGTTGAGCTGGACTTGCGCGTGTTTGGCGTCCACCAAGGTCAAAATCGAGTCGAGCAAAAAGGTCTCGGCGATTTCATCGTCCATGAAAAAAGTTTGCGCCACCGGGCCGGGGTCGGCCAGGCCGGTGGTTTCAATCACCACGCGCTCAAAATCGAGCAGGCCTTTGCGGCGTTTGGCGCCGAGCAGCTGCAGCGTGACGCGCAAATCTTCTCGGATGGTGCAGCAAATACAGCCGTTACTCATTTGGATGATTTGCTCATCCGTGTCCGACACCAAGATGTCGTTGTCGATGTTTTCCTCGCCGAACTCGTTTTCAATCACGGCGATCTTTTGGCCATGCGCTTCGCTCAGCACGCGCTTGAGCAAGGTGGTTTTGCCCGAGCCCAAAAAGCCGGTCAGGATGGTCACAGGAATAAGAGCCATGGTGAATTTCTTTGTATCAGTTCAGTACAGGTGGGCAGTGTATCGGCGATTTCAAGGCTTCTTCACCACCACCAGGCCTTTGAGGTATTCCCCTTCCGGGAACAACACCGTCATCGGATGGTCGGGCGCGCCCTGCAAACGCTCGCTGATGAAGCCGTCCACGCCGGCGTCCATGCCGGCGGAGGCCACAATTTTGTGAAACAGATCGGCGCTGATGCCGCCCGAACAGGAGTAAGTGAACAACTCGCCACCGGGAACCAGCAGCTTAAAAGCCAGACGGTTGATGTCTTTGTAAGCCCGGGCCGCGCGGTCCGCGTGCGCGGCGGTGGGAGCGAACTTGGGCGGGTCCAGCACGATGGCGTCAAAGGTCTCGCCTTGCTCAATGAAGGCGCGCAGCGAGGCATTGACATCGGCGTCCATGAAAGTGGTGCGCGCCTCATCAAAGCCGTTCAGCGCCACGTTGGCTTTGGCACGCTGCAGCGCAGGCCCCGATGAGTCAATTGAAGTGACATGCGCCGCGCCGCCGGCCAACGCGGCCACCGTGAAGCCGCCGGTATAGCAAAAACAATTGAGCACCTTGCGGTACTGGCGGTGGCGGGCGTGCAAAGCAAAACGCTGGCGGCTGTCGCGCTGGTCCAGGTAAAAACCGGTTTTGTGGCCATCGGCAATATTCAGCGTCAGCTGCCAGTCGTGCTCGCGAATTTGCAACTCCACCGGCCCCTCGCCGCGCAGCCAACCGGTCACCTCAGGCAAGCCTTCGAGCGCGCGTACATTGGCGTCAGAGCGCTCATACAAACGCGTAAGCCCGGTGGCGCGCAGCAAAGCATCAGCTATTTCTGCTTTGAAATGTTCAGTGCCACACGATGTGAACTGCGCCACCAAGGTGTCCCCATAGCGGTCGACGATCAAACCCGGCAAGCCGTCGGACTCTCCGTGCACCAAGCGCAGGCCGTCGCTTTGAATGTCAAACAAGGCGCGGGCGGCAATGGCTTGGTCGATCAACTGCGCGATGAAGGCCGCGTCGATGCGCTGCGCCTCATTAAAACTCCAGACCCGCGCCTTGATGCGCGAGGCCGGGCTGTACGCCGCCCAGGCCAAAAACTGCCCGCTGTGCGACTCTATCCGCACCGTTTCGCCCGGGTCGCCCGCGCCCTTGGCGATGGCGGAATCGAACACCCAGGGGTGACGGCGCTGCAAAGATCGTTCTTTGCCTTCTTTGAGACGGATG
>CANGEG010000240.1 GCA_947452725.1 Comamonadaceae bacterium | reverse complement strand
GCTTACTGTGGTGGTCACGGCCTTTGGCCGTGCTATTTCGGAGGTGGGCGCAGTGATGATGGTGGGCGGCAATATCGAGGGCTTTACCCGCGTCATGACCACGGCCATTGCGTTGGAAACCAGCAAGGGGGATCTGCCTTTGGCGCTCGGCCTGGGTTTGGTGCTCTTGGGCGTCGTGGGCTTGCTGCACGCGGGTTTGGCTGCTTTGCGTTGGACTGCCCGCTGGCATGAAGGCCGATCGCTCTCGGCTCGTCTTTTGATGGGTGCGCCATGACGGTATGGGTGGACTTACGCGAAGTGACGGTGCAGTGGGGCGGGGCGCAAGGTCTGCGCCAAGTCTCTTTCGCCATCAGCGCGGGCGAACGGGTGGCCTTGATTGGTGCGAACGGTAGCGGCAAGAGCACTTTGCTGCGCGTGGTGCATGGCTTGATCACGCCCACCCAGGGGTTAAGGAATTGTCTTCCTGAGCTGCGTCAGGCCATGCTGTTTCAGCGCCCGCATTTGCTGCGCATGACGGCGCTAAACAACATGGCGCTGGGCTTGTGGCTGGACCGTGCGCAGGGGTTGAGTTGGGCGCAAGCCCGCACGCAAGGCTTACAGGCATTGGCTCGCGTTGGCTTGCACGCGGTAGCGGGGCAAAGCGGGCGCACACTGTCAGGCGGGCAGTTGCAGCGTCTGGCCCTGGCCCGCGCTTGGGCGCGAGCACCGCAGTTGCTGCTGCTGGACGAACCCACGGCCAGCTTGGACCCCAGCGCCAAGCGCGAAGTCGAGGAGTTGATCCACACCTTCGCGCAAGGCCAGCCTGATGTGAGCTTGCTGTTTGCCAGCCATAACCTGGGTCAGGTCAAACGCCTGGCGAGTCGGGTGGTGTATTTGGAGCGAGGCCAAGTGTTGGCAGATTTGCCTGTGGCCGAATTTTTTAATTCCACGCGTTTGCAGTCTGTCAGTGCGCAAGCACAAGCTTTTGTTCAGGGAGAACATTGATGAAGACGCCTTTTTTACCCTCATGGCTTCACGCGGGGGGGAGGGCGGCGGAGGTTGTCGCGGTTGCCCTCTTGTGGGGCTTTGCTGGCTCAAGCCTGGCGCAAACCATCACCATGTCGTCTACGACCTCCACCGAACAGTCGGGCCTTTTTGGCTACTTGTTGCCAGAGTTCAAAAAAGCCACTGGCGTCGACATCAAAGTGGTGGCATTGGGTACGGGTCAGGCGCTGGACATGGCGCGGCGCGGTGACGCGGATGTGGTGTTTGTGCACGATCCAGAGGCGGAAGAAAAATTCGTCACCGAGGGCTGGGGGCTCAAACGTTACCCGGTGATGTACAACGATTTTGTCGTGATAGGCCCCAAGGCCGATCCCGCAGGCCTCAAGGGGCGCGACATTGTGGCGGCCTTGCAAAAAGTGGCCGTGGGCCAGTCGCCCTTTATCTCGCGTGGGGACAAAAGCGGCACCCATGCGGCGGAGTTGCGTTATTGGGCCGCCGCTGGCTTGAGCGATAAAAAAGGAGCTGCCTACCGTGAGTGCGGTTGCGGCATGGGGGCGGCGCTGAATATGGCAGCTTCCATGGGCGCCTATGTTTTGGCCGATAGGGGCACTTGGCTGAACTTTAAAAACCGAGCTGACTTGGGCATCTTGGTTGAAGGCGATAAACGGCTGTTCAACCAATACGGGGTGATGGTTGTGAACCCAGCTAAACACCCTCAGGTCAAAGTCGCGGACGCACAGAGGTTTGTGGGCTGGCTGATTTCACCCGCGGGTCAAAACGCGCTGGCCGGGTACAAAATTGGTGGCGAACAGGTGTTCTTTCCGAACGCCACCAAATAAGCTTTGAATATTGATTAGTCGCGAAAGTTGTCAAAGCTGATGGGTAAGTCAGTGATGTCTTTGCGAAGCAATGCCATTACGGCTTGCAAGTCATCGCGTTTGGTGCCGGTCACGCGAACGGCGTCGCCTTGGATGGAGGCTTGCACTTTGATTTTGCTGTCTTTGATGATGCGCTGAATCTTCTTGGCGTCCTCGGTGCTGATGCCGTTGCGCACCTTGATCACTTGTTTGACCTTGTCGCCGCCCATTTTCTGAACGTCTCCTTTGTCCAAGAAGCGGATGTCTACGCCGCGCTTGGCCATTTTGTTGTGCAACACGTCTTCCACCTGGGTGAGTTGAAAGTCGGCATCGCCAAACAGGGTGATCTCTTTGTCTTTGAGTTCGATCGCGGCGGAGGTGCCTTTGAAATCAAATCGAGTTCCGATTTCTTTGGCGCTGGTGTCCACGGCGTTTTTCACTTCGACCAAATTCGGTTCGCAAACGGTGTCAAAAGTAGGCATGGTGCTGAAATCCAGTGGTTGTCAATGCGACAATTCTCCCATGAACCTGGAGAAAAATGTCCCGCTGCAGTCCTACAACACCTTTGGCATCGCCGCCAAAGCGCAGATGTTGGTGCGGGTGCGGAATGAAAGCGATCTTCTCGCCGTGCTGGCCGACCCGCAATTGGCCACCTTGCCCCGCCAAGTGCTGGGTGGGGGCAGCAACATCGTGTTGACGGGCGACGTTAAGGCGCTGGTGTTAAAAATAGAAGTCCCCGGCCTGCACTTGGCGAGCGAGACCGAGAAACATTGGATCATTGAAGCTGGTGCGGGCGTGGGCTGGCAGGAACTGGTGGCCTGGACCTTGGACCAAGGCTACCCAGGCTTGGAAAACATGGCGCTCATTCCCGGCACCGTAGGTGCCTCGCCCGTGCAAAATATCGGCGCTTATGGCGTGGAGCTGCAAGACCGCTTTGACTCGCTCGACGCCATGGACCTGTTGACTGGGGAGCTGTTTAGTCTGAACGCTGCGCAGTGCGGCTTCAGCTATCGCGACTCAGTGTTCAAACACGCCTCAGGCGGTCCTGACGATTTGGGTCTGGCCGGACGCGCCGTGATTTTGCGCGTGCGCTTTGCGCTGGCCAAACGCTGGAAGCCCGAGTTGGGGTATGCCGACTTGGAGCGAAAAATACAAGAGACTGGCAACCGCGCGCCTGATGCCCGGCAGATTTTTGACTGGGTTTGCGCGATACGCCGTGCCAAACTTCCCGATCCTCAAGTGATTGGCAATGCTGGCAGCTTCTTCAAGAACCCCACCGTCACGCCTGAGCAATGCGCTGACATCATCGCCCGTGACCCCAAAGTTGTGCATTATCAACTGGACGACGGACGCATTAAACTGGCCGCTGGCTGGCTGATCGACTCTTGCGGCTGGAAAGGCAAAACTGTGGGCTACGCCGGTGTTTACGAAAAACAGGCGTTGGTGCTGATCAACAAGGGCGGGCGGGATAACTCCTGCACTGGCGGAGAGGTCATGACTCTGGCCAAGGCGATTCAAACCAGTGTGTACGAGCGGTTTGGGATTCGGCTGGAGCCGGAGCCAGTGGTAATTTAAGTGCTTCTCGATGATTGGCCGCGTGGCAGGCAGGGCAAGCCGCAGCCCTCCCACTCTCGCTTTACTTGACAAATCTAGCGATTTTTTAACCCCGCCTATCTCTCATGGCCCATCTCACCTGGCCCATCTCACCCCGCCTATCGCATGGCGCGGGCGATGATCTTGACCTTCTCAGTTATTGGTCAGGCGTTCAATAGCTCATTTGCGGGCGGCTCAGTTTTTATTGCCAAGCAAAACTAAACCGTCCGTTTTGCCACTGTTTAGAGCAATGACTGAAATCACATTAGGTGTCACCAATTTATTCAAAACGGCAATACCGCTCAAAGTCACCCCACTGCCCAGAACGCAATCACCCGTGCCCGTCGCGCTCACATTCACGATGGCTTTACCCGAGGCTCTGGGTGTAGCTGTTCCCGAAGTGGTGCAACCGTGATCCACAAGCGTAAAGCTGCCAGAAGGCCCAATCGTCAGCACAATATTGGAAATCGAATAGCTTGCGGTTCGACCAGAAAGTGAGTAGCTGCCGGCAATTTCCGCAGCCGTGATGCCTTGATCGTAATAATTGTTGTATGCGAGGTCGATACTGCCACTGTTGCTGCTTGTGCCTTGGATTCGTAGCTTTTGGTTCACGGTTCCGCTATAGGTGCCTGTACCAACCCTGTTGGAGCTAAAAACAAACTCCGAACCCGATGCCGAAAACGTTGTGCCGTTCCCGGAGGCCGTACCCGCGATG
>CANGEG010000239.1 GCA_947452725.1 Comamonadaceae bacterium | reverse complement strand
TAGCTTTTGACATGGCCGAGGTTGCAGCCAAAGCCATTTTGGACGAGGTTTTAAACGTCTACCGGCGCAAAGACTGGGACGTGGCTTACGGCTCTTCTGGCACCATTGGTGCAGTGATGGACGTGCTGGTAGCGGCAGGTCGACCAGCAGGCCCGATCACGCGCGAAGGCCTGCAATGGCTGAAAGAAAAATTGATCAAATCGGGTCGCTCCGATCACCTCAAACTTGACGGTATCAAGGAAGACAGGCGGCCGGTGATTGGCGGCGGTTTGGCCATTTTGATGTCCTTATTTGAACTGCTCGAAATCGATGAGCTGCATGCCGCACAAGGCGCGCTGCGCCAAGGCGCTTTGTACGATTTGATGGAGCGCGATGAAAGTAAAGACATTCGCGAATCCATGGTCGGCTGGCTGTCGCAGCGTTTTGGCATCGATGCCGAGCAAGCTCAACGTGTAAGTCACACCGCGGCTCTGTTGTTTAAAAAAATCCCGCCTCCCTTGCCGGCAAGCGATGACTTGTTAGCGCTGCAACGCAAGCTGGTTTGGGCGAGCCGATTACATGAGGTTGGAACTCATATTTCGCATTCAGACCACCACAAACACGGTGCCTATATTTTGGACAACGCCGACTTGCCTGGATTTTCAATGCCAGAGCTGCACCGCTTGAGTCAGCTGGTGCTGGGGCACCGCGGTAAGCTGCGTAAACTAGAAGGCAACTTGCTTGACCCTGGCTTCGTGCACCAGTTGTTTGCATTGCGTCTTGCCGTGATTTTGTGCCACGCCAGGCGCGACCCCGACCTTAAGGGCTTTGACCTGTCACAACACGAACAACCGGCTGAGGGTTTCACCATCAGCACGCGCAAAGGCTGGGCGGCTCTGTGGCCACAGTCAGCCCATTTGCTGCGCGAGGAATGCATTGCCTGGCAAAAAACCCCTTGGGCGGTGACCTTTAACAGTCCGTGATCACCCGCGTGATCAGGTTGCGCTAGCTCAGTTGTCACAGGCCTTTAAACGATATAAACTATATACACCGTTTAAAAGGATTACACATGCCGACCTTAACTCCAACATCAACACCTGTGAAAACTGCCGCTAAACCGGCCCGTAAAGTCTCTGCAGCCAAACGTGCCGCTCCTGCACGTAAAGCCGGCCAGGCCAAAACTGCAGCGCCGCGCAAAGCCCTAGCCAGCAAGACAGTCGCCAGCCCTACTGCCAAGGTGATCGTCAAAGCCGCTGTAAAAACTGTTAAAGCTCTTGAGTTGAGCAAAATTAAAGCGCCCAAAAAACCCAAATTGGTTCGCGACAGTTTTACCATGCCCAAAGACGAGTATCAGGCGATCGACAGCCTAAAGCAGCGCGCACATAAATTGCAGCGCAGCGCTAAAAAGAGTGAATTGCTGCGCGCGGGCATCATGGCTTTGAGCGCCATGGACGACAAGGGCTTTGCAGCCATCTTGGCCAAAGTGCCAGCCCTGAAAACCGGCCGCCCTGGCCGCGACTGACACCGCTGCTTAAGATTTACAGCAAATCGGGGTTTTGTACCGTGACAATCACGGTTTGCTGAACCCCCTCACGCAAGCGACTTCGCAACCACCAGACAGCCCCTTTGCGCACCGCGCATTCCTGCTCGGACAAGCCCAACAAGGCCGCAATAATGCGACCCAAGGTGGGTTGATGGCCGACTATAAGAATAGGCATTTTGGCGTCTGGCCAACCCGCCGCCTTTAGTACCTGATCTGGCTCGGCAGCGGGTGACAAGTCTTGGAGCAATTTGATTTTGCGGTTAAGGGCTCGTGCAGTTTGCTCGGTTCTGAGGGCTGGACTGACCAGCACCCGAACCCCCGCCGGCAGTTGACGATCTAACCAAGCGGCCATGCGTTTGGCCTGCTTCTCTCCTTTGGGTGTCAGTATGCGACTCATGTCGTCTTGGCCGACTATGGGCTCGAATGCTTCAGCATGACGCCAAAAAATAAGATCCATTGCACAATCTCCTCTAAGGATTACTTTTTCTGATTGGCATCAGCCGCATAGCGACGCATCAAAATGGCCTGGGCGCTGTGTACATGCCGCCCCTTCTTTTCCATTTTGTAGTACTGACCATCAGGCCCTAAGCACCACGCATTTCGCCCATCCTGCAAATACAGATTAAGGCATTCGTCAACAACGCGCTGGCGCAGGACGGGGTCTTCCACCGGCCAAGCCAATTCAATGCGGCGAATCATATTGCGGTTCATCCAATCGGCACTGGACAGGTACAAGCTCTCTTTGCCTGCGACCACAAAATAAAAGACCCGGGTGTGTTCTAAAAAGCGCCCTACCACGGAGCGCACCCGGATATTGTCGGTGTACCCCGGCACTTCGGCTGGCAACATGCAGGCTCCGCGCACAATCAGGTCAATCTGCGCGCCTTTTTGTCCGGCGCTAATCAAAGCGGCAATCAGCTCGACATCGGTCAGTGCATTCATTTTGACCATGACTTTTGCCGCTTGCCCTTGCGAGGCCGCGTTGCCCACGGCGTCCAATTGCGCAATGATCTTGCGCTGCAATTGAAACGGCGCGACCCACAATTTGTTCATACGGTGCAAGCGACTTTGACTGGCAACATGCATAAACAAATGGTCCATGTCGGCGGTGAGTTTGGTATCGCAGGTCAAATAGCTAACATCGGTGTACAGGCGTGTGGTTCGGGGGTTGTAATTGCCTGTTGATAAGTGGCCGTATTTCCTCAGTACCTTGCCTTCACGACGCGTCACCAAGAGCATCTTGGCGTGTGTTTTCAAGCCCACCACGCCGTACACCACTTGCGCGCCAACCGACTCCAGTTGCTCAGCCACATTGATGTTTGCCTCTTCATCAAAACGGGCTTTGAGCTCGACCACGGCAGTCACTTCTTTGCCGCGCCGAACCGCCTCACGCAATAAATCCAGCATTACAGTGTCGCTGCCAATGCGGTAAATAGTTTGCTTGATCGCCAGAACCTGGGGGTCGTAGACAGCTTCTCGCAAGAAGTCGAGAACGCCGTCAAAGCTTTCAAAGGGTTGGTGAATCAGCACATCGCCTTTTTGCATTCGTTCAAAAACCGAAGCGCCAAGGTGCAATTGCTTGGGGTAACTGGCCTGAAAGGGGGGGAATAGCAACGATGGCCGATCCACCAAGTCAATTAACTGGTTCAGTCGCACGAGGTTCACCGGGCCAGCCACACGAAACAAGGCCGCAGAGGGAAGCTTGAATTGCTTGAGTAAAAAATCAGACAGGTGTGCGGAACAATTGTCTGATACTTCTAGGCGCACGGCCTCGCCGTAATTGCGGTGCTGCAGGCCATGACGCAGGGCGGTTCGTAAATTTTCAACATCGTCTTCGTCGACCGCCAAGTCGGAGTGACGCGTTACGCGGAACTGGGAAAACTGTCCGACTTCCCGGCCGATGAACAATTCGGATAAGTGCGCTCGGATCACACTTGACAGCAGGACAAAACATTCGCCCTGCCCGGCCACCTTGCTGGGCATGCGAATCACGCGCGGCAAAACCCGGGGAACTTTGACAATGGCAATGTCGTTGTGGCGACCAAAAGCATCTTTTCCCGCCAATTGAACGATGAAGTTCAGCGATTTATTGGCCACTTGCGGAAAAGGGTGCGAGGGGTCTAGCCCCACCGGCACCAATAAGGGCATGACCTCACGAGCAAAATATTCATGAACCCATTTTCTTTGCGCCACATTGCGTTCGCCGTGCGACAAAATTCGAATGGATTCTTTTTCCAATGCAGGCAGCAAGGCATCGTTGTAAAGGCTGTATTGGTCAGCAACCAATTGCGCGGCCTTTCGGTAATTGACCTTGAAGGAATCGCTGCTGTAGAGCCCTTTGTGATCATTGTGGGCATGCGCGGCTAAATGCAACATAGCGCGCACTTCAAAAAATTCATCCAAATTTGACGACACAATGCACAAATAGCGCAACCGCTCTAGCAGCGGAACCTCAGGACGTTTGGCCCAATCGAGCACACGCGCATTGAAATCCAAAATACTGGCGTCACGATCAAGCAGTCCCATGATCGGTCCAGATTTAGTGGGGGAAAATTGGCCTTGAGAATTTTCAGAAGCAAGAGCAGTTGGCATTGAAATGGTTTTCGAATTCGCCATCATCGTACCACCCGTTGGGCCGCGATCTCGAAATCAAATTATTTCAAAAT
>CANGEG010000238.1 GCA_947452725.1 Comamonadaceae bacterium | reverse complement strand
TGCGCGGCCCCGATTGTTGATTTTGGACGAACCCACCGAGGGTATTCAGCCCAGCATCATCAAGGATATTGGGCGGGTGATTCGCCGCCTGGCCGATGAGGGAATGCAGGGCCAACGCATGGCCGTCCTACTGTGTGAACAGTATTACGACTTTGCCGAAGAGCTGGCCGATCAGTACCTTGTGATGGAGCGTGGTGAGGTGATTGCGCAAGGCCCGGGCAATGAAATGAAAGCCAAAAACATCCAGCAGCTGGTGGCGATTTAAGTTTCAAGGCGGCCCCTTAAGGGGTCTTCCAATCGGCTACAAATTCCACAGTCGCGGCGGCGTGCCGGTCAGCTGCCACATTGCTCTTCGCCAGGCCACCCAGACCTGTTTCAGTAAATGCACCGCAGGCTCTGTGACCGGCGCAAGCACGCGCAGAACCATCACTTGTGGATGCGGGGACGTGACGCCTGAAAGCAAGCGCAGCTCGTGGTCCTCCAGACATTCGCGTGCGGCCTCCAATGCCTGTGCCAGTCGCGTGGAGGCGATGGGTGAGCCGCTGGCAAATACCAATGTGGCCATACAGCGCTGACCTGCCAAGCCCAGTGGGCTGTTGAGCAACCGTGTGTCTGCGCCGTTCAGCGTGCCGCGCTCCAGCCACACACCGGGTATTTCCAGATGCTGTCTGAATCGGCCTTGCACAAATGGCAGGTTGGTAGCTGGCAACCCCAATGCGGTGATATCCCAAGTCATGAGTTCGGCTCCGTTGGCCAACTCGAATACGGAGCGGTTTAGCGCGTCGCATTGGTCGTAGGCAATCGCCTCAAGAGGCAACCACTCCAAGCGTGCACCGATATCAAGGCGCGCATGCACTTGTTGTGTGGCCAGGCCCGCTTCGGATCGGTAAAAGCGCGTGGCCCCTGGCGTAGTGACGAGACCGTGGGCTCCGGGCCCTACGCTGACTTTCATGTCCAGCATGTCACCCCCTACCAAGCCGCCGGGTGGGTGTACCAGCACGTTGTGGCAAATGGCGTCTCCCTCGGGGTAAAGGCTTTTCAAAATTCGAAGTGGGCCGTTGTGCAGGTAACGTGCCACCGTGCGTTGGTCTTCGTTCAGATAGTCGAGGGTGAGTGCCGCGTGCCAAGTCATACGTCTATTTTAGGGCGTGACCGTGGTTAAACTGTGAGTTCAGAGTAGAAGCGTTCAGCCTGCATTTTTATGTTTCGGTAGGACATTGCTCTGGTCCATTTTCTTTAAATAGGAACGCTTCATGCTGGCCACTCAACAACCCATTTCCCGCAAATTCTGGCACGCCGTCATGCCACTTTCCGACCTAAAGACCGGGCCCCAGCCTTTTACATTGCTGGGCGAAGACATTGTTTTTTGGATGCGCAAGACCAACCGGCGGCGTTCAAAGACCGCTGTTGCCACCGTACGGCCAAGCTGAGCAAGAGCGCCTGTCACAACGGCCACTTGCAGTGTGGTTATCACGGCGGGCGGTACAACCGCGCAGGACAAGTGGTGGTGATTCCCCAGTACGATCATCAGCGCAAAATCTCCTCGGACTATTGCACAAAAGCCTACGCCTGTATGGCGCGTTATGGTTATGCAAGGGTAGCGTTAGAAGAACCGATTGTCGATATTTTTGAGTTACCCGAATTCAACGATCCGACGTTGCGCACAATTTTTCAGTTTTGCGAAACCTGGGCTACCAGTGCGGTGCGAGTGTTGGAAAATTCTTTTGACAACACGCATTTCAGCTTCGAGCACCGCTCTACTTTTGGCGTTGCTGCCAGCCTAAAGCCGAGCCGCTATGAGTTGATCGAAAGCGAGACTGGCGTTCATGCCGAGACCGTGATTGACGCGGTGAGCCCTGAAAAGTTTCAGCGCATCAGTGGGGTAAAAGAAGCGCTGACCACAGGCCACATGCGCAATGCCTATTACTTGCCGTTTTCACGGTGCCTGGACATTGAGTGCCCCAGCGGGGTGCGGCACATCACCGTCAACTGATTCACGCCGATCGATGACGAGAGGATTCAATTGTGCCAGTGGCTGTTCAGAAACGACACCGAAGCAGATTGTCCGTCGCAAATGTTGATTGATTTCGACTACGAAATCACTCGCGAGGGCAAAGACATTTTGGAGTCCAATGACCCAGACGCAGTGGTGAATTGTCGCCGCCGAGGAGTCGAGTGTTCTATGAACTCTGACCGTCCCGGCATTTTGATTCGCAAAAAGTTGATGGAACTGCTTGCGCCCCACGGAAAAGCTGAAGTTTACCGTTGAAGGCCCAGAGATGCTCTTTGGTTGTCTTAGCCGTTGCTTTTTTCGGCTTTGACCTGGTTGGCAATGGCGTCCACTTGCTCGTCAGACATACCGTATTTGGCTTGCAGGGCTCTGAGTTTGTTTTTCTCTTCCTCAGTCACAACGCCATCGGCTAGCACTTCACGTACTTCCATCTCGTAGATCGATTCGCGCCGTTGCACCTGGGCGGTGTAAGCCGTGGCCACCACACCGGTCAGGATGGCGGCAAGGGCAATGGCCAGCACCTGCGTCACGATTACCAGTACCGTGCCCAGATAAGTAACTGGGTCCACGTTGCCCCAGCCGGAGATGATGGTCAGCACAAACCAATGCATGGCTGCTGGGATGGAGGGGAAAATCTCAGGCTGGTCGTGCCCTTCAATGATGTAAATCAGTGAGGAGAACAACAAGCAGCTGATGAAAAGCAGAAACATCGCCGAAGAAAAAGAGTCCCACTCGGACTTGATGGCTTCCAGCATGTCCTCCATCGCACTGTTATATCGCGACAGTTTGAAAATTCGCAGAAGCCGAAACATGCGCAATACTCGCAAATCAGCGCCCGGAAAAATCAATTGCAAATAAAAGGGAACGGTGCTGAAAAAGTCGACAAGACCAAAGACGCTGAAAACATATTCTTTGCGGCCTTGCCAGGGACTGTCGTTGGGGCCGGTGTGTTTCTCACTGTAGGTCCACACGCGCAGCACATATTCAAGGGAGAACACCATCACACTCATCAAATCGAAGATGTGAAAGTAGGCCTCATAGGCTTCATGGATGGAGGGTACCGATTCCAAAATGATCGCCACGACGTTGGCCACGACCAGACTGGCAATGACAATCTCACAGGTATGGCTGGCGCGGTCAACCACTGCGCCTTCTAAGATTTCGTAGGTTCTGCGTTTGAGCTTTCGCAGGCTTTGGGTGGTGGCTTCGCTCATGACTGCGCTACTTTTCCAGCATTGATTTCATCGACCATTTTTTGTACATCAGCATCAGACAAACGGTATTGCATTTGCAGATGCTTGAGCGTATCGCGCTCAGCATTGCTGACCACGCCGTCTTCCAAAACCTTACGAAGCTGGACAAGGTAGGCGGCCTTCTTGCGCGACAACTGGGTGGCAAAGGCGGAAGCCACAATACCGGTCATGATCGCGGCCATACAAACACCCAAGAAACCGGTTAACAAGGCAATCACCTCGCCCGCTTTGGTCACGGGCTCAACGTTGCCGTAGCCTGAAGTGATGGTGACGATGGACCAGTAAATGGCATGTGGAATCGAGCCAAAGAACTGAGGTTGCTCGTGCCCTTCTGCAAAGTGCATCAATGATGCCGATACCACCGTGGAAATGAGCAGCAAAAATGCGGCCGAACCAAAGGCGCGTCGCTCGGCATAAACGGCTTGAAACAAGTCTTGCAGCGCGGTGTTGTATTTGGAGAGCTTTAAAATGCGCAGCAGACGCAGCACCCGCAAAATGCGAAGATCTAAATAGGGGAAGAACATGTGCAGGTAATGCGGCATGGTCGCAAAAAAGTCAACCAAACCAAAGGCACTGAAAATATAGCCCTTGCGTCCCTTCCACGACCCACCTTGCTCCGGCGTGAAACGCGCGCCCAAAGACCAAACGCGCAAGCAGTATTCGACCGTGAAGAACATCACGCTCCAAAACTCCAGCTCATGAAAGAACTCTTTGTGGACCGCGTGAATTTCAGGCACCGAGTCCAAGATCACTGCCGAGCAGTTGACCAAGACCACCACGGTGATCATCCATTCCACATACCGACTAAGAGGTTGGTGAGGAGCCCCGGCGAGGATCTCCATCACGGTTTTTTGTAATTTGCCGAGCATGAGGGGAATCGAAAATAAAGTTGGAACTAAAAATGATAAAAATATCAAATTAGCAGTAATGATAACTTAAAAGTCCTACGATTTACCCTGTATTTGCTGCCTCAAAGC
>CANGEG010000237.1 GCA_947452725.1 Comamonadaceae bacterium | reverse complement strand
GGCCGGGCAACAAGGTGTGCACACCCTGCTTTGTGCGCAGAGCAATCAAGTCTTCCTGGTTGAACAACGCCGGGCGCGGGCCCACAAAGCTCATGTACCCCGCCAGAATGCTCCACAGCTGCGGCAACTCGTCTAAGCTGCTCTTGCGTAAGAAAGACCCGATGGGCGTCAGGTGCGACCTGGCATCAAGCAGCAGATGGGTAGCCACGGCAGGCGTGCCCACCCGCATGCTGCGGAACTTCGGCATTTTGAAGATCACGTTGTTTCGCCCAACGCGGTCAGACCAATACAGGGCTGGCCCTTTGGACGTCAAGCGTACTGCAATCGCCACCAACAACACAGGCACTAATGAGCTCAGAGCCGCCAGACAGCCAAGAACAATATCAAAGACTCTTTTCACACCGCCATCGCCCGCCGCAGCCCCTCTTCCAAAGACACCGGCGGCACCCAACCCAACAAACTGCGTGCCTTCGAAATATCCACCTGCAAATTACCGCACAAGCGCTGCACCACATCACGCTTGCCTAGCAACGATGCCCCCGCCTGCAAAGCCCACACCGGCACTTGCAGCAGACGCGCCGGCACACCGGATGCTTGCGCCATGCCCCGCACCAGTTCGGTGGTGGAAAGGTCTTGCCCGTCACTTACCAAAAAAGTCTGGTTGGCCGCTTGGGGGTGGGTGATGCAGGTGACAATGAAATCCACCAAGTTGTCTAGCGCCACTAAGCTGCGCTGGTTGTGCACAGCACCTAACGGCATGGGCCAGCCGCGCTGAACGGCGCGCATGAGTGCGGCAAAGTTGGCCTTGACGCCGGGGCCATACACCAGTGGGGGGCGAATGATGACAACCTCCATGCCTGTGTCAGAGCTGACTTGGCGCAAACCCTGCTCGGCTTCGTGCTTACTCTGGCCGTAGGCGTCTTGCGGATTGGGTGCATCAGCTTCATTGAACGCTCGCCCAAGCTGCGTACGCTCGCCATTGACCTTAACTGAGCTGATGAAGACAAACCGCTTAACCCCAGAGGTGGCAGCCTGGCGGGCTAGGTTCAGGGTGCAGTCCACGTTGAACGTGCGAAAAGCTGTCAGCGGATCAGCCTCGGTGTCCTGCATGACGTGCACGCGAGCGGCGACGTGAACAAGACTCTTGACGCCTGCCAAGATCGGACGCCAATCCGTATTGGCAGTTAACTCGACCACCGGCACGATGCGAACGCCCTTTGGCATTGAAAAAAAGTCACGACGTACACAGGCGTGCGTCTCAAAGTTCTCAACAGCCAGTCTGGAAACCACACTAGAACCAACAAATCCGGTTGCCCCAGTTACAAGAACTGAGTTGATGTGATCACTCATGCAGTCGTAACTGAAAAAATTACGCTCTCAAATTGAACCATAACGCGCAGCCTCATTTCCGCCACACCGTGCGGTTCACATAACCGGTGTAACTCATCACCAGCCGCACAATCTTGCGTGACAAATCCGGCGCCTGATAATCTTCCACTTGTCGCGATGGACCATGTTCGGCAAATTGCTCGCAGACCACTTTGACGGCATCAAGCACTTCCATGGACTTGAGACCACTCATGATCAAAATACCTTCATCCATACCTTCAGGCCGCTCATGCGCGTAACGGATCGTAATAGCAGGAATATTCAGCAAGGATGCTTCTTCCGTGATGGTGCCACTATCAGAGATCACGCATTTTGCCTCCATCTGTAGTTTTACAAAGTCGAAGAACCCCATCGGCTTGGCGAAATCAACCAGAGTATGAATATCCATAACACCCAAGGCATCGAGCCGTTTGCGAGTACGTGGATGGGTTGACACGATAATCGGAAAACCATAGGCGTTGGCCAACGCATTTAGCGTGGTAACAAGATCCCGCAGATTCTCCGGCGTATCTACATTCTCTTCACGGTGCGCACTGACCACAAAAAATTCGCCACGCTTGAAACCAAGTCGTGACACAACATCCGACTTATCAATGCTCGGCAAGTAATGCCTGAGCACCTCATCCATATGGGAACCGGTTTTTATAATGGTTTCAGGTCGAATACCTTCGGCAATCAGGTAGCGGCGGGCATGCTCGGTCAAAACCAGGTTGATGTCGCTGAGGTGATCGAGCACCTTGCGGTTGAGTTCCTCAGGAACACGTTGGTCAAAACAGCGGTTTCCTGCTTCCATGTGAAACACAGGTATTTTTCGACGCTTTGCAGAAATGACCGCCAAGCACGAATTGGTGTCGCCATAGAATAAGACAGTATCCGGTTTTTCTTTTTCGAAAATTTCATCTGATTTAATGATGACCTGTCCAATGGTCTGCGCAGCATTCTCCCCAACTGCCCCGAGAAAATAATCAGGTTTACGAATTTCAAGATCCTCGAAGAAAATCTGATTCAACTCGTAATCGTAATTTTGTCCAGTGTGCACCAGCACATGCTGGGTGTACTTGTCCAACTCTGCAATTACCCTGCTCATTTTAATCAGTTCGGGGCGCGTGCCCACGATTGTCATGACTTTAAGCATGAAGTTCTTTCTTGATGTAATCCAGTTTCAACAAAAGCTGTTTGATTTGATCGACGTTGAGTCGATCCGTGTTGTGCGAGGTGTAGTCGTCCAGTTGAGACAATTTTTGTTCACCCTCGCTAAAGTATTGGGCGTAATTTAAATCGCGATTGTCGGCAGGTATGCGGTAATAGTTACCCAAGTCATCTACTTTGGCCATTTCCTCGCGGGAAATCAGTGACTCGAACAGCTTTTCCCCATGTCGAGTTCCAATAACGCGGACTGGGTTGTCTTTGGTGAACAGTTCCTTGAGTGCTTGGGCCAAGTCAGCCACGGTAGAGGCCGGTGCTTTTTGTACAAAAAGGTCACCCTGTTTCCCGTGCTGGAAGGCATATAAGACCAGATCGACCGAGTCCTCCAGAGACATCAGAAAACGTGTCATGTTCGGGTCCGTCACGGTCAGCGGCTTGCCCTCTTTGAGTTGCGATACAAACAAGGGGATGACCGAACCCCTTGACGCCATGACATTACCGTAACGGGTGGCACACAACACGGTCTCATCGTCGAGCTGTGTACGTGCCTTTGCAACCACCAGTTTTTCGGCCATGGCCTTGGAGATGCCCATAGCGTTAATCGGATAGACCGCCTTGTCGGTACTCAAGACCACCACGCGTTTGACACCATTAGCTGTGGCAGCATTCATCACATTTTCGGTCCCGAGCACATTGGTGCGCACGGCTTCCATGGGGTAGAACTCACACGACGGTACCTGCTTCAAGGCTGCGGCATGGAAAACATAGTCCACCCCTTTCATTGCCGAAAAGACACTTTCGTAATCACGCACGTCACCGATGTAGAACTTCAATTTTTGGTGATTAAGCGCAATGCGCATTTCTTCCTGCTTTTTTTCGTCGCGGCTGAAGATACGGATTTCGCGTACTTCAGTCGCCAAAAAGCGATTGAGGACCGTCTGGCCAAAAGACCCCGTGCCACCGGTAATCATCAACACCTTGTTATCGAACATGCTGTCCTCGTTTTAATTGGTTCATGTTATCTGGATGCGTGCATCGCCTGAATCAGCCCCGGCCAAGCCTCCGGCTTGTATCCCGTGGCTTTGTTAAAGCGCGCCGAGTTGAGTGAACGGTCGATCGAAAAGGCGTCATCCCGAACAATATCTATCTGCTTTCCATAGGCCTTTGCGATCAATTGCAGCAGCTCATACTTGCCAATCGGCGCAGCGCCAACATGGTACAGGCCGTGAAGGTCCGGCCTGGGTATGACCACGTCCCGCACTACGCGCGCGAATTCGGTATTGGGTAAGCCGGAAAAAATGGCCCGACTGAAACCCTTGCAGCTAACCTGCTGCGCCAAAAACCACTCCAGCAGGCCATATGCGCTTTCTAACTCATGGCCGATGGTCGACGTGCGCAGAGTAACGGCATGCGGATAGTCCACCTCACCAAGATGTTTGGACTTCCCATAAACATCAACCGCATCCGTCGCATCCCCTTCCGCATAGTTGCCTTTGGTTCCAAAGAAAACGCAATCGGTACTCACGTGAATCAAGCGCGCCCCTGCCACATCACACAGGTCAGCTATGTGGTGAGGTAGCTGCGCATTGAGCTTTAGCGACAGCAAGGGATCTTCTGCCTCTTTGTGGTGCTTGGTCAAGCCAATACAGTTGACCACCACATCCGGCTTCACTCGGGCAAACACCCGCACGAGCGTATCGTGCTTT
>CANGEG010000236.1 GCA_947452725.1 Comamonadaceae bacterium | reverse complement strand
TATTATGATTCGCAAAAAATTAATGGAACTGCTTGCCAAAAATGGCGAAGAAGAGGTACATCGCTAATTGTGTAGGGCTTTATTTTCTCATTTGTCTTTACCCCAATTTCAAATACAAATACAAACTTTGGCTGGAACCACAAGCGCGTGTACCGCATCTATCGGGAGTTGGAGCTGAACTTGCGAATCAAACCCAGAAAGCGCCTGGTGCGCCAAAAGCCTGAGCCCTTGGCCGTGCCTGAGACGATCAATCAAGTCTGGTCGATGGACTTCATGCACGACAAGCTCGAAGATGGCAGGAACCTGCAACTGTTCCATGTGATTGATGACTTTAACCGTGAGTCGCTGGGCATCGAGGTGGACTTCTCGCTGTCTTCAGAAAGGGTATTCGGGCCTTGAAGCAGACCATCTCCTGGCGCGGCAAACCGCAGGTGATTCGCTGTGACAAAGGGCCGGAGAACATCAGCGGCACCATCCAGAACTGGGCCAAGGTTCGATATTCAACTTTTCATGAAGTGCTGGGCCAGGGTCAGAAATCGTGATGACGCAAACTGGGCGGATTCCAGTTTGCCGTGGCAACTTCAATGACGTTCCGCAGCGACGGCACTTGGACGGTGTTCCAAGGTAGCGACAGAGTTAATCAGCGCACAACCATGTGGTCACGCTGCGCAAGCGCCGGAAACAGCCGCAGCCAGGCCAACGCAACCAACACCGTGGCCACACCGCCCACAACCACCGAGCCCACAGGCCCCCACAGGGCTGCAGTAGCCCCAGACTCAAACTCGCCCAGTTGATTGGATGCGCCAATGAAAATCGAGTTCACCGCCGAGACGCGACCCCGCATGTCTTCTGGAGTTTCCAGTTGCATCAGGGTCAAGCGCGTGACCACGCTGATGCTGTCGGCCGCACCCGTCACCGCCAGAGCCAACAAGGACACGATCAGATCGTCCGACAGGCCGAACATCACATTGGCCACGCCAAACACCGCCACCGCGGCTAGCATGCTGTGGCCAACGCGCCGCTGAAGTGGCCAACGGGTCAGCGCCACCGACATGAGCAAGGCACCCACCGCCGGTGCGGCGCGCAGCAGGCCAAGGCCTTGTGGGCCGGTGTGCAAAAGATCACGTGCAAAAATCGGCAACAAGGCCGTGGCGCCGCCCAACAGCACGGCTACCAAATCCAGGGTGATGGCGCCAAGCAACGCCTTGTGCCTCCACACAAATACCGCACCAGCCAAGACTGAGCGCAGATCGGCGGCCCCGGTTGAGGGCTTGTGATGGTAGCGCACAACCAGCGCCAAGCCCATGGCAAGGAGCAGCAAAGCGGTGCACACGGCGTACACGGTAATGACGTTATGGGTATACAGCAGCCCGCCCAAAGCTGGGCCACCAATGATCGCGGCTTGCACACCACTTGAGCTCAGGGCGATAGCCCGAGGCAGCAAGGCAGCAGGCACCAGTTGCGGGGTCAGAGCTTGCTGCGCAGGCATCTGAAAAGCACGCACTGCGCCCAACACGATGGCCACGCCGTAAATCAGAGCGGCATTGGCAAAGTCATAGAAAGAAGCTGCAATCAACAGCAGGGCCACTGCTGCTTGCAGGCCCATGCAGCAGGCGAAGATGCGGGCTTTATGCCATCGGTCCACCCAATGCCCGGCAGGCAAGGTCATTAGCAGCGCCGGGACAAACTGGAATAGGCCTACCAAGCCCAGGCTCCAGGCGCTGCGGGTGATTTCGTACATGTGCCAGGCCACGGCCACCATCAGCATTTGATTGGCCAAAATGCCAAACAGGCGTGACAACCAAAACCGAACAAACGGTTGCTGGCCTAAAAGCGCTCTCAAACTGGTGTTATCCAACATCACCAAGCCGGTTGCACCCAAGCCAGGCCGGCAGGTGCTTTGGATTCATCGGCAAAGGTGACCACTTCATAGGCGCTTGGGCGGGCCAGCAAGGCGCGCAGCAGCAGGTTATTCATGGCATGACCCGAGCGAAACGCAGAGTACGCGGCCAGCAAAGGCTTGCCAACTAAAAACAAATCGCCCATCGCGTCCAGGATCTTGTGTTTCACGAACTCATCGTCATAACGCAGGCCATCGATGTTAAGCACTTTGTAGTCGTCCATGACAATGGCATTATCCAAGCCACCGCCCAGCGCCAGACCATTAGAGCGCATCATCTCCACATCTTTGGTAAAACCAAAAGTGCGGGCGCGGGCAATGTCACGCGCGTAGGTCCCCTGTGACATGTCAAACACCACTTGCTGTCCAGTGGAGTCCACCGCCGGGTGCTTGAAATCAATTTCAAAACTCAAGCGGTAGCCGTCATAAGGCTCCAAGCGCGCCCATTTGATGTTATCCCCCTGCCCTTCAGAAACTTCCACCGTTTCCAGCACGCGAATAAAGCGCTTGGGTGCGTTTTGCAACTCGATGCCTGCACTTTGCAACAGATAGACAAATGATGAGGCCGAGCCGTCCAAAATCGGCACCTCTTCGGCGGTGATATCAACCACCAAGTTGTCGATGCCCAGGCCCGCGCAAGCCGACATCAGGTGCTCCACCGTGTGCACCTTGGCCTGGCCGCAGGAAATGGTCGAAGCCAGGCGCGTGTCCGTCACGGCTTGGGCGCTGACCCGGATGTCCACGGGCTCTGGCAGGTCCACCCGCCGAAACACAATGCCCGTATCGGGCCGTGCGGGACGCAGCGTCAGCTCCACACGTTGACCGCTGTGCAGTCCCACGCCCACAGCTTGGGTCAGGGTTTTGAGTGTTCGTTGAGCAAGCATGAGGTATTTTAATTTGCATTGAAAAAAGGGGTTCAAACGCAGGGCATGCGCTTGAACCCCTCGATCAGGCAAGGCTGTAGGTCAATCAGTCGGCTTGCTTGCGCAAGAAAGCTGGAATCTCAATGTCATCCATCCCGGCCGAAGACATGCCGTTGACTTTGTCAGCAGCTTGCGTGCGGTTGGTACGCCAAACGCTGGGCGTGTTCAAGCGGCCGTAGTCGTTGCCCATGGCCGAAGCCGTCATGGGGCTGGTAGCGATGGCATCGTGCCCACCCATCTGGAAAGGCATGTTGTCGGTTCCGGTGCGCAGCATAGGCTGCTGCACCAGGGTCGGACGGCGCATAGCACCTTGACGTGACAAACCGGTGGCCACCACAGTGACGCGGATTTCGTCGCCCAAGGCTTCGTCGTACGCTGTACCGTAGATCACATGCGCGCTTTCCGAAGCGTAAGCACGAATGGTGTTCATGGCTTGCTTAGATTCGCTCAATTTGAGTGAGCCTTTGGCCGCGCTGATCAAGACCAACACGCCTTTGGCGCCCGACAGGTCAATGCCTTCGAGCAAAGGGCAGGCAACGGCTTGTTCAGCGGCGATACGAGCACGGTCAGGACCGCTGGCAGCTGCTGTACCCATCATGGCTTTGCCCGGCTCGCCCATTACGGTGCGCACGTCTTCAAAGTCGACGTTCACATGGCCGGGCACGTTGATGATTTCGGCAATACCGCCGACGGCGTTTTTCAGCACGTCGTTAGCATGTGCAAATGCCTCGTCCTGGGTCATGTCTTCGCCGCCAGGCAGTTCCAACAACTTTTCGTTCAACACCACGATCAAGGAATCGACATTGGCTTCGAGTTCGGCCATGCCAGTTTCGGCATTTGACATGCGACGGCCGCCTTCGAATTCGAAAGGCTTGGTCACCACACCCACGGTCAAAATGCCCATTTCTTTGGCCACACGCGCAATCACAGGAGCGGCGCCGGTCCCAGTGCCCCCGCCCATGCCGGCAGTGATGAACAACATGTGCGCGCCCTCAATGGCAGCGCGGATGTCGTCCACTGCGGCTTCAGCAGCTTCGCGGCCTTTTTCTGGCTTGCTGCCAGCGCCCAAACCCGTCTGCCCCAGCTGAATGAAACGGTGCGCAGCGCTACGCGTCAAAGCCTGCGCATCGGTGTTGGCGCAAACAAACTCAACGCCTTGCACACTGCGCTCGATCATGTGCTCCACAGCGTTACCGCCGCCGCCGCCCACGCCGATCACTTTGATGCGGGTGCCTTGGTTGAACTCTTCGACTTGGATCATTTCAATCATTTTTAACTCCTAAATTACTGCAGTTGCCTGAAAAATTACTTTTTTGTTGTGAGAGGGAAAAGGGTGTCAACATCGACATCGCCACAAGGGACTGCCGCGGGCGAGGTGAAAGGGGTGAAATCGCATTAGAAATTCCCCACAATGAAATCTTTGAATCGACCGAACGCGTTGTTCATCGAACTCTTGCGCTCTTGCACTTT
>CANGEG010000235.1 GCA_947452725.1 Comamonadaceae bacterium | reverse complement strand
TTTGGGCGTAATCAATGGCGGCTTGAACCGTCGTGATTTTTTCGGCATCCTCGTCTGGGATTTCAATACCAAACTCATCTTCCAATGCCATCACCAATTCCACGGTGTCCAAAGAGTCGGCACCCAGATCAGCCACGAAGGCTTTTTCGTTGGTGACTTGAGACTCTTCAACGCCGAGTTGCTCGGCAATGATTTTTTTGACACGTGCTTCAATATCGCTCATGGTTCCCTCTGAGGGTTGTGAAAAAAGAGATTTTAACCGCCTCTGCCCGCCTAAACCTGACGAACCCTGAAACGGTCGCTATAAATACATCGCTCAGGCCATGAACATGCCGCCGTTGACGTGCAATTCTTGACCTGTGACATAGGAGGCCATCGGGCTGGCCAGGTAGCTGACCGCATGGGCTATGTCTGACGGTTGACCCAAATGGCCCAAAGGAATCTGGTTCAGCAGAGCTTTGTGCTGCTCCTCGGGAAGTGCGGCCGTCATGTCGGTCTCAATGAAACCGGGGGCCACGCAATTGACCGTGATGTTTCGGCTGCCTAATTCACGTGCCAGCGCACGGGTCATGCCGGCCACACCAGCCTTGGCTGCAGCGTAATTGGCTTGGCCGGGATTGCCAGAAGCGCCGACCACACTGGTAATACTGATGATGCGGCCGTAACGCTGCTTCATCATCGGGCGCATCACGCTACGGCTCATGCGAAACACGGCCTTGAGGTTGGTATCCAAGACCGCATCCCAGTCGTCGTCTTTCATGCGCATGGCCAAAGTGTCCCGGGTGATGCCTGCGTTGTTAACCAGCACATGCAAAGCGCCGTGCTCTTTAATGATGCTGTCAATCAAGGCCTCAGCGGCTGAGACATCATTTACGTTCAAATTGGCACCGCGACAGCCGGCGTGCGCCGACAGGGCGGCACTGATACGCACAGCGCCTTCGTCCGAGGTTGCGGTGCCAATAACTTTCAAGCCCTGCGAAGCCAGCTGCAAAGCAATGGCAGCGCCAATACCGCGCGAAGCGCCCGTCACCAAGGCCACTTGGCCTGCAAATTGAATTTCGCTCATGCCAAGAGTCCTTTCACTTCATGCAAAGAAGCGGGGTCGAACAGCGCCATCCCCGTCATATCGGCATCGATTCGTTTGGTCATGCCTGCCAGCACCTTGCCAGGGCCGCATTCGACCACTGAGGTGATACCTTGGGCTTTGATGGCCTGTACACACTCGACCCAACGCACTGGGCCAAAGGCTTGGCGAAACAGGGCGTCGCGAATACGCTGGGCATCGGTTTCGACACTAACATCGATGTTGTTCACCACCGGAATTTGTGGGACGGCAAAGACGGTGTCCGCCAGCTTCAGGGCCAACTTGTCAGCAGCAGGCTTCATCAAACTTGAATGGAACGGTGCCGATACCGGCAGCAACAGGGCACGTTTGGCGCCGTTGGTTTTAAGGATTTCACACGCTTTGTCGACAGCGGCTTTGCTGCCGGCAATCACAGTCTGAGCCGCGTCATTGAAGTTCACCGCTTCGACCACTTCAAGACTGTCAGCGGGAAAGGTAGCCTGCGCCTGTTGACAGCCGGCAATCACTTGCGCTGAAGGCATGCCCAAAATCGCCGCCATGGCGCCCACGCCCACCGGCACCGCTTCTTGCATAGCGGCGGCACGAAAACGCACCAAAGGCGCTGCTTGCGCCAAGGTCAATACACCCGAGGCGACCAAGGCTGAATACTCGCCCAAGGAGTGACCGGCCAACATGGCTGGTGCAGCACCCCCTTCGAACAGCCAGGCACGGTAAGCGGCCACAGCAGCCACCAACATCACCGGCTGGGTGTTGGTTGTGAGAGCCAATGCCTCTTTGGGTCCTTCGTGAATCAATTGCGCTACATCTTCACCCAGCGCATCAGAGGCTTCTTTCAAGGTCTCAAGCACCGCAGGGTGATCACCCCAGGCGTCGAGCATGCCGACCGATTGAGAGCCTTGCCCTGGGAAAACAAATGCGAATGTGGTCATGGTGTTGTTCATGAAAAGTGAAACTTTGCAGGGTCAGGCGATTCTCACCTCAGTCCTGCGCAACATCGACGGCGGACCGCTCAAAGTTTGAGCAGTACCGAGCCCCAAGTAAAACCGCCACCCACGCCTTCGAGCAGCAGGGTTTGACCTTTTTGAATCGTGCCATTGCGCACCGCGTGATCAAGGGCCAAGGGAATAGAGGCGGCAGAGGTGTTGCCATGCTGGTCAACGGTGACGATAACCTTGTCCATAGACATTTTCAATTTGCGCGCCGTGCTTTGCATAATGCGAATATTGGCCTGGTGAGGAATCAACCAATCGATATCGGCATCGGTCAAATTCGCCTTACCCAAACTGGCACGTGCTGTTTCTTCGAGAACACCCACCGCCAATTTAAACACCGCTTGCCCGTCCATTTTCAGTACCGGATCACCCAACACAGAGCCACCCGACACATGGCCTGGCACGCACAAAATACCAGCATGTTTCCCATCGGCATGAATGTCGGTCGCCAAAATACCAGGTACTTCAGAGGCTTCTAACACCACAGCGCCGGCGCCATCACCGAATAACACGCACGTGGTGCGGTCTTTAAAATCCAAAATTCGGCTGAACACCTCGGCACCAATTACCAGCGCTTTGCTGGCGGTACCAGTCTGAATCAGGGCGTGAGCCACGGTCAGCGCGTAAATGAATCCAGTGCACACCGCTTGGACGTCAAACACCGGACAACCGGCGATACCCAACTTGTGTTGGATCAGCGCTGCAGTAGAGGGAAACACCATGTCGGGTGTGGAGGTTGCCACGATGATCAGATCGATCTCTTCGGGCTTGACGCCTGCAGCTTCCATCGCCTTCAGGGCCGCTTGCACGCCCATGTCGCTGCTGGACATACCTGCATCGACAAAGTGGCGGGCCCGTATGCCGGTGCGCTCGACGATCCATTCGTCAGAAGACTCCACGCCTTGTGCGGCCAATTCGGCCACCAGATCGGCGTTGGTCAATCGGCGGGGAGGCAGGTAGCTGCCGGTGCCAGTGATGCGAGAAAAATGACTCATTCAGCGACTCATTCGTGAGGGACCGCTGCGGCGGCCTTATCAACCTGCACACCCGCCAACAAGGGGGCTGCATGGGCGATTCTGGCCTGCACACGGTCTAGCAATTGATGATTGGCTGCATCATACGCCCGGTTCAAAGCCGTCTCAAACGCCAACTCATCAGCCGAGCCATGACTCTTGAACACCAAACCGCGCAAGCCCAGCAAAGCCGCACCGTTGTAGCGGCGATGATCAACGCGAGATTTGAATGCAGATAAAACCGGATAAGCCAAAAAGGCCGCTATTTTGGTGAAAATGCTGCGAGAAAATTCTGCTGTCAAAAAACCGCCGATCATGGTCGCCAGGCCTTCGCTTGCCTTGAGGGCAACGTTGCCGACAAAGCCATCACAAACGACGATATCTACGGTACCTTTGAAAATGTCGTTACCTTCCACGTTGCCATAGAAATTCAAGTCACCCGCCAATCCGGCAGATCGCAACAATTCGCCAGCTTTTTTGATCGTATCGTTGCCTTTAATGACCTCTTCGCCGACGTTGAGTAAACCAACCGTGGGGTTCTCGTTGCCTTGCAACACAGACACCAGGGCAGAGCCCATGACGGCAAATTGCAGCAAATGTTCCGGCGAGCAGTCCACGTTGGCGCCCAAATCGAGCATGGTCGTGCCGCCGCCTTTGAAGTTAGGCATCTGTCCGGCAATCGCGGGGCGGTCAATCCCATCCATGGTTTTGAGCACATAACGGGCAATCGCCATCAAAGCCCCCGTATTGCCAGCAGATACAGCCGCTTGGGCCGTACCCTGCTTGACTTGCTCGATGGCCAAGCGCATCGAAGAGTCTTTTTTGCGGCGCAGCGCGATCTCGATCGGATCGTCCATGCCCACCACCTCACTGGCAGGCACAACCTGACCCCGAGGATCTTGCCAACCCGACAAGGCCTCAGGCAGGCCAACCAACAACAAGCGCGCCTGCGGATGTTGGGCCAAGAAACGCCGACATGCCGCCAAGGTCACGCGGGGGCCATGGTCGCCACCCATGCAATCGACAGCCAAGGTGATCACATCAGGATTGGACATAAAAGTAAGAGTCAAAAATAAAGGCCCGAGCTACAGGAAAAGTAGCATCGGGCCTTAGAAGCCTGTGAATATCAGGCTTCAGATTTGTTTTTCAGCACCTGGCGACCACGGTAAAAACCGTTGGGGCTGATGTGGTGACGCAAGTGGATCTCACCTGTTGTCGGTTCCACAGCGAT
>CANGEG010000234.1 GCA_947452725.1 Comamonadaceae bacterium | reverse complement strand
TCCCATGCCATCGAGCGGCTTCAAAATGATGGTGCCGTGTGTCGCGTGAAAAGCACGAATGTCGGCCTCGCTGCGGGTGACCAGGGTGGGGGCAATGAACTGGGGGAACTCCAGAATGGCCAGTTTTTCGGGGTGATTACGCAAGGCCGCTGGGCTGTTGAAAACCTTGGCGCCTTCGCGCTCGGCTTGGCTGAGCAAATGCGTTGCGTAGAAATACTCGCTGTCAAAGGGCGGGTCTTTGCGCATGATCACTGCCGTAAAGTCTTTCAGCGCAGCGCGGTGCACGGCGGTTTCGGTGAACCAAGCCGTAGCATCCCCCGTCAGGTGGATCTCATGCACCATGGCCGAGACCGCCTCGCCTTGCTGCCAACGTACATCGGTCATCTCACAGGCCACGACCTGATACCCGCGCTTTTGCGCTTCGCGCATCATTGCAAAGGTCGTGTCTTTGTAAATCTTGAAAGATTCCAGTGGGTCGGCAATAAACAGCAGTTTCATAGGCTCATTGTAGGAGGTTAGGAGGGTGCGGCACCGTGCTCAGACTGGCCGCCTGGCAGTGCACCGTCAGCGCTTGAGCTACGCCCAAATACTCGCCGTCCACCGCCAAGGGCACGCCTTGTGCGCATGTGAGGCTTAGTTGCCGGTAAGCGCAAGTGGCAATTCGGGTGTGACTCAAATGGCGGCCCACAAGCAGGCGCGGCAGCATGAGCAAAGCGCCCAGGCGGCTGAAGGGGCCTGCCCACAACATGTTCAAGTAACCATCGTCCATGCGGGCATGGGGTACGGCTGGAATGCCTGAGCCAAAACTGGGGGTGTTCAAACTCGATGCAAACAAGGACCGGCCCTTGTGCATTTGGACCCCATCGGCCTGCACTTGCAAATCCCAGTCACGCAAGTGAAGCAACTCGTTCAGCGTGGCCCACAGGTAGCGCGGCAAACCTTGTAGCCAGCGCGGCCCTTGCAATGCACGCAGTCCTACGGCGGAGTCAAAGCCAGCGGTGAAGCTGGACAGAAAAGGGGCTTGATGGGCCAGACCCTGCAGGTCGCTCCAGCACGCCTGACCCGTGTCCACCGGTTGAGCTGGCCCATGTAAGGCGTGGTGCAAGGCCGCTTGCCATGACAGTCCAAACAGTCCCAGCCCGCGTGCGCAGTCGTTGCCGCTGCCCATGGGCACGAGACCCAATGTCAATTGATTTTCAAGCAGCGTTGGCAGCCACCGATTGACGGTGCCGTCGCCCCCCACCGCCACCACCCGGCTGCCGCGAGGCAAGCTGCGCAGCAAGGCCAAACTGTCGGCCAGTGCCTCAGGCGCGGCCAACATGACCTTTGGCGCATGCACTTGCAGCCAATCGGCCAAGTCTGGTGCCAGTCGAGCCGTACGCCCGCCCTGTGCATGGGGGTTGAGCAGGACGAGTGTCATGGCTTATTGAAAAGCCACTTCGGCAAAGCTGCGCAGCTTGCGGCTGTGCAGCTGGGCCGGGCCGGCTGCGCGCAATTTCTCTAGCGCGCGAATACCGATTTGCAAATGCTGGTTCACCCGCTCACGGTAAAAGTGGTTCGCCATGCCGGGCAGCTTGATCTCGCCGTGCAGCGGTTTGTCGCTCACGCACAAGAGTGTGCCGTAGGGCACCCGAAAGCGAAAGCCGTTGGCGGCAATGGTGGCGCTTTCCATGTCCAGCGCCACCGCGCGGCTTTGGCTGAAGCGGCGCTGCGGTGTGTTGTCGGGCAACAGTTCCCAGTTGCGGTTGTCTGTGCTGGCCACGGTGCCGGTGCGCATGATGCGCTTGAGCTCATGGCCCTCATAACCGGTGACTTCGGCCACGGCGTTTTCCAGCGCCACTTGAATCTCGGCCAACGCAGGGATCGGCACCCACAGCGGCAGCTCTTCATCCAGCACGTGGTCTTCACGCACATAGGCATGGGCCAGTACATAGTCTCCCAGTTGCTGCGTGGTACGAAGGCCGGCGCAGTGGCCCAGCATGATCCAGGCATGTGGGCGCAGCACGGCAATGTGATCGGTGATGGTCTTGGCGTTGGCCGGCCCCACGCCAATGTTGACCATGGTGATGCCGCTGCGGTCTGCGCGAACCAGATGGTAGCCGGGCATTTGCGGCAGGCGCGGGGGGGGTGCCCCTGAAGCATCATCTGGCGCTGAGGGCATCCCCACCCGCCGCGTGATCACATTGCCCGGCTCCACAAAAGCCACATAAGGGCTGTCGGCTTTGGCCATCTCGGCGTGGCCCAGTGCGATGAACTCGTCAATGTAGAACTGGTAATTGGTGAACAGAACAAAGTGCTGAAAATGCGCGGGATTGGTGCCACAGTAGTGGCGCAGGCGATGCAGCGAGTAATCGATGCGCGGCGCGGTAAACAGGGACAGTGGCGCGGGCTGGCCGGGCGCTGGCTCGTAAGTGCCGTTGGCGATGCCGTCGTCCATGGCGGTGAGGTCGGGCAGGTCAAAAACCTCGCGCATCTGGGCGCGGCGCTCGACGTTCATCTCGCCTTCGATGTGGTCGTTTTCAGCAAACGAAAAATGCACGGGAATCGGCAACTGACTGGTGCCCACCTCCAGCGCCACGCCATGGTTGGCCAGCAGCAGCGAGAACTGCTGGCGAAGGTACACCTCAAACAGGTCAGGGCGCGTGAGCGTGGTCTCGTAGCGCCCGGCCGTAGCCACAAAACCGAAGCTCAGCCATTCGGCCTCCGGGCTGTGCGGCGGGGTCCAACCGGTCGTGGTTTGCAGGCGCACAAAGGGGTAGCAGGCGCGGACCTTGTCGACCATGGGCTCGCCGGCCACAAAGCGTCGCATGGCGTCACGCAGGTGAAGCAGGCTCTGCGCGTAAATTGCCTGCACCCGCGCCAGGGCGGACTCGGCGTCGTCAAACACTTCAGGGGCGAGGAAAGGAATCGGTCTTTGCATGGCCCCATTGTGCACATCGAGCGTTTCGGTTTTGTCCGCTTACATGTTGCGCCGGTACTGACCACCCACTTCAAACAAAGCGTTGGTGATCTGACCCAGCGAGCACACACGCACCGCGTCCATCAGCACCTCAAACACATTGCCGTTGTCGATCACCGTTTGCTGTAGGCGTTTGAGCATGGCGGCAGATGCGTTGGCATGCAGAGCTTGGAAGTCATGCAGGCGCTGCAATTGCGATTGCTTTTCTTCTTCGGTTGAGCGGGCCAGCTCCAGCGTTTCCATGACTTGATCGCCTTTGGGATTGCGGAAGGTGTTGACGCCAATGATGGGCAGTTCGCCCGTGTGCTTGAGCATCTCGTAGTGCATGGATTCGTCTTGAATCTTGCCGCGCTGGTAGCCGGTTTCCATGGCGCCCAGAACGCCGCCGCGCTCCGCAATTTTTTCAAACTCAGCCAGCACGGCTTCTTCCAGCAACTCGGTCAGCTCGTCGATGATGAACGCGCCCTGGCTCGGGTTTTCATTTTTAGCCAAGCCCCATTCGCGGTTGATGATCATCTGGATCGCCATGGCGCGGCGCACCGACTCTTCGGTGGGCGTGGTGATGGCTTCGTCAAAGGCGTTGGTGTGCAGACTGTTGCAGTTGTCGTAAATTGCGATCAACGCTTGCAGCGTGGTGCGGATGTCGTTGAACTGAATCTCTTGCGCGTGCAGCGATCGACCCGAAGTTTGGATGTGGTACTTGAGTTTTTGCGAGCGTTCATTGGCGCCGTATTTCTCTTTCATAGCCACCGCCCAGATACGGCGCGCCACACGGCCCAGCACCGTGTATTCCGGGTCCATGCCGTTACTGAAGAAGAAGCTCAGGTTGGGCGCGAAGTCGTCGATGTGCATGCCGCGCGCCAGATACGCTTCAACAAAGGTGAAACCATTGCTCAGCGTGAAGGCCAGTTGCGAAATCGGGTTGGCGCCGGCTTCGGCAATGTGGTAGCCCGAGATCGACACGGAGTAGAAGTTGCGCACATCATGGTGCACAAAGTACTGCGCGATGTCGCCCATGACTTTGAGCGAGAACTCGGTGGAGAAGATGCAGGTGTTTTGGCCTTGGTCTTCTTTCAAGATGTCGGCCTGCACCGTGCCGCGCACGTTGGCCAGAACCCATGCTTTGATCTTGGCCGTTTCGGTTTCAGTCGGTTCACGGCCGTTTTCGGCCTTGAATTTGTCGATGTTCTGGTCGATGGCCGTGTTCATGAACATGGCCAAAATCGAAGGGGCAGGGCCGTTGATGGTCATGGACACCGAAGTCGTCGGGTTGCACAGGTCAAAGCCCGAGTACAGCACCTTCATGTCGTCCAGCGTGGCCACGTTCACACCCGAGTTGCCGATCTTGCCGTAGATGTCGGGGCG
>CANGEG010000233.1 GCA_947452725.1 Comamonadaceae bacterium | reverse complement strand
CAGTTGCCATAGATTGTTGGTTCAGGGCGCGTCCATATCGACGCGCCCTTTTTTCTTGTGCGGGTCCTTTCAATTTCAAACACTTGTAGCAACTCCTTGATGAATCACATCAGAAATTTTTCGATCATTGCCCATATCGACCATGGCAAATCGACGTTGGCCGACAGGCTCATTCAGCGTTGCGGGGGGCTGCAAGACCGTGAGATGTCGGCCCAAGTGCTCGACTCTATGGACATTGAAAAAGAGCGGGGCATTACCATCAAAGCGCAAACTGCTGCACTGCAGTACAAAGCCAAAGATGGGCAAATTTACAACCTGAATTTGATCGACACGCCCGGCCATGTGGACTTCTCATATGAAGTCTCGCGTTCGCTTTCGGCCTGCGAAGGCGCCTTGCTGGTGGTCGATGCCAGTCAGGGCGTTGAAGCGCAAACCGTGGCTAACTGCTACACCGCACTGGACCTGGGTGTTGAGGTGGTGCCGGTGCTGAACAAAATGGATTTGCCAAACGCTGATCCTGAAAATGCCAAAGCCGAAGTCGAAGATGTGATTGGCATCGATGCCAGTGAGGCCATTCCCTGTTCTGCTAAAACCGGCATGGGCATTGACGAAATTCTCGAAGCGATTGTGGCCAAAGTGCCAGCGCCCAAAGGCAATCCGGACGCGCCTTTGCGCGCCATGATCATCGACAGCTGGTTCGACACCTATGTGGGTGTAGTCATGCTGGTACGAGTGATCGATGGGCGTTTGGCCAAGGGTGAGCGCTTCAAAATGATGGCCACCGAAACCGTCTACAACGCCGATAACCTGGGCGTGTTCACACCGGGTAACGAGCCGCGCACTTCTCTTGAAGCCGGGCAAGTGGGTTACATCATTGCCGGCATCAAAGAGCTGCAAGCGGCGAAGGTGGGCGACACTATCACGCTGGAAAAGAAACTGCCCAATAACCTGGGCCCGGCTACGCAAGCCTTACCGGGTTTCAAGGAAATTCAGCCCCAGGTGTTTACCGGTTTGTACCCGACTGAGTCGAGTGAATACGATTCGCTTCGCGACGCGCTGGAAAAGCTCAAACTCAATGACGCATCGCTGCATTACGAGCCCGAAGTGTCCCAAGCCTTGGGCTTTGGATTTCGCTGCGGCTTTTTGGGCTTGCTGCACATGGAAATTGTGCAAGAGCGGCTTGAGCGCGAGTTCGACCAAGACTTGATCACTACAGCGCCCAGTGTGGTCTATGAAGTGGTCAAGGCCGACGGCGAAGTCGTGATGGTAGAGAATCCCGCCAAAATGCCCGACCAGGGCAAGCTGCAAGAAATTCGCGAACCCATCGTCACGGTGCATTTGTACATGCCGCAAGACTATGTGGGCCCTGTGATGACCTTGGCCAACCAAAAACGCGGCCTGCAGATGAACATGGCCTACCATGGCCGCCAGGTCATGCTGACGTATGAAATGCCTTTGGGCGAGATCGTGCTCGACTTCTTTGACAAGCTTAAATCGGTCTCGCGTGGTTATGCCTCGATGGACTACAGCTTTAAAGAGTTCCGCGCCTCTGACGTGGTTAAGGTGGATATTTTGCTTAATGGCGAAAAAGTCGATGCCCTGTCCATCATCGTTCACCGTTCCCAGTCGCTGTACCGCGGCCGCGCGGTGGTGGCCAAAATGCGCGAAATCATCAGCCGTCAAATGTTCGACGTGGCCATCCAGGCGGCTATTGGCAGCAACATCATTGCGCGTGAATCGATCAAGGCTTTGCGCAAAAACGTGTTGGCCAAGTGCTACGGCGGTGACATCTCGCGCAAGCGCAAACTGCTGGAAAAGCAGAAGGCCGGTAAAAAACGGATGAAACAAATCGGCTCAGTGGAAGTGCCTCAAGAAGCCTTCCTGGCCATCTTAAGAGTGGAGGATTGATGCCTTATTTAACGTCTCTGGTGCTGGCCGCTTTTGTGGGCTATGCAGGCTCTTGGTATGTGGGTTTGATTGAAGGCAATTTCGCCTTGCTTCTGTTCATGGCGGTGGTGATCAGCGGCCTGTACTGGGTGGCTGAGCGTTTTTACTTTATGCCCCGCCGGCAAGCGGCCGTGCTAAAGCTGGAGTCCGCAGCCCAAAGCCGCCGCGAAGAACTGACGCGCATGGGCATTCAGAAGATCGATACCGATATCGCCACGGCCCGTGAAAAACTACTGATGCAGCCTTGGTGGCTCGACTGGACCGCCGGTTTGTTCCCCGTGATCTTGGTGGTGTTTGTTCTGCGTTCATTTTTGTTTGAACCGTTCAAGATTCCTTCGGGCTCCATGATCCCCACGCTGTGGGTGGGCGACCTGATTTTGGTGAACAAATTCCATTACGGCGTGCGTTTGCCGGTGCTCAACCTCAAACTGACCGAGGGCACACCCGTCAAGCGCGGCGATGTGATGGTTTTTCGGTACCCCCCGCGGCCCAGTGTGGACTACATCAAACGCGTGGTCGGCGTGCCGGGTGACGAGGTGTCTTACCTGAACAAGCAACTCAGCATCAACGGCCAAGTGGTGCCGCGCAATACACTGCCCGAATTCTTCGACGAATCGGCGATGCGCTATTTCAAACAATTTGATGAAGCGCTGGGCGAGGCACCTCATTTGCTGATCCAAGACGATGACCGTCCGGCTTTCGTGTCGGGGGCTGACCAGTTTCTGTTTCGCGAAAATTGCCGCTACAGTGTCGAGGGCGTGGTGTGCAAAGTCCCGGCCGGTCATTACTTCATGATGGGTGATAACCGCGATAACTCGCTTGACTCACGCTATTGGGGCTTTGTTCCAGACGCCAACATCGTCGGCCGTGCCTTTTTTGTGTGGATGAATTTCGGCAATCTCAAGCGCATTGGTGGCTTTCATTGAACTTTGAAATGAAAATGGCACGCACATGGCCTTGAATGACGGTTTAAGGGCCCTTCAGCAGCGCTTGGGTCATGCCTTTGTCGATGCTGCGCTGCTGGAGCGCGCGGTCACGCACCGCAGCTTTTCGGCTGATCACAATGAACGATTGGAGTTTTTGGGCGACTCGGTGCTGAACCTGTCAGTTGCCCATTGGTTGTACGAACAATTGAACGATCAACCCGAGGGCGATTTGTCCCGGGTGCGCGCCAATTTGGTCAAGCAAGACACTTTATTTCAGCTGGCTGTGAGTTTGGACCTGTCGGCGGTGTTGCGCTTGGGCGAAGGCGAGATGCGCTCCGGCGGGCAAAAGCGTCCTTCAATTTTGGCCGATGCGCTGGAAGCTTTGATTGGCGCGGTGTATCTGGACGCGGGCTATGCCGCCGCGCAATCCTTGGTGGCGCGCCTGTTCAAAGACGTGCAGGTTAACCCGCAAATGCAAGCCGCCTCCAAAGACCCAAAAACCGAGTTGCAAGAATGGCTGCAAGGGCGCAAGCTTCAACTTCCCCTTTACACCGTGGTCGCCACCCGTGGCGCAGCTCATAAACAAATGTTCGAAGTGGCCTGCGACATCCGCGAGATGGGACTGTCCCAGCTGGGTTTAGGTACCTCGCGTCGTGCCGGTGAACAAGCGGCGGCCGCCGCCATGCTCGAAACAATCAAAGTCAAGGCCTCCTGATGAACAATCCTCACCCCGGGCAAAAGCCCGCCCCTGCGTACACACCGGACGAGGAGGAGCTGCGCGAAAGCGCCACGCCTTCTGCGCCCATGCGCCGTACGATTCAAATTCCTGGCGTCACGGTACAGCCGTTGGCACCGGAAGAACAAGCCGCATTAGATGCTGCTACAACGGCGACGGGTTCGGTGCCGCCAATAGATGCCGTGGCCACGGGTCCCAAGCGCTGCGGTTTGATTGCCATCGTCGGCAAGCCCAACGTGGGCAAATCCACTTTACTCAATGCGCTGGTAGGGCAAAAGATCAGCATCACCTCGCGCAAAGCGCAAACCACGCGTCACCGCATCACCGGTATCCGCACAGAAGGTCAGACGCAGTTCGTGTTTGTTGACACTCCAGGTTTTCAGACGCGTCACAGCGCGGCCCTGAACAAGTCCTTAAACAAGACTGTCCTTGGCGCAGTGTCCGATGTGGACTTGGTGCTGTTTGTGGTGGAGGCGGGTAGCTTTCAGTTGGCAGACGCCAAAGTGCTGGCCTTGTTGAAACCGGGCGTGCCCTGCGTGCTGTTGGCCAACAAGCTCGACACTTTTCACCGCCGCGGTGACGTTGCGCCTTGGCTGCGTGAAATGCAAGAGCGCCACCCATTCAATGAGTTCGTGCCTATGTCGGCCAAGAACGCCAAAGACGTGCAACGACTCTTTGCCATCTGTGAAAAATACCTGCCTGAGCAAGACTGGTTTTACGCCGAAGACGAGTTG
>CANGEG010000232.1 GCA_947452725.1 Comamonadaceae bacterium | reverse complement strand
TTTCTTCTTCGATCAACTCCAAGCGCTTGCGCGAGGCTTCGTCCTTTTCTTTTTTGATCGCTTCGCGCTCGATTTGCAGCTGAATCAAACGGCGATCGAGCTTGTCAATAACCTCAGGCTTGGAGTCAATTTCAATCTTGATTTTCGCGGCCGCCTCGTCGATCAAGTCGATGGCTTTGTCGGGCAAGAAACGGTCCGTGATGTAGCGGTGGCTTAACTCGGCTGCCGCCACGATGGCCGGGTCGGTGATGTCCACGCCATGGTGGACTTCGTATTTTTCTTGCAAGCCGCGCAAGATGGCGATGGTCGCTTCAACCGAGGGCTCGCCCACCAAAATTTTCTGGAAGCGCCGCTCCAGCGCCGCATCTTTTTCGATGTATTTGCGGTACTCGTCTAGCGTAGTCGCCCCCACGCAGTGCAGCTCGCCTCGGGCCAGAGCGGGTTTGAGCATATTGCCCGCATCCATGGCGCCTTCGGCTTTGCCGGCGCCAACCATGGTGTGCAACTCGTCTATAAAGACAATGGTCATGCCTTCATCCTTAGCCAACTCGTTCAGCACTGTTTTCAGGCGCTCCTCAAACTCGCCGCGGAACTTGGCGCCAGCCAACAAAGACGCCATATCCAGCGACAACACCCTCTTACCGCGCAAGGAATCGGGCACTTCGCCAGCCACAATGCGCTGAGCCAAGCCTTCAACAATCGCTGTTTTGCCAACACCCGGCTCGCCAATCAAGACCGGGTTGTTTTTGGTGCGCCGCTGCAGCACCTGAATGGCACGGCGAATTTCATCGTCTCGGCCAATCACAGGATCTAGCTTGCCCAAACGCGCGCGCTCGGTCAAATCGACGCAGTATTTTTTCAAGGCTTCGCGTTGACCCTCTGAATCTGCAGAGTTCACGCTTTGACCACCGCGCACGGCGTCAATCGCCGACTCCAAACTCTTGCGCGATAGTCCGTTTTCTTTGACCACGCGGCCCAACTCGGATTTACTGTCGGTAAGTGCCAACAAGAACAGTTCGCCGGCGACAAAAGCGTCACCGCGTTTAATAGCCTCTTTTTCTGCAGCTTGCAGCAGCTTGACCAGATCCGGGCCGACCTGCACCTGATCCTGGCCGGTGACTTGCGGCAAACGCTTGACGGCGTTGTCGGCGGCCAAAGTCAAACCGGCGACATTTACGCCGGCGCGCTCCAGCAAAGGGCGGGGGCCGTCATCTTGGCGCAACATAGCCAACAACACGTGCGCTGGGTCGATGTAAGCGTGATCTTGTCCTAGGGCCAAGGTTTGCGCCTCGCTCAAGGCTTCTTGGAATTTGGTGGTCAACTTGTCAATTCGCATGTATAAACTCCTATTTTTATCAAGCTTGTGCTGAATGAATCATTTTCAAGTCTCCCATCACTAAGACATTTGCATAAAATCAAGCAATGAACATCCACCAAATGTCGGTGAACTACGCAGAACGGCAAGATCGCTTGATGCTGCGCGTAAATACCCAAGAGGGTCAAGAGTTTCGCCTTTGGCTGACGCGGCGGCTCACGGGTCGCCTGCTACCCCATTTACAAGCTTGCGTGGTGCAATTGGAAACGCGCAATCCCCAAGTCATGGTGTCTGATCCTGCCGCCCAGCAAATGTTGACTGAACTGCAACGAGAAACCTTTCTAGAGAAAGCTGACTTCAAAACCCCGTTCACCAGTCAAGAGCCGCAGCTGCCAATGGGTGAAGAGCCCATCTTGGTCACGGATGTGCAGCTGAACATGCACTCCAGTGGCATGCTGAACGTGGTCTTCCAAGATCAAAGCGGCGAAGGGGCCAGCGGACGCTCCTGCCAACTGGGCCTTCAATCATCACTGCTGCACGGTTTACTACATTTGATAGGCCAAGCCATGCAACAAGCCAATTGGCGCATGGATACCCCTACCCTGCCCATTGAGAGTGACGCCCTCGAGCCTGCCTTCGCCGCCCGGCCAACTTATACCCACTGATTTTGCGCAAGGACACTATGAAACCTAATTTTCGACTTTTATTTTTGGCTTTTAGCTGGATGGCGTTGGGTTTATTGGGGCAGGCCCAAGCAGCGACCAGCATGAGTAAATCGCAAGTAGCGCCCCGCTGTATGGTGGCTGAAATTCGAGCCATTGCATTCAGCATTCACCATCCCAATGAGAGGTATGTGGCGATTTCTGAATGGCTCAACCGAAATGGTCCTTCTTGCTCGCTGGAAAAATTGCAGTACATAAACAGCAACCGACCCAATTGGTTTGGCCATTCAGACTCCCCCGCGCTGGGACAAATTTTGGATCAATTCATTGAAATTTCTACCGGCGCACCCCCTAAGCAAGTGACCGCAGAAGACAAAGAGAGATCCTCATTGCTCGCGGGCACCAGTCGCGCAGAAGCCCCCCCGCCGGTGGTGGCACCGGCTGCGGCGGGTCAGCCTATCGTTGTGGCCCCGGTTGTGGCCGTGCCGGGTGGCAAAGGCGCTGGTAACGCAGCCCCTCCTGGAGCGAAGTAAACCGCCGCGTCGACTGCGGAGGCCTTAGTTGGCCGTGAGGTGGTTGGGCTCAATACCCCAACGGGCCAAGGCTCGGTCGTCGGAAACCCGCGCATCAACCCAGTGAGCCCCTTGCGGGGTATGCTCTTTTTTCCAGAAAGGGGCTTGGGTTTTGAGGTAGTCCATCAAAAACTCACAAGCCTTAAAACTCTCCCCCCGGTGTGCCGAAGTCACCGCCACCATGACAATTTGATCGGTAGCAGCCAACTCTCCCACACGGTGAATGACGCGCGCCTGATAGATGTCAAAACGTTGGTGCGCCTCATCGATCATGGTCTCGATCGACTTTTCGGTCATGCCGGGGTAATGCTCAAGGGTCATGGACTTCACCTCATCTTGAAGTTGACCCGTCAAGGCGCGCGTGTCACGCACCGTGCCCACAAAACTGCACACCGCACCCACGCGTGCATCGCACTGCCGTAAACGATCAATCTCTTGAGCCAGATTGAAGTCTTCGTTTTGGATGCTAACGCGCGTAGCCATGAACTTACCCCCCTGTCACAGGTGGGAAAAAGCCCACCTCGCAACCCGGCGTGAGCGCATCCGACGGCTGGCACATCACCTGATTCAAGGCCATGCGCACGGGCTTGTCGACGGCCAGGCACTGAAAGACGTCACCTCGCGACACTAACTCGATACGCAAGGCGCCTACCGTGCTCGCGCCCGTTTTCCATTCTTCACTGGCGCAGCCCAAGACTTCTCGGATGGAGGCGAAATAGCGCAAATGAACGTCAATCATGTCAATAAGTCCTACTCACTGGTGCTCGATTCAAGACAGTACATCCGCAAAAGAAAGGTAGCTCACAAGATCGCCTTTTTGAATTGTCGCGCCCGCAGGGTTGTCGAGCAAGCCATCGCCCCAAACGGCCGAGGTGAGCACACCCGAGCTTTGATTGGGAAACAGGTCGAGTCCACCTTGGGCGTTACGACGCACGCGCAAGAATTCGCGTCGGCGGTCGGCCTTGCTTAAATCGAAATGCGCCGGCAAGCTCATGCGCACCGGATCGGTTTGCGCCGCGCCTTGCAAGCGCAAAATGAAAGGACGCACCAACAGCAAAAAAGTCACAAAACTGGAGACCGGGTTCCCGGGTAAACCGATGAAGTGGGAACGGCCTAGGCTGGCCGATGCGTCCAACTTTGATGCTTGGCCATCCGCAATGTCTCGCTGCACCCAGCCATAGGCAAAGGGTTTCCCGGGCTTCATGCCTATTTGCCATAGGTTCAAAGCGCCCAAAGACTGAACCGCAGGTTTAACATGATCTTCTTCGCCCACTGACACGCCACCGCTGGTCAAAATCAGGTCATGGTGGTCTGCGGCAGACTTCAATGCAGCGATAGTGGTGGCGCGGCGATCAGGCACGATGCCCAAGTCGCTGACCTCGCAACCCAGGCGGTGAAGTAAGGCGCGCAAGAAAAAACGGTTCGAGTTATAAATTGAACCGGCGGGCATGTCCTGCGGGGCCACATCGCCGGGCATCACCAGTTCGTCACCGGTCGAAAATAAGGCCACACGGGGCTTGCGGCTGACGCGCAGATGCGCCAAGCCAATGCTAGCGGCCAACCCCAGGCTGGCCGGGTGCAAGCGATCGCCGCGTTGCAAGACAGTGGCGCCCCGGGTTACGTCCTCGCCACTGCGGCGAATCCATTGGCCCAACTGAGGCACCACTTGCACCTCAACTTGTGGCGCTGTTTGAGTTTCACTTGTGCCCGTAAGAGCCAAAGTGTCCTCTTGCATCACCACCCCATCAGCGCCTAGAGGTATGGGGGCACCAGTAAAAATCCTTGCCGCTTCGCCAGCCCGTAAAGCCACA
>CANGEG010000231.1 GCA_947452725.1 Comamonadaceae bacterium | reverse complement strand
TTTGTATTCGCAAAAACCGCCCACGCACTCCATGATTTCAGGCGCGCCGGTGTTGAAAGTCAGGCTGGCAGGCAAAATCACACCCACCGATAACTTGGTGCCGTCGGCCAAAGTGAGTCCATGGCTGACGCATTTGCCGTCAAAGTACACATTGGCTTGGGTGGTAACGCTTGCGCCGTCAATTTTTTCGGTGGTCATGGGTCTGTCTTTCCTGGCCGTTTTAAGCACGGCTGTTGCACGCCAGGTGGCGCGGAAGGGGGAACAAACCCTAGATTTTAGGCGACTCTGGCAGGCCTGCCGCGCGGGTCAGGCGGTGGCAGGCAGATTCAGGTTAAAGCGGCCGTGTAAACCCGCTTTAGCGCCAGTGGCGCCCGCCTCCGTACCCACCCCGATAGCCCCAACCCAGATTGATTGAGGTGGAGAAGGGGTAGGGGTTGCCGTAATAAGGCGAGCCGTACACCACGGTGGGCGGCGCGTAGATCACCTGCGGTTGGGTGACGACCATGGGCGGCGCCATGGTCACTGGGGGCGCTGCCACAGGGGCGTTGGCCACCATGGCAGGGGAGACCTGTAAGGCTAAAGTCGGGCCTGGGTCTTGAGGCAACTGCACGGTGTATTGCTTGCCGGCGAACTCATACACCACCTGATAGCCGATTAATCGGTTTTCGTAGGCTGATTGGGTGGTGCAAGTAGTTTGGTTGTAGGTTTGGGCGGGAGCTGGTTTTTCTACGTTGTCACCGAGCATGGCGCCTCCCACCAGGCCGGCCATGGTTGCCAGCGCCTGGCCTTGGCCGCCGCCAACTTGGCTACCAACAGCGGCCCCAGCAATAGCCCCCATCATGGCGCCCGCACCCGACTTGGGCCCTTGGACAAGGACCGGTGTGTTGGCGCAGGTTTGACTGGGTACAGCCACCTGCTGAAACAAGGCGGTGCGCGAAATCACTTGCCCTGTAAGTACGGGGTTGGATTGGACGCCAGGAGTTATGACTTGAGTATTGCCCTGGGCACTAACTTGAGCAATGCTCAAGGTGCTGACGGTGGCGCAAATTAAACCGAGCGCAGTGGCGAGGGCCATTTTTTTCATTTGGGGTCTCCGAATTGGAATTCGATCAATGCCCGAATTTTAGGCACTTACCCACAACAAAGTTGGCGGGCCATGTAAAGATTACGTAACCGGCGGCGTACTCATTTAAGGCCAAGCGTCACTTGATGCCGCTTAAAGCCTATCCAAGGCCCAAGCCTCGGCATTGAAGCCCACTGAAACAGCCGCCGCCCCCGGGGTGTTAGGCCATTCCACCACCGGGCGCTTAATTACGCTGGGGTATGCCAGCATCACGGCCATGGCGCTGGCGGCGTCTTGCACCGAAGCTTGGGTGGCGGCATCCAATTTACGCCAGGTCGTGCCTTTGCGGTTGAGCACGATTTCCCAGCCCAACGTCTGCAACCAATGCTCTAAGACTGCAGGCGGCACGCCTTGTTTTTTAAAGTCGTGGAACTCGAAGGCAATGCCTTTTTCGGTCAACCAGGTGCGAGCTTTTTTTACAGTGTCGCAGTTGGGGATGCCATAAACTTGGGCGCAAGCGCCGGATGGGAAAGGTGTATTCATGGGACTGGATCATCTCGCACTTGGCCCTCGGCGACAATCGGGGCCGAATGAAAAATTTACAAGACTGGCTCGCGCACTGCGAGCAACTGCATCCTCAAGCAATTGACATGGGTTTGGGCCGTGTGCAGGCCGTGGCCGAGCGCATGGCGCTGCACTTTGATTGCCCGGTGATCACCGTGGCTGGAACCAACGGCAAAGGCTCGACCTGCGCCATGTTGGAGGCAATTTTGCTGGAGTCGGGTTACCGCACGGGGGTTTACACCTCGCCGCACCTGGTGCATTTTGAAGAGCGCTGCCGCATTCACGGCCTGTCGGCCTCAGCAGACGCTTTGGCGCAGGCTTTTGAGCAAGTCGAGGCTGCGCGAGGCGATGTGTCGCTGACCTATTTTGAGTTCAGCACCCTGGCCATCTTGCATTTGCTGGCGCAAGCCGGTTTGGATGTTGCGATTTTGGAAGTCGGCCTGGGCGGGCGCTTGGATGCAGTGAACGTCATTGACCCTGACTGCGCAGTAATTACCAGCATCGACATTGATCACACTAGCTTTTTGGGCAATGACCGCGAGCAAATTGGCTTCGAGAAAGCCGGCATCATGCGCGCCGGCAAGCCCGTGGTGGTGAGCGACCCGGTGCCGCCAGATAGCGTGATCGCACATGCCGCCGCTCTCGGCGCGGATTTGTGGCGCTTTGGTCAAGACTTTAATTTCTCTGGCGACAAGCTGCAGTGGGCCTGGGCGGGACGCGGACGGCGATACAGCGGCATGGCCTACCCGGCGCTGCGCGGAGCCAACCAATTGGTCAATGCCTCAGGCGTTTTGGCCGCCTTGGAGGTGTTGCGCCCTCGTTTGCCTGTCACCGCGCAGGCGGTCCGCAATGGTTTGGCGATGGTCGAGTTGCCAGGTCGCTTTCAAATTGTGCCCGGCGAGCCGGTGCTGGTGCTGGACGTGGCGCACAACCCCCATTCGGTCGCAGCTTTAGCGCTGAATCTGGATGCGATGGGTTTTTATCCCACCACCCACGCGGTGTTCGGTGCTATGGCCGACAAGGATTTGCAAGTGATGATGGTGCGAGTTGGCTCGGTGGTGGATCGCTGGTATTTCACCGATCTACCCGTGGCACGTGCGGCCACTGCAGCGCAGTTGCAACAGCAATGGCAGTCTTTGAATCGCCGCGCCGATGCGGCCAGTTCGACCCACGTCAGCCCTGAGGCGGCCTTGCAAGCGGCCATCTCTGGCGCTAACCCCGCTGATAGAATCGTTGTCTTCGGATCGTTTTACACGGTGGGCGGGGTTTTGAAGGACGGGATTCCCCGTCTGCATGCCAAACACCTGAGCACGTGAGTACCCGCTTCATGGCTTTTTTCAAATTCCGACTTCCAGGTCAGAGCAATTCAAACGCCTCCCCAGAGGCCGTTCACAATGCACCGGCACAGAGCCTGGAGGTGCTGCGTAAGCGCGCGCGCCATCGCCTGATCGGCTCGGTCGTCTTGGTACTGGCCGCTGTCATCGGCTTTCCTTTGCTGTTTGATACCCAGCCACGCCCCGTGGCTTTGGACACGGCCATCGTGACCCCGGAGCGCAATTCCGCACCGTCTGCGCCCCCTGTGGCAGTGTCTGCACCGGTGACTTCGGTCGCGGGGGCCGTCAGCCGTCCCGCGGTGGTAGCGAATGCGCCAACAGCTGGGCTATTGCCCCCCGCCGGTGTGTTGGATGCCAATGAGGAGGTTGTGGCTGCAACGCCCCGGCCAACTGAAAAGCCCGCTCGCCTTGTTGAGGCCGCCGCGCTAGCAACCAGCCCAACCGCCAACTCCGGTGGTTTCAAGGTGGACTTTGGCAAAACGGGTGGTTCTGTGGCACCGTCCATGGAGGCCAAGCCTGAACAAAAGGTGGTGGCTGCGCTCAAACCTGCCGAACCTAAACCAGAAGCCAAGCCCGAGCTCAAAGTGGTGGCCAAACCCGAGCGCAAGCCCGAACCTAAAGTTGAGCCCAAAGTTGAAGCTAAAGTCGCCGCAGACAAATCACGTGACGAGTCGGCCAAGGCGCGCGCCTTGCTGGATGGCAAAGAGCCCGCCAAGGCCGCCAAGCCCGGCGAGGATCGCTTGGTGATTCAGGTGGGGGCATACAACGATGCAGCCAAGGTGCGTGAAGCCCGCCAAAAGTTGGAGGCTGCCGGCTTTAAAACCTACACCCAGGTCATCGATAGCAAAGACGGCAAACGCACCCGCGTTCGGGTGGGCCCATTTGAGACCAAAGCCGACGCCGATAAGAGCGCTCAAAAAATTCGCAAGCTGCAGTTAGACACCGCGATTTTGAAGCTCTAAATTCATGGCAAACATCACGGCCACCGATTGGATGATGTCCGCAGTCTTGTTGGCTTCGCTGCTGATGGGTGCTTGGCGCGGGCTGGTGTACGAAGTGATGTCGGTCATCGGCTGGCTTGCTGCATTTGTGATGGCGCAATGGTTTGCAGCTGATGTGGCGGTGAAGCTGCCCATGCAAAGTGCAGGCGAGTCCCTGCGCTATGCCGCAGGTTTTGTGATCGTGTTTGTGGCCAGTGTATTTGTGGCTGGATTGATTTCTGCGCTGCTTCGCAAATTGATTTTGGTGATTGGTTTGCGCCCTGTGGACCGTTTGCTGGGAGCGGGCTTTGGCCTGTTTCGCGGTGTGATTTTGTTGCTGGTTTTGACCGTGGTCTTGCACTTGACTTCCATGGCACAAAGCGACTGGTGGCAAGGCTCGCAAGGCGGGCCTGTGTTGTCGGCGCTGTTGAAGGGGCTCAAGCCCAT
>CANGEG010000230.1 GCA_947452725.1 Comamonadaceae bacterium | reverse complement strand
CCCTTACCGGAGTAAAAGGAACTCAATACATTGTCGGTTCGCAGGGCCGAGCAGCGCTGATAGATCACACTCGGATAACGTTGGCAGATGTCATGAATCGCCTCTGTCGGGCAATTGTCACTCACTAAAATTTCAGTATTTAAATATGATTGTCCTATCGCTGACCTTAAACATTGTTCAAAGTGATCTTTTTTATATGAGGGAATCACGATGCTGACTTTAGGCGTGGTCATATTTTTTATTTTGAGATATTTGTAGGCGCAATTTATAAGTATGGACGATGTACTCAGCACGGCTAAATGTGGGACGTCCAGAAACATCGTGCAGACTAAAGGCCACTCGACTCGCAAACGACTCCCCAGTCATCGCCACCATTGGCAAGCCCATAAACAAAGCATCGCTGGCAGTCGTGTGAGCACTATAGGGAAAGGTGTCTAGGAACAAGTCGGCCAATTGGTGTCTGGCCAAGTGTTCTTCATTGGTCACCCGCGGGGCAAACACCACTCGTTCGGGTGCAATGCCCCTGGCTTGCGCTTCAAGGCGTAAGTTGCCTGAGGCGATGGCGTTGTCTTCTAACAACCACAAGACACTGCCGGGTGCCCCTTGCAATATCTGCATCCAGCACTCGAACATGGATGGGGTGATTTTGTAGCTGTTGTTGAAGCAGCAATACACAAAACCTGTTTCAGGCAGTCCGACTTCACTGCGTGTGGGAACTTTTCCAGCTACTTTGCGACGTTTCTGACTCAGCTGATAGCAGCCTGGCATGTAGAGGATTTGTTCTGAGTAGTGGTGTTGACTTTCTTTGGGGATCACCACCTCGTCTGCAATTAAATAGTCCATGTAGTCGCAAGCCATGGTGCCTGGATACCCTAAGTAATTGATTTGGATGGGGGCAGCACGCAAGGCAAATATCCCCGGGCGGCAACCTTGCGTAAAGCCTTTGAGATCAATCGCCATATCAATCTCGTGGTTGCGCGCCAGCAGCGCAATCTCTAAGTCTGTCAGTTCACTGACATCTAAAAAATGGTCAAACGCCTTAACCAATCTATCCCGCATGGCGTCATATTTTTGCGGACCAAATGAGAAGGCAAAAATTTCAAACAAAGACTTGTCTGTGTTTTCAAACTCTTCGATCATCAAATAAGAGGTGGCATGATCATGAAAGTCGGATGAAAAATAGCCCATTCTGATTTTGATGTGCTCAGGGTTCAGCGCAATGGGGGGCAAGGTTTCTTGCAAATTGATTTTATCGCGTCCCCATATTTCAGCCGCTTTGCGCAAATGGGGCAACGAGTCTGTAAAGGCCATGAGTGGAAAGGGGGGGCTTGCGCGTTCGCCTTTGTCCACGGCATCTAAGATCTGCTGGGCATCGCGCTCAAAAAATGACCAGTCGCACATGCGCATCTTATTGTGAAAGATGATGCCTTTAACGTAGGGCAAATCATGATCAATAGCCAAGGCCGTGTTGAAGCAATCATTGGCTTGTTCCAGCCTGTTTTGATCGTTGAACAGGTGACCCAGGTTCAAGTGAGCGTCCACAAACTCGGGCTCAAGGCCGATGGCTCGCTCAAAGCAGCGAAGCGCGTCGTTATACAGTTTGATGGCTTTGAAAATGAGCCCACAGTTGTTATACAGGGCAGAATTTTCAAAACCCAAAGCGATAGCTTTGTTGTAGCTTTTAAGCGCTTGTTCATAATTTTTTAGAAAATGATGTGCAACGCCTTGGTGAAAATAAGTAGCACCGTCTTCATTGTCGAGTTGCAGTGCCTGTTCATAGCTAGCAAGCGCCTGGGCGTTACGCCCGAGCTTTTGCAAAGTTTGTCCACGATTAACATGAACCGCAGGTGTTTTGCTATCTATGGTCAGTGAGCGGTCAAAGTAAGAAAGTGAAGCTTCAAGCCGACCCATTTGCTGGGCCAAAATGCCCAGTAAATTGAGTAAATCAACATCCGCTGAGTTGGACGCCAGCACTTGCTCATAAAGAGCTTGTGCGGCGGCTAAATGTCCTGCCTTATGAAGGGTCAGGGCTTCTTCAAAATCAGCTGTCATCACCTGAAGTTTTCTGTTCTTCATCGGTACTCCGTCAGGCGCACCGCATCAGAGCTTACTTCAGCAGGGCCAACACCGATTGTTGCGACTGGTTGGCTTGAGCCAACATGGCAGTTGCTGCTTGGGCAATGATTTGGCTACTGGCCAGCTTGGTTGTGGCCGTGGCGTAGTCCGTGTCCAGAATCTGGCTGCGTGAAGCGGTTGTGTTTTGCACAACGTTGTTCAAGTTATCAGCCGCATAGGTCAGCTGGTTGATGCTGGCGCCAAGTTTGGCCCGAGCCGAGTTGATCGAGCCAAGCGCAGTGTCGATGTTACCGATGGCTGTGGTGGCGTTGGCACTGGAGGTGATGTCTCCAGCAAGGCCCAGTGCTGTTTTGGTCGTTGAGTCAACAGTAACCGTGATTTTTTCTGTGCCCATGGCGCCGACGATGATGTCGTATTTGCCATCAGTAGTCGGACCACCCGTGCCGTTCATCAACTTGTCGCCGTTCCAGGTGGTCTGGGTTGCAATGTTGTCGATTTGTGAAGTCAACGCCTGGAACTCGGAGTTCAAATAGGTTTGCTGGGTTGTGGAGTAGGTGGCCGATGAGGCTTGTACTGCCAGTTCCCGCATGCGTTGCAGCATGCTGGTTTGCTCAATCATCGCGCCTTCAGCCGTTTGCGCCATGCTGATGCCGTCGTTGGCATTGCGCACCGCTTGACTTAGACCGCGAATGTTGCTGGTCATGATGTTCGTAATGGCCAAGCCAGCCGCATCGTCTTTGGCAGAGTTGATTCGCTGCCCTGTGGACAGCTGCTCCATGGCACTGCTCAAGTTGCGACTGTTGGTTTTTAAAGCATTTTGTGAAAACAGGGCATTCACGTTCGTATTAATAACGGGCATGATTTTCTCCTAATGTGAGCCGAAGGCCTTAGTTGCTGGTTTGACTGGCAGGCATGACGTTTTCAGACAACGACATTTCCTGGTATTCAGCCTTAAGGGTGGCATCTGCGGGCCAGGCGGCCATGCCTTGGATCAGGACTTGACGTGCTTCAGACAAGTCCAAGTTGCACCACAGCGAGCGGCCCAACATTTGGTAAGTCATCGGTTGCACCAGGTCGCCTTGCAAGGCGCACAGGTCTTGCAGGAGTTCGATGGCCAGAGGCCAGTCTTTTTGGGTGATGGCGAGCAAACCGGCAATGGCCAAAATGTCTTCGCTATTGGGGTGCAAGGCAATGCCAGCATCTGCCAGGGCTTGGGCCATGGCGATGTTGTCTTCAGTAACCAACAATTGGATGCCTTCACGAATGTCGGAAGGAGAGAATTCGGAAATGTTGCCGAACGATGCGGTGTTGCTTTGTGCGATGTCGCGGATAAAGCTTTGGAAACCTGGGGTCATGGATCACTCCTGTGTATAAGGTGTCAAATTAACGACGACCCGCACAGGGTTGCCGCATGCAGACAGACATCAGCAAAAGCTGTGCCAGCCGGGAAAGCGGCAATTTCTCGCCGTTCAAGTGGCAGACTGTGTCCGCAACGGCAATGTATAAGCAATAAAAAAGCCACCCCTTCGAAAAGGGGTGGCTTTGATTCTTAAAGCCCTTGGAGGGGCTGGCAAATTTACTTGAGCAAGGCCAAGACAGTTTGTGGCTGTTGGTTGGCTTGCGCCAACATGGCGGTGGCCGCTTGTTGAATGATCTGTGAGCGCGCCAGTTGGGTGGTGGCCGTCGCGTAGTCCGTGTCCATCACTTGACTGCGAGAAGCCGTCGCGTTTTGAATCACGTTGTTCAGGTTGTCTGCAGCGTAGGTCAAGCGGTTGATGCCAGCACCGATGACGGCGCGAGAGGCGTTAACTTTGTCCAATGCTGTATCAATAGCACCCAGTGCTGTTGTCGCACCGCCTGTGGTTGAAATGTTGCCAGTAATCAAGGAGCTCATATCGGCAATGGTGACGCCAATCGTTTCAACGCCTGTAGCTGAACCCGAGCCTACTGTGATGTTGTAGGTCGTTGTATCACCTGTTGCGTTACCGCCCGTACCTTGAAGCACAGTCGTACCGTTCCATTTGGTTTGTGTCGCAATGTTGTCAATTTGCGATGCCAAAGCTTGGAACTCTTTGTCCAGGTAGCCTTGTTGCACAGTCGAATTGGTGGCGGTGGAGGATTGAACCGCAAGTTCCCGCATGCGTTGCAGCATGTTGGTTTGCTCGGTCATGGCGCCTTCAGCCGTTTGCAGCATGCTGACACCGTCATTGGCGTTGCGAACGGCTTGACCCAGGCCACGGATTTGCGCAGTCATGGTGGAGCCGATAGCGATGCCGGCTGCATCGTCCTTGGCGGAGTTGATGCGTGAGCCGCTGGACAACTGTTCCATGGCGGT
>CANGEG010000229.1 GCA_947452725.1 Comamonadaceae bacterium | reverse complement strand
GTCCTAGGCCTCTAGACGATAGGGTCATAACCTGGACAGATTCTTGCGAATCTTGTTTCTCTCAACACTTTGGTGGAGGTAAGCGGGATCGAACCGCTGACCTCTTGCATGCCATGCAAGCGCTCTCCCAGCTGAGCTATACCCCCCTTTGGTTTTCGCGCTTTAACCTGTCAGTTTAAGCGTTATTCCTCGTTGGTGTCGAGACTTGAATTATAGACAGAAATTCAGGCCTTTTGCAACAGCTCCAAAATTTTTTCTCTGGAACTCAGGGCTAGCACCGCATCGAGCGAAGGCGTTTGCGCCGTCCCCATCACCAGCACCCTCACTGGCATGGCCAGTTGCGGCATCTTCAAGCCTTGCGCGCTGAGCACCTCTTTGAGCACAGCCGAAATGGCCGCTTTCTCCCATACACATGTCGACAGTTTTTCGGCCAATAAGGCCAAGGCAGGGCGCACCGCATCGGTCACATGTTGTGCCAATTCATCAGGATCGGGCGTGACTTCGGTGTAGAACTTGGCAACCCAGTCGGCCAGCATCACGGTGGTGTCACAGCGATCTTTGAACAAGCCACAAAGAGCCGTCAATCGGTCATCGTGTGTGATGCCGCGCTTTTGCAATTGGTCGCTGAGCAACTCAGCCAAGCTCTCATCGGCCATGACTTTCATATGCTGGGCGTTGACCCAGCGAAGTTTGGCTTCGTCAAATTGCGCGGCGCTGCGCCCCAAATGGTCCAAGTTGAACCATGACACGAATTGTTCGCGGCTGAAGATTTCATCGTCGCCGTGACTCCAGCCCAAGCGCGCCAGGTAATTCACCATGGCATCAGGCAGGTAACCTTCGTCGCGGTACTGCGTCACGGCTTTGGCGCCACTGCGCTTGCTCATTTTTTCGCCCTGCTCATTGAGCACGGTAGGCAGATGGGCATAGACCGGTGGCTCTTTGCCCAACGCTTTGAAGATGTTTATTTGCCGGGGCGTGTTGTTCACATGGTCGTCACCCCGGATCACGTGGGTGATGGCCATGTCGAGGTCGTCCACCACAACGCAAAAGTTGTAGGTGGGCGTGCCCACGGCTTCGCCACTTTGGGCCGACCGGGCAATCACCAGATCATCTAACTCGTCGTTGCTGATCTCAATGTGGCCTTTGACCTTGTCGTCCCAGGCAACTACCCCGCCCTGCGGGTTCTTGAAACGCAATACCGGCGCAACCCCAGCTGGAATCGCGGGCAAGGTTTTACCGGGCTCTGGGCGCCAGGTACCGTCGTAGCGGGGTTTTTCTTTGTTGGCCATTTGCTGTTCGCGCAAAGCGTCCAGCTCCGTCATGCTCATGTAGCAGGGATAGACCTGGCCTGCAGCTATGAGCTCTTGCAGCACCTCTTTGTAGCGTTCCATGCGCTGCATTTGATAAAAAGGGCCTTCGTCGTAGTCCAAGCCCAGCCAGGCCATGCCTTCCAATATCACGTCCACTGAGGCTTGCGTGGAGCGTTCTAAGTCAGTGTCTTCAATACGCAAAATAAAGTCGCCTCCAGTGGCACGCGAAAACGCCCAGGGATAAAGCGCTGAGCGTATGTTGCCAAGGTGAATAAAGCCGGTGGGCGACGGAGCGAAACGAGTACGTGTTTTAGTCATGCAAAAATCAAAATCAAAGAGTGTCTAGGCCGCGCAGCAAGTCCGACTTCATATCGCCAACATGCTCAAGGCCCACCGCCAAGCGAATCAGGCCCTGGCCGATGCCCGCGGCTTGGCGCTGGTCTTCTGACAATTTGCCGTGCGAAGTACTAGCCGGATGGGTCAGCAAGGTTTTGGTGTCGCCCAAGTTGGTACACAGGGACAGCACACGCAAACTGTCAAGCACATGAAAAGCGCGACTGCGTGCCGTTTGCGGATCACTGGCCTTCACGTCAAAGGACAACACCGCGCCGCCCAGGTTCGACATTTGCTGCATAGCCAATGCGTGCTGCGGATGGCTGGTCAAGCCTGGGTAATGGACGCGTGACACCATCGGGTGCTGCTCCAGCCACAACGCCATCTCGTGGGCACGGGCACTTTGCGCACGCATGCGAATATCCAAAGTTTCCAGACCCTTGAGAACCACCCAGGCATTGAAGGGGGACAACACCATACCGCCGTTTTTCATGACGGGCAGACATTTGCCGGTGATCAACGCTTCATTGGCGCACAGCGCACCCGCCATGACGCGACCTTGTCCGTCCAAGTACTTGGTGCCCGAGTGCATGACGATATCAGCCCCCATGTCGATCGGGCGCTGCAAGATCGGCGTGGCAAAACAATTGTCGACCGCAAGCCAGGCGCCCGCGTTGTGAGCCAGGTCGGCCAGAGCCTGGATGTCGCAAACCTCGGTCAAGGGGTTGGTCGGTGTTTCGGCAAACAGTATTTTGGTGTTTGGGCGGATTGCCGCTTTCCATGCCGCCAAATCGGTTTGCGCCACGATGGTGGACTCCACGCCAAATCGGGCGAATTCAGAACCAATCAGTTTGATAGTGGAGCCGAACATGGACTGCGAATAGAGCACATGGTCGCCCGCCTTGAGCAGACTGAACAGCATCAACATCACGGCCGACATGCCCGACGAGGTGGCTAATGCAGCCTCACTGCCTTCCATTGCGGCCAGGCGCATTTCAAAACTGCTGACCGTGGGGTTGCCCGAACGGCCGTAGGTAAAGCCCTCCTCTTCGCCCGCAAAGCGGCGGGCCGAGGCCTCGGCAGAAGGCTGCACATAACCGCTGGTCAGGTACAGCGCTTCGGAGTTTTCGCCGTACTGGCTGCGGTCCACCGCAGCGCGCACAGCCAGGGTGTCCATGTGCAAGTTATCGGGTAAAGGATGTTGGCTCATACAGTCACTCTCAAGGTCACGCCGAGGATCATTCGGAAGCGTTGGGCAAGGCCAGGCGCGAGTTGTCTTCAGCGCCCTCTTCTAGGCCCACGCGTTTGGCGTTCAGGCGCTCAATGTCTTTGGACGAAATATCGCCTGTAACATACACCCCGTCAAAGCAAGACGCATCAAACCCTGTGAGGCGAGGCGCCTTTGGCGCCAGCGCGCTCATCACCGCTTGTTTCATCGCATCCACGTCTTGATAAATCAGCGCGTCACAACCGATCAATTCACGCACTTGCTCGGTGGTGCGGTCGTGCGCCACCAACTCTTCAGGCGTGGGCATGTCGATACCATACACGTTGGGGAAACGCACCGGCGGCGCGGCACTGGCCATATAAACTTTGCGCGCACCGGCATCGCGTGCCATCTGCACGATCTCGCGACTGGTGGTGCCGCGCACGATGGAGTCGTCCACCAGCAGCACATTGCGGCCTTTGAATTCACTGGCGATCACGTTGAGTTTTTGGCGCACCGATTTTTTACGCACCGACTGACCAGGCATGATGAAAGTGCGGCCTACGTAACGGTTTTTCACAAACCCTTCGCGGTAAGGCAAACCCAGCAACTGCGCCAACTGCGCAGCACTAGGACGGCTGGACTCAGGAATCGGAATGACCACGTCAATTTCACTCGGAGGCACGGTGGAGATTACGCGTTTGGCCAACGTCTCTCCCAAATTCAAACGGGCTTGGTAGACTGAAATACCGTCCATCGTCGAATCTGGACGGGCTAAATACACGTACTCAAAAATACACGGGCTCAACTGCGGCGCATCGGCGCATTGCTGGGCATGCAATTGCCCTTCTAAATCGATGTAAATCGCTTCGCCAGGCTGAACATCGCGCACATAGTGGTGCGACGTACCTTCCAGCGCGACGGATTCGCTGGCGAGCATCCATGTGCCGTCTTGGCTTTGGCCAATGCACATAGGACGAATGCCAAAGGGGTCGCGAAAAGCCAACAGCCCGTGACCCGCCACCAAGGCGATCACTGCATAAGAGCCCTTTACGCGGCGGTGCACGCCTTGCACAGCAGCAAACACATCACGCGAGGCCAAAGGCAAACCGCGAGTGGTTTTTTCCAGTTCATGCGCCAGCACGTTGAGCAAAACTTCAGAATCGCTCTCGGTATTAATGTGCCGATGGTCGGTCGAAAACAACTCAGCCTTCAATGCGTGCGCGTTGGTCAAATTACCGTTATGCACCAGCACCAAACCGAAAGGCGCGTTCACATAAAAAGGCTGGGCCTCCTCTTCGCTGAAGGCGTTGCCTGCCGTAGGGTAACGCACCTGACCCAAGCCGCAATTGCCGGGCAAGGCACGCATGTTGCGCGTGCGAAACACATCTCGCACCATGCCCTTGGCTTTGTGCATGTAGAACTTGCGGTCCAGTTGCGTGACGATGCCCGCCGCGTCCTGACCGCGGTGCTGCAACAAGAGCAAAGCGTCATAGATCAGTTGATTGACCGGCGCGCTACTGACGACACCCACGATTCCACACATAAATTCATCCAGTCAAAGGCAAGAAAAATCAATCGGGCAAATACGCCCCAAAATGGGCCGGCAAAATGGGCTTGAGCCCCTTC
>CANGEG010000228.1 GCA_947452725.1 Comamonadaceae bacterium | reverse complement strand
ATTACGCTAAGAAAAAAAACGCTGCGCACTTGCCCGCATGGCAGGCGTTCAATCAATCCATCAGCACCGATGGCACTGTAGGGATTTGGCATGAAACTTACAAAGCCAGTGCCGGCAGCTATGAGAATATTTACGTCAACATGCCCGTGTTTGGTTTGGGGAAGGCCGGTCAATTGGTTCAAGCCAAAAACGGCCTTCAATCTGCGCGAGATCGTTTGGGTGCTTAGGACATTCGTTGTACTCTTACTGCTGACCTTGGTTGCGGGTTGCCCACAGCGGACTGAAGTGGTGGCTGTGCAACTGTCCGATTTCAGAGAAGACCAAAGGATGGCTTTTTTGCTGGCTTGTCCTAAGCTGATCCAGGCGGCCACCACCGATCAGATCGCCAACACCCTGATCGCCTTGCTGGGCGAAAATCGGATGCAAGGCTGGTGCCATTGCGCTTTTGCGCATGCGGTGCAAGAAGTGGAGCCCGCAAAAATTCAAGATCTTGTGCAAGGCACTGCACCCGCCACTGACCTTGATAAGCACCGGTTTTCTCGCGCCACCTTGGTCGGGTTATCGGCATGTTCACACGCTGTAGAAATTTCAAATCAGGAAGTCAAAGCGTTGCTGGAGGTGGCGGCTAACTACATGGACGAAAAAAATCGCAGCGCCGTTATCCCGACATCGCAATGACCATGGCAGATTCATCGATCGCAGCCGTGACCTGTTGGCCTATTTTCAGGCGCTGGTGCGCCGCCGCAAAGCCAATCAGTTGAAGGCCGGGCATCAGTTGCACTGAGATTTCGCCGCCCTTCACCGAAGCTGAGACCGCAGAGACTTCGCCCGTTAAAAGGTTCACACCTTCAAGCGTTTCGAGGTCTTCACTGGGTTGGACTTTGACGGCTGTGGCCTTGCACAGCGCCAAGGCTGAAAGGCCCACTTTCAAGTCCAAAAGCTCGGCACTTTCGATGGTGATTTTGGACACCAGAATTTGGCCACCGGGCAGGATGAGTTGGACCTTGGCTGTGCCTGCTGATTTTTGGATGGATTTGATCTGACACAGCATTTGGTTGCGCATGCTGGTGCGCAGACCCAGCCCAGCCAAGCCGGTCACGCTCAAGGTGTTGCCGGCGCGTTGCTCCAGCGCCGAGAGCACTTGGGCCCTGGCTTGGTTCAGCCGTTCTGCGGCTTCCAAAAGTTGCACGCCCGCCTGCGTCAAGCGGGCGCCGCCGCCGCCGCTGCCTCCCACGGCTTTCTCTACCAAGGGCGCGCCCGCCAAATTGCTCAAGGTCTCCAAGGCTTGCCAGGCCGCTTTGTAGCTGACCTGGGCGCAGCGCGCGGCTTCAGAGATGGAGCCCACCTCGCCAATGTGCTTGAGAATGGTCAGTCGTTTGTCGCTCGCTTCGTGACCAAAGGCCTTGGCAAAATGCAGCGCGCTTTTGTTCATAAGGTCTGGTGGGTGAGGGAAATTTCGCTATTCTTAAAAAGAATAGCGGTGCTACACTCGTTATTCTAGTTTTGAATAGCGACTTAATGGCGAACCCATGGTGAAAATTCAAATGTCCAAACTTTTGCTGGCATCGGCTGTCTTTGGCAGTTTGATTTTCAATCTGACCGCAGCGCAAGCCGCCGAGGTCAGCGTGGCCGTGGCCATCAACTTCAGCGTGCCCATGCAGAAAATAGCGCGAGACTTTGCGCACGTGACCGGCCACAAAGCGGTTCTCTCCTTTGGCTCGACCGGCAATTTTTACGCGCAAATTAAAAATGGCGCGCCTTTCCAGGTCCTACTCGCTGCAGACGATGAAACGCCCCTTAAGGTTGAAAAAGACGGCTTGGGCGTTGCTGGCAGCCGCTTCACTTACGCCATCGGCAAGCTGGTGCTGTGGAGCAAGCAGCCTGGAATTGTTGACGACAAGGGCGATATTTTGCGAAGCGGCAAGTTCCAACGCATCGCCATTGCCAATCCCAAACTCGCCCCTTATGGCACAGCCGCCATGGAAACGTTAAAGCAACTGGGCCTGTGGCCTGCGCTGCAGCCTCAGTTGGTGCAGGGCGACAACATTGCGCAGACCTACCAATTCGTCGCTTCCGAGAACGCACAGCTGGGCTTTGTCGCTTTGTCGCAGGTACAGGTTGACGGCAAGTTGGCCCAAGGCTCGGCCTGGATGGTGCCGGCCCACCTGCACGCGCCGATTCAACAGGACGCCATCTTGCTGAACCCAGGCCGTGATAGTCCTGCGGCCGTGGCGCTGATGCATTACCTGCGCAGCGACCGCGCCAAGGCGCTCATTCGCGTTCATGGCTACAGCTTGTGACACCCGTGTCTTTGCCAAATTGGAGCCTTTAAATCCATGAACAACCCACTGAACCCTGACGCGTGGCAGGCCATTGGCCTGACCTTGCAATTGGCCACCTGCACCACGCTCATTTTGTTGATTCTGGCGACGCCGCTGGCCTGGTGGTTGTCGCAAACGCAGTCCCGCTGGCGCGCGCCCATTGGCGCCCTGGTGACGCTGCCGCTGGTGTTGCCCCCGTCCGTGCTCGGCTTTTATTTGTTGGTGGCCATGGGGCCTTACGGGCCGCTGGGCTTCGTGACCCAGGCCCTGGGCTGGGGGCTGCTGTCGTTCACCTTCACTGGGCTGCTGATTGGCTCGGTTATTTTTTCGTTGCCCTTTGCGGTGCAGCCAATGCAAAACACTTTCGAGGCGCTGGGGCCCCGGCCGATGGAGGTGGCTGCCACCCTGCACGCCAGTCCCATCGACGCTTTCTTTTCAGTGGCTTTGCCGCTGGCGCGTCCGGGTTGGGTGGCTGCCAGCATCTTGAGCTTTTCCCACACGGTGGGTGAGTTTGGCGTGGTGCTGATGATCGGCGGCAATATTCCGGGCCAAACCCGCGTGGTGTCGACGCAGATTTATGGCCACGTAGAAGCCATGGAATATGCGCAGGCGCATTGGCTGGCGGGTGGCATGTTGGTGTTCTCCTTTGTCGTTTTGTTGGCTTTGTCTCTGATACGTCAACGTGTTTCCAAGGTGTTGCCATGACTGCCGTCTTGAAGGGTTCTATGATGGCGCCCGATACCTTTCGCCTTCGCTTGCAGTGGCAACGCGCTGACTTTCAACTCCAGGTCGACCTGGCGCTTCCCGTCGCCGGCATCACCGTGTTGTTTGGGGCTTCGGGCTCTGGCAAAACCACTTTGCTGCGCTGCGTGGCCGGGCTGGAGCGGCCTGCAAACGGGCTGGTCAGTTTGGGGAGTGATGTTTGGCAAGACGACACACGCGGTATTTTCACGCCCACTTGGCAGCGCGATTTGGGTTATGTGTTTCAAGAAGCCAGTCTGTTTGAACATTTGGATGTTCAGCACAATCTGCGCTTTGGCCTCAAGCGCTCCAACAAGCCAGGGGGGGCGCAGGCCTTGGCGCGCGCCATTAACTTGCTGGGCATTGGTCATTTGCTTCACCGCCAGCCTGTCAGTCTGTCGGGTGGCGAGCGCCAGCGTGTGGCGATTGCCAGAGCCTTGGCGACCCAGCCTCGGTTGTTGCTGCTGGATGAACCGCTGGCCGCCTTGGATTGGGCCAGGCGCCAAGAAATTTTGCCGTGGCTGGAGAAAATGCGCGACGAGTTGCGGATCCCCATGTTGTACGTCACCCATGCAGCCGACGAGTTGGCGCGGCTCGCTGACCATTTGGTTGTGCTCGAGCAAGGTGCTGTGAAGGCCGAAGGCGCGGCGCAAGAGGTGTTGGCGCGAATTCAATACCCGGTGATCGTGGGCGAAGATGCCGGAGTTTTGCTGCGCGGCCGAGTCGTGCAGCGCGATGCACAGTGGCACCTGGCCCAAATTGAATTTCCGGGTGGCGTTTTATGGGTGCGCGACAACGGCATTGCGTTGGGTCAGCAGGTTCGCCTTCGCGTGCTGGCGCGTGACGTCAGCCTCACGGTGAATGAAATCCACGACACCAGCATTCAGAACCACCTGCCAGGGCAAATTGAAGCCTTGGCGGCCGACGTCCATCCTTCGCAGGCCTTAGTGCAGATTCGCAGCGGTGAGTCGATCTTGTTGGCGCGGGTGACTCAGCGCGCTCTCAGCGCCTTGAATTTGAGCGTGGGCTCGCCCGTCTGGGCGCAGGTCAAGTCGGTGGCCGTGATTGAGTGAATCCCGGGTTTAGGCCGTGGAACGGACTTTTTGCGCAGCTTCGTCATCGCGCATGTGTTTAAAAAAGTAGCGCAGAAAAAACACCCCCATGCCTAGCATGAAGACGATGCCGCCAATGCTCATAAGACCGTAATCGGTGTTGAACAAATCAACCAGAGCGTGCATAGAGTTCTCCTTGTGTGAAAGACCCTATCATGAACGCTGCGCCGGATGTTCCCTTGATTTAACGCAAGCGAAAAAATGAATTGCAAACTGGCGCTGCTCAGGCTGAGGCGTTAGCTTGCACCTCTTATTTTTTCGCTTTGGCTGTGGCTACCGACTTTTTTGACAAAGGCTTGGCATTGCCCGCTT
>CANGEG010000227.1 GCA_947452725.1 Comamonadaceae bacterium | reverse complement strand
GTACTGGCTGCTCAGGCCGAATCACCTGCGGTTTGGCCAAGCAAGCCGCTGCGCATCATCGTAGGATTTCCCGGCGGCTCGACACCCGACTTGACGGCGCGCGCTATCGCAGAGCCCTTGTCTAAGGCGCTTGGCCAGCCGGTGATCGTTGAGAACAAGGTTGGCGCGGGCGGCAATATTGCTGCCGATCAGGTGGCCAAAGCCACCGATGGCCACACCTTGGGTCTGATGATCAACGGCAATATGACGATTGCCAAAATACTGAACCCCAAAGTGCCATATGACCCGCTGAAAGACTTGGCGCCGATCAGCTTAATTGGCACCGCACCGCTGGTCTTGTCGGCTCCGGCTAGCATCCAGGGCTCTGCGCAAGAGGTCTTGGTGCAGGCGCGGCGCGCCGGCGACCAGTGGAGTTATGGCTCGCCTGGGATCGGCACCGTGGCGCATCTGGGCATGGAACTGCTCAAAGCCCGCGCCGGTATCGCCCCGGTGCATGTGCCCTACCCTGGCAATCCCCAAATCATCACCGCCATGATCGGCGGGCAAATTCAATTGGCTTTGCTGCCACCGGCCTTGATCTCGGCACAACTCAAGGGCGGCAAGCTGCGCGCAGTAGGCATCACCTCCCGTGGTCGCAGCACCTTAACCCCCGAAGTGCCCAGCCTGGCTGAAGCCGGGGTGAAGGACTTCCAAATGGAGATTTTCAATGCCATGGCGGCACCCACCAGCATGCCGGCAGCACACATTAAACAGCTTTCCAGCTTGATCAGCGAGATCGTGCGTGCCCCCGAAATGCGTGCCAAGCTGTTTCACCAAGGCTGGCAAGTGGTGGGCTCATCTCCAGAAGGTTTGACCAACCGGATCGCCAGCGACACGGCAGCTTTGGGCGACATCATTCGCAGCCAGAAAATCCAACAGCCCTGAACTGGCGCGCTGACCCCGGTCCATTTGATCAGAAGGCCTGAACAGGCAGAGCAGACGCCCCTTGTCTTTGCCGCCTGAATCACTGGGGGCATAAGCCCACATGGGTTTTCCCCATTCTCGATTGCCCCGGTCAAAGTCATGATGACTCAGCTTCCACTCCACCACGGGACAGACTGAGATGACTCCAACCACTGACGTGTCCAGCACCATGATGCAGGTGCCTTTGTCCTTGAACCACTTTTTGGAGCGGGCCGGCACCTTGTTTCCAAGCAACGAGATCGTTTCGCGTCTGCCCGACAAAACCCTCGTCAAGCACAGTTACGGCCAGTTCTATGACCGTACACGCCGCCTGGCGCAAGGCCTACAGAACCTGGGCATTAACAAAGGCGATCGCGTCGCCACCCTGTGCTGGAACCATCACGCGCACCTGGAGTGCTACTTTGGCATTCCTGCCGCAGGCGGCGTGATGCACACGCTGAATTTGCGCCTCTCGGCCGAGGAGATCGCTTGGATTGCCAACGATGCGCAAGACAAGGTTTTGATCATCGACGATATTTTGTTGCCTCTGTACCGCCAGTTCGAACACCTTTATAGCTTTGAGAAAGTGATTGTGTTTCCGTTTTCAGGTGCCGATGTGCCCAGCGATCTAATGGACTACCAGCAGTGGCTGGCCAGCACGGAGGCCAGCGGTTTTGAGTACGCACCGCATGCCGAAGACGACCCTGTGTCTATGTGCTACACCTCGGGCACCACCGGGCGCCCGAAAGGCGTGGTGTATTCGCACCGCTCCACAGTGCTACACACCTTGGTGGCGTCGTTGGGTGATTTTTGGTCATTGCGCGGCACCGACGTGGTGTTGCCCGTCACGCCGATGTTCCATGCCAACAGTTGGGGCATCCCTTATGGCGCGGTAATGATGGGGGTCAAACTGGTTTTCCCTGGTCCACATTTGCACCCCGAAGATATTTTGGATCTGATGCAACTGGAGCCGCCCACTTTGTCGCTGGGTGTGCCCACGATTTGGATGAGCCTGATTCAGACCTATGAAGCCGCTTTGAGCACACAGCCCGGGCGCTGGAAACTGCCCGCTGGCATGCGCAGCTTGGTGGGCGGTGCAGCAGTACCCGAAGCCTTGATCCGGGCTTTTGACAAGCATGGCATCTGGATTTTGCAGGGCTGGGGCATGACTGAAACCTCACCAGTCTGCACCATCTCTTACCCCAAGGCGGAGCTGCGCGATGCCCCCATGGACGAGCGCTATCGCCGCGCCGCCATGGCAGGCATTCCGGTGCCCTTGGTGGACTTGCGCATTCGCACCGACCAAGGCAACGACGCAGATTGGGACGGCCAGCAAGTGGGTGAGCTGCAGGTGCGCGGCCCGTTCATCACCGGTAGCTACCACCATGTGCCAGTGCAAGATGACAAATTTTCTGCCGACGGTTGGCTCCGCACGGGCGATGTGGCCAGCGTGGACAGCATGGGTTTTGTGCGCATCACCGACCGCACCAAAGACCTGATCAAGTCGGGCGGCGAGTGGATCAGCTCGGTTGATCTAGAGAACGCCTTGATGGCGCACCCAGGCATTGCCGAGGCCGCCGTGATCGCGGTGCCTGACGAGAAATGGAGCGAGCGCCCGCTTGCCTGCGTGGTGGCCAAACCGGGGCATGCCCCGCAAGTCGTGGAGCTTGCAGCGCATTTGATGAAGATGGGATTTGCCAAATGGCAGGTGCCCGATCGCTACGAATGGATTGCAGCCGTGCCCCGCACCTCAACAGGAAAATTCTACAAACTCAAACTGCGCGAAATGTTCCCCAAGTGACTGCCCGAGGGAAAGCACCGATACCCAGTCTGGAACCATCTGAGAGGATGCACTGCAGCGTCCGATCAACAGCATCAACGTCGAAGGGTTTGAATGAACGTTCAAGAAACGACCACCGCAACGCCTGCCCCCACTGCGCAAGAAGTTTTGCTGTCGGTGCAGCAAGTGACGGTGAGGTTCCGCGGTATTGTGGCTTTGGATGGCGTGTCCTTTGATGTGCATAGAGGACAAATCGCTGGATTGATCGGCCCCAATGGCGCTGGCAAAACCACTTTGTTCAATTGCCTGTCTCGCCTGTACGACTACAGCGAAGGTCATATTCATTTTGCTGGCCAGCTGCTTGATCCCATGACGCGGCACAAAACCGCTGAGATCGGCATTGGCCGCACTTTCCAGAACTTGGCTTTGTACAAAACCATGTCGGTGCTGGACAACATCAAGGTCGGCGCGCATTGCCGAGCCGAGCAAGGTTTTTTTGCCCATGCACTGCGCTTGCCAGGTGTGGCGGCAGAAGAGGCCAAAATTCAAGCCGATGCGCTGCGCTTGGTGGCTTTCTTGGGTTTGCAAGATGTGGCGCACCGCAAAGTCTCTGACCTACCTTTCGGCACGCAAAAGCGGGTCGAGCTCGGGCGAGCCCTGGCCAGCCAGCCGCAGTTGCTGCTGCTGGACGAACCCGCCGCAGGATTGAATCACGAGGAAGTCAATGCGCTGGGCGACTTGATCCAGCACATTCGCGATGAATTCAAAATCACCGTTTTACTGGTGGAACACCACATGAGTTTGGTGATGCGTGTTTCCGACAAAGTGGTGGCACTGAATTTTGGTAAAAAAATTGCCGACGACACCCCTTACAACGTACGTCAACACCCTGAAGTCATTCAAGCCTACCTGGGGTCTGCCGCATGAGCCGTATTCTTTTGGAAGTGAACGACCTGCATGCAGGCTATGGCGCCACCGAGGTGCTACATGGCCTGAGCATGCAGATTGAAGAGGGCAGCATCACCACGCTGCTGGGTGCTAACGGCGCTGGCAAGACCACCACCTTGCGCGCCTTGAGCAAGATGATCAAGGTGCGTGGTGAGATTGTGTTTGATGGTCAAGCTATAACCCGCTTGGCCACTGAAGACATCGTTCGTTTGGGTGTGGCCCATGTGCCCGATGGGCGTGGCACTTTCGGCAGTTTGTCAGCCGAAGAAAACCTTCAACTGGGCAGCTACACGCGCAAGGATAAAAAAGAAGCGGCGCTGGACCAGGAAAAAATGTACGCCTATTTTCCGCGCCTGAAAGAGAGGCGCCACCAGCAAGCGGGCACCTTGTCGGGCGGCGAGCAACAGATGCTGGCGATTGCCCGCGCCTTGATGCTGCGCCCGCGACTGCTGCTGCTGGACGAGCCCTCTTTTGGCTTGGCGCCGCTGATTGTGAAAGAGATTTTCGACATCATGCGCACCATCAACGCACTGGACAAGGTCACCATTTTGCTGGTCGAGCAAAACGCAGCCATGGCCTTGGATTTGGCCAGTCACGCCTACCTGCTGGAAACCGGCAAGTTGGTGCTTTCGGGCCGTTCAGAAGACCTCAAGCAAGACGAAGCCGTTCGCCGTTCCTACCTCGGTCATTGAGAGCCCCACGCCATGGAAACCTTTATCCACCAAGTTGTTGCCGGCATTGCTACAGGCGGCGTCTATGCCAGCCTGGCGTTGGCCCTGGTCATGATTTACCAGTCCACGCACCACATCAATTTTGCGCAAGGTGAAATCGCCATGTTTGCGACCTATATGGCCTGGACGCTGATCAACGC
>CANGEG010000226.1 GCA_947452725.1 Comamonadaceae bacterium | reverse complement strand
TTTGACGTGTCCATCATCGAAATCGCCGATGTCGATGGCGAAAAGCAATTCGAAGTGCTCTCCACCAACGGCGATACATTCTTGGGCGGGGAGGACTTTGACCAACGCATCATCGACTTCATCATCACCGAGTTCAAGAAAGAATCCGGCGTCGACCTGGCCAAAGACGTGTTGGCCCTGCAGCGCCTCAAAGAAGCCGCTGAAAAAGCCAAAATCGAGCTGTCCTCTTCGGCCTCGACCGATGTGAACTTGCCTTACATCACCGCTGATGCGACTGGCCCGAAACACTTGAACGTCAAACTGACCCGCGCCAAGTTGGAGCAGTTGGTTGAGGAGTTGATCGAGCGCACCATCGCCCCTTGCCGCGTGGCTATCAAAGACGCTGGTGTGGCAGTGGGCGACATTGACGACATCATCTTGGTCGGCGGCATGTCCCGCATGCCTAAGGTGCAAGAGAAGGTCAAAGAGTTCTTTGGCAAAGAGCCACGCAAAGACGTTAACCCTGATGAAGCCGTGGCCGTGGGCGCCGCGATCCAAGGTCAAGTCTTGTCAGGCGACCGCACCGACGTGTTGCTGCTGGATGTGACGCCTTTATCTTTGGGCATTGAGACCATGGGTGGTGTGATGACCAAGATGATCACCAAGAACACCACCATCCCGACCAAGTTTGCGCAGTCGTTCTCCACCGCTGAAGACAACCAACCGGCCGTGACCATCAAGGTGTTCCAAGGCGAACGCGAGATCGCATCGGGCAACAAGTTGCTGGGCGAGTTCAACCTTGAAGGCATTCCACCTGCCTCGCGCGGTACACCGCAAATTGAAGTGTCCTTTGACATTGACGCCAACGGCATCTTGCACGTGGGTGCTAAAGACAAAGGCACTGGCAAAGAAAACAAGATCACGATCAAAGCCAACTCGGGCTTGTCTGAAGCTGAAATTCAACAGATGGTGAAAGACGCCGAGTTGAACGCCGAAGAGGACAAGAAGAAACTGGAAATCGTGCAAGCCAAAAACCAAGGCGAAGCTTCTTTGCACAGTGTGAAAAAGAGCTTGACCGAGCACGGAGATAAGATCGAAGCGGCGGAAAAAGAAGCCATCGAAGTGGCGATCAAGGAATTGGAAGCCGCATTGAAAGGCGAGGACAAGGCTGCGATCGACAACAAGACTGAAGCCTTGATGACCACCAGCCAAAAACTGGGCGAAAAGGTTTACGCTGAAATGCAGGCCGAGCAAGCAGCTGCGGCTGGCGGCGCCGGCGCCGCCGCCGCTGAAGCCAAGCCACAAGACGACAACGTTGTGGACGCTGAAGTCAAAGAAGTCAAAAAACCCTAAGTCTGCAGGCCCTCACAGGCCAGCCGCAGACCCCGCCGCGCAGGTTGATTCAGGTTCTGAATCGCCTTCGCGGCGTTCTTGTTATCAAAGTTGATGCATATGGCTAAAAGAGATTTTTACGAAATACTGGGCGTGGCCAAAAACGCTTCAGACGAAGACATCAAGAAGGCGTATCGCAAACTGGCGATGAAGCACCACCCCGACCGCAATCAGGGTGACAAGGCCAAGGAAGCAGAAGCCAAATTCAAAGAGCTGAAAGAGGCTTATGAAATGCTGTCGGACCCGCAAAAACGGGCCGCTTACGATCAGCACGGACATGCGGGCGTAGACCCTAATATGCGCGGCGGTGGCGCCGAAGGCTTTGGTGGTTTTGGCGAGTCATTTGGCGACATCTTTGGTGACATCTTCGGCGGTGGTGGCCGCGGCGGCGCGGGGCGAGGTCGCCAAGTGTTTCGCGGCAACGATCTGAGCTACGCCATGGAAGTCACGCTGGAAGAAGCGGCCCATGGCAAAGACGCGCAAATTCGCATCCCCAGCTGGGAGGCCTGCGACACCTGCACCGGCACCGGAGCCAAACCCGGCACCAGTGCTAAGACCTGTAGCACCTGCCAAGGGCAAGGCCAGGTGCAAATGCGTCAGGGCTTTTTTAGCGTTCAACAAACGTGCCCTCAATGCCGTGGCTCGGGCAAGATCATTCCCGACCCATGCGGCACATGCCACGGTCAAGGCAAGCTGAAAAAACAAAAAACGCTTGAAGTCAAAATACCCGCAGGTATTGACGACGGCATGCGCATTCGCAGCACAGGCAATGGCGAGCCTGGCACCAACGGGGGGCCCGCAGGCGACCTGTACATTGAGATCCGCCTGAAGAAACACGACATCTTTGAACGCGATGGCGACGATTTGCACTGCTCAGTCCCCATCAGCTTCACCAAGGCGGCGCTGGGTGGCGAGATTGATGTGCCCACCCTGAGTGGCAAAGCGGCGATCGACATTCCCGAAGGTACCCAAACTGGTAAGCAATTTCGCTTGCGCGGCAAGGGCATCAAGGGCGTGCGCGGCAGCTACCCGGGCGATCTGTACTGCCACATCACGGTCGAGACCCCTGTCAAACTCACCGAGCACCAGCGCAAGCTACTCAAGGAATTTGAAGAGTCCTTGCAAAAAGGTGGTGCTAAGCATTCGCCCACTGGCAACAGCTGGACAGACAAGCTGAAAAGTTTCTTTGGTTAAAGCTTGCGCCAACGCAAAATCACAGCGCCCTCGGGCGCTTTTTTTATTCACCTTTGGAGCGCTAAGTTCTAACATGAAGCATGAGCTTGAACATCACCTTCATGGGCGCCGCTGACACCGTCACAGGCTCTAAATATCTGGTCCAATTCGGCGCGCAACGCTTGTTGGTCGACTGCGGCCTCTTTCAAGGCTACAAGACCCTGCGCTTGCGCAACTGGACGCCCTTACCCGTGGCCCCGCAGGAAATCGACGCCGTGCTGCTCACCCACGCTCACCTAGACCACAGCGGCTACTTGCCGATCTTGGTGCGCGACGGTTTTAAAGGCCGGGTGCATGCCACGCCCGGCACGCGCGATCTGTGCAACATCTTGCTGCCCGACAGCGGTCACCTGCAAGAAGATGACGCCAACTTTGATAACCGACATGGCACCAGTAAACATGCACCGGCGTTGCCGCTGTACACCAAGCGTGATGCGCTGAACTGCGCCAAATACTTTCACAGCGAGCATTGGGGCCAAACCTTTTCACCGATACCCGGCTGGAAAGCCACCTTTAAGGCGGCTGGCCACATCTTAGGGGCTTCCAGCCTGCTACTCGAAGTTGATGGCCGGCGCGTTCTGTTTTCGGGCGATCTGGGGCGTCCTCATGACGACATGATGAATCCGCCGGATCTCCCCCCCCAAGCCGACACAGTAGTGATTGAGTCCACTTATGGCGATCGGCAGCACCCGCACACCGACATCGCTTGCGAATTGGCGCCCTTGCTCAGCAAACTGGCCGCCCGCGGCGGTGTGGCCGTGATGCCTGTGTTTGCCGTGGGGCGCGCGCAGGCCGTGTTGCACGCAATTGCGCAGCTAAAGGCGCGCGGGGAACTGCCACGCGCTTTGCCGATTTTTTTGGACAGCCCCATGGCCGTGCACACTACGGCTTTGTTTAACCACCACATGGACGAGCACCGACTAACGCCTCAGCAAGTCAAGGCCATGGATCATGTAGCCACCATGGTGGAAACGACAGAACAATCCAAGGCCCTGATGCGGCGCCACGGCCCGATGGTGATTTTGTCCGCCAGCGGCATGGCCACAGGGGGGCGGGTGCTGCACCACCTGGCCAACTACGTGGGCGATCACCGCAACATGATCATCTTGACGGGTTTTCAATCCCCCGGCACGCGTGGCGCAACCTTGCTCAGCGGCAAAGCCACGGTACGCATTCACGGTCAAGACTTGGCCGTAAGGGCCGAGGTGGCTCAACTTGAGTCGGCATCTGCCCATGCCGACGGTAATGAGCTGATTGCTTGGCTGCGTCAAATGCGCGAGCCGCCGAGCCAGGTCTACGTTGTGCACGGAGAGCGCGAATCGTCTGACATGCTGCGCCAGCGTATTGAGCGCGAGCTTCATTGGCGTGCGGTGACGCCAGAACACAATGCCACTTGGCCGGGTTGATCATCAGCATTGGGCTTGGCCGTTTACACAAAAGCTAGGACACGCTCACAACAGAGCGGAAAGCCGCCAAGCCAAGAGTGAAAATCCTAAGTCCGGACAAGGATTTTGGATTGTATAGGGTGGTGGGATGCTGCCCGAGGGCAAACGAACTGGGAATAGCAATCCCCGGTCCTGACTAGCCACCGCTAGCTATCCCCAATTCGTACGCAACTCCCCCAATGGGAGCCGCCATTTCAATGTATGCAACTCTATTGAATTGCGGACGGCGGTTCAAATCCGTGAATCAAACTTGAATTCGCGTCCGCAGGACAAGAATGCACTCAAATCAGGTGGGGGTGACACGTCGGGCAAGAAGCGCTAAAAAATGCATGAAACTTCAATGAAAAAGCCTTCATGTCAGCCGCTGCCACACTAATTACGTCTCCCCTAAGGGGTGCCACAGCGCACCTTGCGAACGAGCTGCAAGCTGGCCGTGTCTATCGGCGTGAAGATCTTGCTCGCCTGAGTAATGCAGTTGATCGGCATCTCAATGAACTGGTGTCTACAGGCCTGCTTAAAAAGCTGGCACGGCGA
>CANGEG010000225.1 GCA_947452725.1 Comamonadaceae bacterium | reverse complement strand
TAGAGCAACAATGCCCCTCAAAGGCTATTAGCGTAATCGCGGGTGCTTCAGCGCGGCCGGTACATTTTGAACAATTGCGCAGGGCCCAGCGTGAAATAGTCGGCCGGGCCGCCGCCGCGCAAGATGTGGTCGGCTCCGGCGGTGTTGTACACACCCTCTACCAGCAAATCGGCGCGAATGTGCACGCCGACCACCTCGCCCAGCACCAGCCAAGTGTCAACCTTCGCGCCGTCCGCGCCCTGCAGTTGCAGCACCTGGGTGAGCTTGCACTCAAAAGAGACGGGGCTTTCCATGACCCGGGGCGGCTGGATCAAACGGGAGGCCGCCGCGGTCAAGCCAGCCAGTTCAAACTCGCTCACCTCGGGCGCCACGGCAGCGCAGGTCTGGTTCATGGCTTCGGCCAAAGGCCGGGTCACCAGGTTCCAGGCAAACTCACCGGTCTCCTCAATGTTGCGTATCGAGTCTTTGTAACCAATGCTGGAAAAGCCAACAATGGGGGGCACGTAGTTGAAGGCGTTGAAGAAGCTGTAAGGGGCTAAATTGGATGCGCCTTGTGCGTTACAGGTGGACACCCATCCAATCGGGCGAGGGCCGACGATAGCGTTAAAGGGATCGTGAGGCAGACCGTGACCTTTGCGGGGTTCGTAAAAGTGGACAGATTCAGACATGGGTTTCTCCTCGTGTTCAGTGTGTACGTCCGGCCAAGCGGTCAATATCGCGTTGCATTTTGCGTAGCAGGCCCAAGGCCATCAAGACCTCACCGACCACGAACATAGGGCCGACCAAGAGGCCGACCACGTCGTCGACAAAAGCAGGTTTTCGGCCTTCGAACCAGTGACCGATGAACTGGATTACCCAGCCGATGAAAAATACCGCCAAGCCCAGCAGCCACACCGGTTGGTCTTGAAGCACGGGCCACGCCAGCCACGCCACCCAGACGGGCGTGCGGTAGGCCGCCCACATCAAGGCGCCGTTCACGGCAGTAGTTGCCAGGCCCAGCAGCCAGTCGCCGCGTGTCAGGTACCACCAACCGGACAGCAACCACGCAACGCCTGCCGGTGTGAACCAATAATCGCCCACCGTGAACACGGGGCGTATCAGCAGCATGCCCACAGCCATGACGATCAACGGGATGCCGATCAGGTGCGTCAAGATATTGCGCCGGTCGCGGTGGTACTGGGCGTATTGCACCATCAAGGTGGTGGCCGGGCGAAATAAATTGAGCATGTCGATACTTTCAAACGGCCACCCATGACCACCGGCCACGGGTGAGTTGGGGCAGCGACGTGCTGCCAGGCGTCCAATCAGGTGGTCAGGCGTTGCAAGGCTTCCTGGTATTTAGCGGCAGTTTTCTCAATCACTTCGCGCGGCAGGTGCGGCGCGGGCGCCGTTTTGTCCCATAACTTGCCGTTGTGCGGCGCGTCCAACCAGTCACGCAAAAACTGCTTGTCGTAGCTGGGCGGATTGATGCCTTCTTGGTAGCTCTCAGCTGGCCAGTAGCGTGACGAATCAGGCGTCAGCACTTCGTCCATCAACACCAAAGTGCCTTGTTCGTCTAGGCCGAACTCGAACTTGGTGTCGGCAATGATGATGCCTTTTTCAGCGGCAATGGCGCTGGCGGCCTTGTAAATCGCAAGACTAATGTCGCGTATTCGAGTGGCCAAGTCCACGCCAATCATCTCTACCGTCTGCGCGAAGGTGATGTTCTCGTCGTGTTCGCCCACGGCCGCTTTGGCGGCGGGTGTGTAAATGGGCTCGGGCAGTTTGCTGGCGTTCTTCAGGCCGCCAGGCAACTTCACGCCGCACACGGCCTGGTTGTCTTGGTATTCCTTCCAGCCGCTACCGGCCAAGTATCCACGTACCACGGCCTCGACCGGGATGGGCTTTAAGCGCTTGACCAACATCGAGCGGCCTTGCACCTGAGGCACCTCGACCGCGCTGACCACGCTCTCGGGCACGTCACCTGTGAGGTGAATCGGGCACAGGTTCAGGCCTTGGGGGCCGAGTTTGTCAAACCAAAAAAGCGCCATTTGGGTCAGCAAAACGCCTTTTCCCGGAATCGGTTCGCCCATGATCACGTCAAACGCGCTAATGCGGTCAGAGGCCACCATGAGGATGCGGTCGGTACCCACCGCATAGTTGTCTCGCACTTTGCCACGTGCGAGCAAGGTGAGCGATGTGAGGGCCGAGGTGTGCAGGGAATTGGTCATTGAATCAGTGAACTTGAGGGGCCAATTTGCCTTGGGCGTATTGCAGGGCGATCGCGTGCAGAGTTTCGCCTTTGATTTTGCCAGCCTGGCCTTCGCAGCCGAATTCCAAGTAACGCTGTTTGCACAGCTGCTTGGCGGCTTCGCGGGCGGGCTTGAGCCATTCGCGCGCATCGAATTTGTCGGGGTTTTCAAACAAGAACTTGCGCACCGCAGCGGTCATAGCAAGTCGGATGTCGGTGTCAATGTTGATTTTGCGCACGCCAAATTTGATGGCTTCTTGAATTTCTTCCACCGGCACGCCGTAGGTTTCTTTCATCTTGCCGCCATACTGGTTAATGATAGCCAGCAGATCTTGCGGCACGCTGGAGGAACCATGCATCACCAAATGGGTGTTGGGAATGCGTGCGTGAATTTCTTTGACGCGGCTAATGGCCAAAATGTCGCCTGTGGGCTTGCGGCTGAATTTGTAGGCGCCGTGACTGGTGCCAATGGCGATCGCCAAGGCGTCCAGGCCGGTGGCTTTGACGAACTGCGCGGCTTCTTCGGGGTCGGTGAGCATCTGGCTGTGATCGAGCTTGCCTACAGCGCCAATGCCGTCTTCTTCACCGGCTTCGCCCGTTTCCAGGTTACCCAGGCAACCCAGTTCACCTTCGACAGACACGCCCAGTTTGTGCGCCATATCGACCACGCGGCGTGTCACATCGACGTTGTAGTCAAAGCTGGCCGGGGTCTTGCCGTCCTCCATCAGCGAGCCGTCCATCATCACGGACGAAAACCCCAGATCGATCGCGCCTTGGCAGATGGCCGGGCTTTGGCCGTGGTCTTGGTGCATCACCAAAGGAATGTGCGGCCACTGCTCGGTGGCGGCCTGAATCAAATGCTTGATGAAGGGCTCCCCCGCGTATTTGCGGGCCCCGGCGCTGGCTTGCAAGATGACGGGCGCACCGACTTCGTCGGCGGCGGTCATCACCGCCTGCACCTGCTCCAGGTTGTTGACGTTGAAAGCCGGGATGCCATAGCCGTGATGTGCGGCATGGTCGAGCAATTCACGCATTGAGACGAGGGCCATGATGAGAATTCCAGAAGTTTAAAAATCAGAACGGGTCACGACTTTTAAAAGCGCCGGTAACCACGGTGTAACTGATCTTAATTTTAAATGCATCAAGGCCTTGATCAGCTAAACAAGTCTGCCTGAATGCGGACCTGATTTCAGCTGACTCGGCAGATCTTGAGCATGTTGGTGCCGCCCGGGGCGCCCATAGGCTCGCCGCAGGTGATGGCGTACACGTCGCCGGCCTCCACGATCTTGCGCTTTTTAAGGTGGCGCTCGGCCTGTTCCAACGCCGTGTCGCGGTCGGCACTGGTGTCCATCAGCAAGGGGCGCACGTTGCGAAACAAGGCCATCTTGCGCTGGGAGCTGACTTTGGTGGTCAGCGCGTAGATCGGAATTTGCACCCGGTGACGGCTCATCCACAAGGCGGTAGAGCCCGACTCGGTCAAAGCGACGATGGCCTTGGCGCCCAGGTGGTGGGCCGTGAACAAGGCGCCCATGGCGATCGACTGGTCGATGCGCTTGAAGGTCTGGCCATTAAAGTCAGCGTCCAGCTCCACATGCTCAGCGCTTTCTGCGGCCAGGCAAATTTTGGCCATTTCGAGCACGGTTTCGAGCGGGTATTTGCCCGCCGCCGTCTCGGCGCTGAGCATCACCGCGTCAGTGCCATCGAGCACGGCGTTGGCCACGTCGCTCACCTCGGCGCGGGTCGGCACCGGGTTGGTGATCATGCTTTCCATCATTTGGGTGGCGGTGATCACCACTTTGTCGTGCAAGCGCGCCAGCTTGATCATGCGTTTTTGCAGTGCGGGCACCACGGCGTTGCCCACCTCGACGGCCAAGTCGCCCCGCGCGACCATGATGCCATCGCTGGCCAAGAGGATTTCTTCCAGACGCGGAATCGCTTCGGCGCGTTCAATTTTGGCGATCAAGCCGGGCTTGTGCCCGTACTCGGCACCGGCCACATTGGCCAGTTGACGCGCCATTTCCATGTCGGTGGCGTTTTTCGGAAAGCTCACGGCCAAGTAGTCAGCCTGAAAACTCATGGCCGTCTTGATATCGTCCATGTCTTTGCCGGTCAAGGCCGGCGCCGTCAAACCGCCGCCTTGTTTGTTAATGCCTTTGTTATTGGACAACTCGCCGCCCACCTTGACGGTGGTGTGCACCTGCTCGCCCTTGACCGCGTCCACGGTCAACACAATCAAGCCGTCGTTCAAAAGTAGCAAGTCGCCGGGTTTGACGTCGCGCGGCAACTCTTTGTAGTCCAGGCCCACGCCTTGCAAGTCACCGGGTTCGGTGCGAGAGGCGTCGAGCACGAACCGGTTGCCGTTCTCCAGCATGAC
>CANGEG010000224.1 GCA_947452725.1 Comamonadaceae bacterium | reverse complement strand
GTAGGTGCGGCTGTCGTAGGTGCGCATGTTGTCAGCGGTTTTGTAACCGGTGGCATGTTCAAACTTCACGTCCTTGATGTCAGAGGCCACTTTGAGCATCGGCTCCATGTAACCGAAGGTGGTCCCAAAGATCAGCTTGTTGCCTTGACCGGCCATGTCACGAAAGACACGCTCAGCGTCAGCGCTTTCTGGCACTTTCTCGACAAAGCTGGTGACGATTTTGTCGCCGAATTCTTTTTCTACCGCCTTGCGAGCGTTGTCGTGTGCGAAGGTCCAGCCGCCATCGCCCACGGGGCCGACATAGGCAAACGCCACTTTCAAAGGCTCCACTTTGGCAGCGGGAGCTTCGGCTTTAGGCGCTTCTTCTTTTTTACCGCAGCCCAGCAAAGTCAGCGCAGCGGCGGCAGCCACTGCGGACAGGGCCACAGTTTTGAAGATCGAACGCTTGGTCAAGTCTGTCATGAAAATTCCTTTAAGAATGAACAGGGTTGCACACGAGAAAAACAAGGAAACAAGTAAAAGAAATATTATGAACCCGGATGAAAGGGTTTCCCCAGCGAGGCCGGCATATTGATGCGAATCCAGGCCGGATTCCGCGAAATCAAGGCAAGCACCACAATGGTGGCCACATAAGGCAGGGCCGTGAGCAATTGGCTGGGCACATCCACACCCGTGCTTTGCAAATGGAACTGCAGCATGGTGACGCCGCCAAACAAATAAGCACCGAGCAAAACCCGTGCCGGACGCCAAGTGGCAAAAGTGGTCAAGGCCAAGGCAATCCAGCCTTTGCCGGCCACTATGCCCTCGACCCACAAGGGGGTGTAAATGACCGAAATGTAAGCCCCCGCCAAGCCACACAGCGCGCCGCCCAGCATCACGGCGGCCAAGCGAATGCGGCGCACGTTGTAACCCAAAGCGTGGGCCGACTCAGGCGACTCGCCCACGGAACGCAGCACCAGACCGGTGCGTGTACGGTACAAAAACCAAATCAGTGTCAACGCGAAGGCCATGGCACCATAAACGAGCGGATGCTGGCGAAACAAGGCCGGTCCAATCAGCTCAATGTCGCCCAACCACGGCACTTCAAATTGCGCACGGGCTGGTAATTTTTCTTGCACATAGCCAATGCCCACAAAGGCCGAGAAACCCACGCCAAACAAACTCAGCGCTAAGCCGGTCGCGTATTGGTTGGTGCCCAGCCAAATGACCAGCAGACCAAACAGCCCGGCCATCACGGCCCCCACACCCATACCCGCCGCAAAACCGAGCACATCGCTGCCGGTGTGGACCACCGTGGCAAAGCCCGCGATGGCGGCGCACAGCATCATGCCCTCGGCCCCCAGATTCACGATGCCCGATTTTTCATTGATGAGCAAACCCAAAGCTGCCAGCGCCAAGACGGTACCCGCATTCAGCGTGGCTGCAATCAACAGTGCATAAGACTCCATCACGCCCCCTTGGCCAGCCAACGCAGGCGATACGCTACCAGCGTGTCACACGCCAGCAAACTGAACAACAACAAACCCTGGAACACGCCGGTGATGGACTTGGGCAGACCCAAGCGCGACTGCGCCAGCTCGCCGCCAATATAGAACATGCTCATCAGCACCGCCGAAAACACCATGCCCACCGGATGCAAGCGCCCCACATAGGCCACGATGATGGCCGCAAAGCCATAGCCGGCAGGCACATAAGGCGTGAGTTGACCAATCGGACCGGCCACCTCCAGCGCACCGGCCAGCCCGGCCGCAGCCCCTGACGTTAGCAGCGCAACCCACAAAGCTTTGCGCGAAGAAAATCCGGCATAGCGCGCTGCTGCAGGAGCCAAGCCACCCACCTGCTGCGCAAAGCCGGCACGGGTGCGAAACAAAAACACCCACATCGCAGCCACACCGGCCAGTGCGAGCAGCAAGCCCACGCTGACGCGCGAGCCGGACATGAGGCGGGGGATTTGGGTCACGGCCGCAAAGGTTTTGCTCTGCGGAAAGTTGTAGCCTGCGGGATCTTTCAAGGGGCCGTAGACCAAGTAGCTGAGCACCATGTCTGCCACGTACACCAACATCAAGCTGACCAAAATTTCATTGGCATTGAAGCGGTCGCGCAGCAACGCCACCAAACCCGCCCAAGCCATGCCGCCCAGCACCCCGGCCAGCACTATCGCCACCACGATCCAGCGCCCGGTTGTGGCATCGGCCAACAGCGCCACACCACCCGCAGCCACCGCGCCCATAACGAACTGACCTTCAGCGCCGATGTTCCACACATTGGAGCGGTAGCACACCCCCAAGCCCAGGGCGATCAGCAACAGGGGCGTGGCTTTGACCATCAACTCACCCAAAGCATAAGCCGACTTGATCGGCTCCCAAAAGAACATCTGCAAACCGCGTACCGGGTCTTTGCCCAGCGCCATGAACAGCGCCACGCCGACCAGCACGGTCAAGAACAAAGCCAGCAAGGGCGAAGCGGTGCTCCAAAATTTCGAGGCTTCGGGCCGCGCTTCAAGCTTAAGCATGATGACCCTCCTTGGCATTGCGGGGCCACAGGCCACTCATCCATTCGCCAATTTGCGCCACGCTGGCTTGGGCGCGGTCAATGGACGGTGAGAGCTCACCTTTGGCCATGACGTGCAAGCGATCTGAAATTTCAAACAACTCTTCCAATTCCTCGCTCACTACCAACACCGCGCAACCGGCGTCGCGCAACGCCAAAATCTCGCCCCGAATTTGCGCCGCCGCACCCACGTCCACACCCCAAGTCGGCTGTGAGACGATGAACAAATGGGGCCGCGCTTCGATCTCGCGTCCCACAATAAATTTTTGTAAATTACCACCTGATAGCGATTTGGCCATGGCCTGCGGCCCTGCGGCTTTAACCTTGAAGCGCTCAATGACGCCCTGCGCTTGGCGCTGCAACTGCTGCATGTCGATCCAGCCGCTGCCATGCACCGCCTCTTGGCGTGTGAGCAGCATGTTGTGCGCCAAGCTCAGGCTGGGCACAGCGCCACGCCCCAAGCGCTCTTCAGGCACAAAGTGCAGGCCTAAGCTGCGCCGCGCTTGCGGGCCCAACTGCGAGGCAGACTGGCCTTGAATATGAATCGCGGGCGCATCGGCGCGAGTGTCTTCGCCCGACAGCGCGTACATCAACTCACGCTGACCGTTGCCCGAGACACCGGCAATGCCCACCACTTCGCCGGCGCGCACCTGCATATTCAGGTGCGACAAATCCATGCCAAACGGATCATCACTGGCCAAGCTCAGGTCTTTCACCGCCAGCACCACGGCCCCCGGTTGGCTGGCACGGTACTCCAGCGCAGGGGGCTCAGCCCCAATCATCAAGCGACTGAGCGAGGCGTTGGATTCTTCACGCGGATCGCACACGCCGGTCACCCGTCCACCGCGCAGCACGGTGCAGGCGGTACACAGCTCGCGAATTTCGTGCAGCTTGTGGCTGATGTAGAGCAGGCTGCAGCCTTCGCTCACCAGCTTTTTCAGCACCACAAACAATTTTTCCACCGCCTGCGGCGTCAGCACCGAGGTCGGTTCGTCCAAAATCAGCAATTGCGGCTGGGTTAGCAAAGCGCGGATGATTTCTACACGCTGCATTTCGCCCACGCTGAGGGTGTGCACGGGTCGGGCCGGATCGATGTTCAAACCATACTCTGCCGCCTTGGCTGAGATGCGCTGGGTCACCTCGGCCAGTTTCAGGGTTTTGTCCAAACCCAGCCAAACGTTTTCTGCCACGGTCAATGTGTCAAAGAGGCTGAAATGCTGGAACACCATGCTGATGCCCAAAGCTCGCGCCTGCTGAGGATTACGGATGTGAACCGGCTGGCCTTTGTAATGCACCACACCCTCATCGGGCTTGATCGCACCATAGATGATTTTCATCAGCGTGGATTTACCCGCACCGTTTTCACCCAAGACGGCATGCGCCTGACCGGGCATCAACGTCAGCGAGATATCCTGATTCGCCACCACGCCCGGATAACGCTTGGTGATGCCTTGCAAAGACAAAAGGGGTGTGGTCATGTCAAATTCGAACTCTGGGGATGAGGCAATTGAGAAGCACTGATTTTGACCTGTTCGCGCAGCCATTTGGCAGCGGCAGAAGCATGACTGCGCTCATGCCAAAGCTGGTAATAAACCATCTTCGGAAAATCCACCGGACAAGGCAAAAGTGCCAAGCCACGATGCAGTTCAGCGCCTTGCAAAAACCTTTGGCAATACTGGCGGCCAGTGGTCAATACAAGCAAGCTCGATGCCACCATGCGTGGCATCAAGCCAAAGTGGGCACAACGCGCCGTGATATTACGTACCAGCGATAACCGATCCAGATGCTCGTCGATCACTCCGCGCCAACCGGGGTAGGCCGGGGTGGGGGCAATGTGCTCGCAGGCAAGCCAGTCTTCTTGCGTCCAACCGCGACGCACCGCCGGATGCTTTTGACTCACCAGGCACATGATCTCGTCCTCAAACAACTGTGCACGGTGCAGCTCTTGGCTGGGCTGAGCCCAGTTGCCAACCACCACGTCTATGAGGCCCTGACCCAGATCGGCGGCATATTGCACATGGCCTGACAAGGCATGAACCTCGACCCGACAACCCGG
>CANGEG010000223.1 GCA_947452725.1 Comamonadaceae bacterium | reverse complement strand
CAAGTCGCCCGCAATGGCCCTGCGCAGCCACACGGCAATGCCAGCAAACAACAGCATTTGAGGCAAGATGGAATACATCAGCAACTGCTCCAACAAGCGCGTGCGGCTGCGGTTGGTTTGCGCCACTACGACCTTGAAAGGGGACGGTTTGAATTGCATCAACACCACGCTTCGCATGGGCCGGCCTTGAAAGTAGATATCGCCAAACTCCGTGCTGGATTTGGCGGTGTCGGAGCCTGAGGGGCCATTCAATCCGCCATGCCCTGCCAGCAACGTGCCGTTCTCGCGGTAGACGGCAAAGAACATGGACTCACTTTGGTCAAACAACAAGCTGCCAATCTCGCTGGAGGACAGATCAATGTCCAGCTGAGGTGGCCAAGCGTCGGTCAGCCGAACGTGGCCGGCCACGGCGTAGGCATCGTCTAGCAAGGAGCGGTCAAAGGCTTTTTGCGCAAAGTAGTTGGCAATGCCGGCCGAAAGCAAGGTGCCGATCAGCCACACAATGGCCAGCGGCACCAGCACGTGGTGCATCAGCCTGTCGCGCAAAGAGGGCTTGGAGGCCAGTGGGGTCTGCAAATCGGCCAGGTTCATGCGTCTTCCTCCAATAAGTAGCCAATGCCGCGCAGGGTGCGGATGGTGGCGCCGCTGTGGTTGAGTTTGCGCCGCAGGCGCGAGATGAAGGCCTCTAAAGCGTTGTCACCCAAAGCGGCATCGAAATCTGACAGTTTGTCGGACAGCGCGCGTTTGTTGACGGCCCGCCCTGGGGGCGTCATCAACTCCCACAGGACTTCAAATTCGCGCGCGGGCAGCAGCAGGGGCTCTTCGCCCAGGCTGACGCGGCGGTTTTTGCGATCCAGGCTCAATTGCCCGACTTGGGTCACGTCGCTGGCGCCTTGGCTGCGGCGCACCAGAGCGCGCAAGCGGGCTTCGACCTCGCCCAAGTCAAACGGTTTGCCCAAGTAGTCGTCGGCGCCGGCGTCCAGGCCGGCAATGCGTTCTTCGGTTCGGTTGCGTGCGGTCAGCACCATCACGGGGGTGCGGTCGCCGCGGGCGCGTGCTTCGCGCAGCACAGACAGGCCCGAGCCCATGGCGGCATGCGCTTGGTCCGATTGAGGCAGGTTCAAATCCAGCAGCACCACATCAAAGGCTTGTACGCGCCAGAAGTGCCCCGCTTGGGCCAAATCTGAGGCCGCGTCGACGCGATGGCCGGCGTCGGCCAGGCTTTTGAGCATGACGTGACGCAGTACGTCATCGTCTTCAATCAACAAAATGCGCATATAAGGGGTTTTATGGTCAAGGGTACACCCTAGGGCTTGGCGCTCACAAAGTTGCGAGCCCCGCGGGATTGGTCAGGTACAGGTCAGGTCACTTGAGCGATAAACACGTTATGAGCATACGACAGTTCCTTTTTTCAAGCGCTTGTGCCTCTATGGCGCTGGTTCTTTCACCGGCCTTTGCGCAGCCCCTGGTCTTGGACGAAGTCCTTGAGGCGGCCCGCAACAACCTGGATGTTCGCTGGGCCCAGCAAGAGGCTGCGGCCAGTCGAGCCGACATTTTGGCGGCCAACCACGCGCCTTTGCCGGTCTTGTCCGCTAAATCCGCCGCTGCCGATCAGATCGGCCTGGCCAATGGGGCGTTGACATCGCAGCGCCATTTTGACAAGTCTTTGGGCTTGGATTGGACCTGGGAGCGCGGCGACAAGCGAGATTTGCGGACCCAAGCCGCGCAGCGCAATGCGGCGGCTTCGCAGGCCAGTTTGTCAGAAATTCTGGTGCAGCAGCAACTGGCCGCCAAAGATGCTTTTTTTGATTTGCTCGCCGCACAAGAGCGTGTGGCCCATGTTCAGGCCATGGCACAAAGCGCCAAGCAATTGGCACTGACAGCGCAAAAGCGACTGCAGGCGGGAGACTTGTCAGCGCAAGATTTTTCTCGCGTCGAAATTGAATCGCAGCGCGCCCAGGCCGATGCCCAAAGCGCGCAACTGGACCAACAGCGCGCAGCCTTGGCATTGGCGCAAATCACGGGGCGCCAAATCCGCCCCGAGTTGGTCACGCAATGGCGGGTTGCGCCGCAATGGCCTGCGACCGCCACACCCGCAGCGAGTGTCAGCGCTGAGGCCTGGTTAGAGTCCCGGGCCGATGTGCAAGCGGCAACGCAACGCTTACTCTTTGCGCAAGCTTGGCTCGACAACACCCAAGCTCTGAAGAAAATTGACCCGGTGGTGGGCGTGTCGGTCGATGCGGCCGCCAATGCCAGCAACCGTGTGGTCGAGTTTCGGGTGCAATTTCCTTTGCACATGGGTTATGCCTTTCAAGGTGAAATTGGCCGCGCCATTGCACAGCATGCGCAAGCTCAAGAAGTGCTCGACAAAGTGCGCTTGGTCGCGCAAGGCGAATGGCTGGGACTGCAACAAGACCTCACCAACGCCGCCAGTCGCTTGCAAGGCTATGAAACCTTGATATTGCCGCGCGCCCGCAAAGTGGCCGAGCAGGCCGAGTTAGCTTATAGCAAAGGAGCGATCCCCCTTGTGGATTTGCTTGACGCACGCCGAACTCTGCGAGCCTCTTTGCTTGAAGCCTTGAGCGTGCAAACCGAATACGCTAAAGCGGCCATCGCTTGGCATCTGCGAAGCCATCCTGCTGCGTTGGCTTTGACGAATTAACCTTGAATGCAAGAGACCACTGTGAAGAATTTCGCGATCCCATCTGCTCTTTCTTTTTTGGCGCTGACAGCGCTTTGCACGCTTGTGGCTTGTACCGAGGCGCCGCCGCCCCCCGCGGCTGAAGTGCGTCCGATCATCCAAGGCAACCAGCTGCGATTTCCAGCAGGTCATCCTCAATTGAGTCTGCTCAAATCCACCGCTGCAGTGCAGGCGACTACCTTGAGCGTCGATTTGCCAGCCCGATTGGTTTGGAATGAAGAGCGCACGCAGCGCATTTATGCGCCCTTTGCCGGGCGTGTCACGCAGATTCGCGCCGACTTGGGGCAAACCGTGGTCAAAGGGGCCAACTTGGTGAGCGTGTCCTCGCCTGAGTTCGGCGTTGCGCAAGCCGATGCAGCCAAGGCCATGACCGATGCCAAGCTTACAGACAAGGCCCTGATCCGGCAAAAAGAATTGTTTGACGCCGGCATTGCCGCACGCAAGGACTTGGAAACGGCTGATGCGGACGCCGCTCGCGCCCATGCCGAGGCTGACCGTGCCAACGCCAGAACGCACCTGTATGGCGGCGGCCAACAGGTCAACCAGCAGCTGACTTTGATGTCTGAGTTGAACGGTGTGGTGGTTGAGCGCAATGTCAACCCCGGCCAAGAGCTGCGCTCAGAGCAGAGTGGGCCGGGCGTGCCGGCTTTATTTGTGGTTACGGACCCTTCTCAATTGTGGGTGCAAATTGACGCCAAAGAAGCCGATGTGGGTACGCTTAAGCCCGGCTCCAGTTTCGACCTGCTTGTACCGGCTTTACCGGGTCAAGTGTTCAAAGGCAAAGTGCTTGCGGCTGCTGACTTCATTGATCCTGTGACCCGAACCATCAAGATTCGTGGGGCAATTGCCAACCCTCAGCGTTTACTCAAAGCCGAGATGCTGGGCACAGCCCGCATTCAGCGCCAATTGGGTCAAGGGGTGGTGGTTCCTGCAAGTGGTGTGTTTTTGCGTGGCACGCAGCACCGAGTCTTTGTGGAGACAGCGCCCGGAACGTACGAGGTGCGTGAAGTGGTGCTGACGTATGAGGGCGCTAAAGAGTCTGTGGTGGGCAGTGGATTAGCTGTGGGTGAGAAAGTAGTCAGCGACAACGGACTTTTGCTTGGACGTGAGTTCCGTATGGCTGCCGATTTGCCCAAAAAGAATCCGATGGCCGAGTCTGAGCAACCGGCAGTTGTCAAATGAAAAAACTGATTCATTACGCACTGCACCAGCCCTTATTTATTGTGCTGGGGACCTTGCTGTTTGCCATGGCGGGTATTTTTGCGTTCAAAAATTTGACGGTTGAAGCCTTTCCCGACGTCACGGACACACAGGTCACGGTGATTGCCTTGTTTCCTGGCCGCGCGGCCGAAGAGGTTGAAAAACAAGTCACGTTGCCGATTGAAACGGCCTTGTCAGGTTTGCCCAATTCGATCCGCTTGTTTTCGCACACGCAATTTGGTTTGTCCTATACCGTCATTACCTATGACGATGCGGCCAATGTGAATATCGTTCGGCAACAAGTTAACGAACGCCTTAACGGCGTGGATTTGCCTCTGGGAGCACAAGTGAACGTGGCGCCCAATGCCACGCCTGTGGGAGAGGTGATGCGCTACCGCCTGCGTGGTGACGGCTTGACTTCCACTGAATTGCGTTCCACCGAAGACTGGGTCGTCGAGCGCGGTTTGCGCACCGTGCCGGGTGTGGCCGATGTGGTTGCCATGGGCGGCTTCATTAAGCAATACGAAGTGCAGCCTGACTTAGATAAGTTGCGAGCCTACAAGTTGAGCATGCAAAATATTTTGGACGCCTTGGGTCGCGGCAACTCCAACGCTGGCGGCAGCTATGTGGCGCAAGGCGCGCAGCAGTTTGCAATTCGCGGCATTGGTTTGCTACAGGCCGAAGAGGACATTGGCAAGATCGTCGTGACGGCGCGCAATGGCACGCCTATTTTGAT
>CANGEG010000222.1 GCA_947452725.1 Comamonadaceae bacterium | reverse complement strand
GCGCACCGCATTACAAGGGCGTGTACACCAGCAACGAGTTACCGCATTTCATCAGCAACATGGCGTTCGAGTCGCCCGGCAACCCGGCGCTGGGTCATTTGCTGGCGAAGGTTGGCAACGACTACGGTGTGGAAACCCTGGCCCATGACGCCACCACCTTGCAGCCCGAATACGGCACGCTGGTGCCGCTGCGCTACATGAATGAAGATCAGCATTTCAAGGTGATTTCGGTCTCGGCGCTGTGCACTTCGCATTACTTGAACGACAGCGCCCGATTGGGCTGGGCGATGCGTGAAGCAGTGGAAAAACACTACGACGGCAAGGTGGCTTTTTTGGCCAGTGGCTCGCTCTCGCACCGTTTTGCACAAAACGGTTTGGCGCCTGAATTTGCCCACAAGATTTGGAGTCCGTTCTTGGAAAAGCTCGACGAGCAGGTGCTGCGCATGTGGGCCCAGCGCGAGTGGAAAGACTTTTGCGAAATGCTTCCTGAGTACGCCAGCAAGGGCCATGGCGAAGGCTTTATGCACGACACCTCCATGCTGATGGGAGCCCTGGGGTGGACCGATTACGATGGCGGCGTGGAGCTGGTCACGCCCTACTTCGGCGCTTCGGGCACCGGCCAGTTGAATGCCATTTTTGAAGTCACGCCACAAACCGGTCTGCACATCCCTTCGGCGCAAGCCAGTGCGGCAGCGGGTTTCCAAAACGTGTCGCGCTTGTAGTTGCGTCTGGAAAGATTTGCCATGCCCCATCTTGTAATTTTGTACACCGCGCAGCTCGACGCTGAATTGAACATGACCACCTTGTGCCGTCAAATGGCCAATGCCATGCAAACCGTGAAAGACGAAGACGGTAAACAGGTGTTCCCCACGGGGGGCACCCGCGTCTTGGCTTACCCGGCGCCCCATTACGCGGTCGCTGACGGCGGCGCGGCCGGTCTTGGCGCCGGAGGGAATGGCGACTACGCTTTCGTTTACCTGAATGTGCGCATGGGCCGGGGCCGAAGCCCCGCCACCCAGCAGCGCGCGGGGCAGACGCTGAGCGATGTGGCGCAAGCCTTCTTTGCCCCCGTTTTGGCGCAGCGCCATATCGGCATTACGCTGCAAATCGACGAAGGCCCCGAAGTGTTTGACGCCAAACACAGCAACTTGCACCCTCTCTTTAACAAGGCCTGATCGATGTCTGTACTTTCTGAAGACCAAATCCAACAACTGGCCATCGAACTGAATAACGCCGAAAAATCACGAACCCAGATTGAGCATTTTTCCCAACGCTATGCCGGCATGACGATTGAAGACGGTTACCGGATCAACCGCGCCTGGATGCAACTCAAATTCGCCGAAGGCCGCACCATGATCGGCCACAAGATTGGCCTGACCAGTCGCGCCATGCAGGTATCTAGCCAAATTGACGAGCCCGACTACGGCACGCTGCTGGACGACATGCGCTACACCTGCACGCCGGGCCAGGTGCTGGGGATTCCCTTTGCGAATTTCATCGCGCCGCGCGTCGAGGTCGAGCTGGCTTTCATTTTGAAAAAAGAATTGCGCGGCCCGCATGTGACGCTGGAGCAAGTGCTGGACGCCACCGACTACGTCACCCCGGCCGTGGAAATCATTGACGCTCGCATTGAGCAGTTCGACCGCCACAGCAAAGTCATGCGCAAGGTGTACGACACCATCAGCGACAACGCGGCCAACGCCGGCATCGTGCTGGGTGCAGCGCAAGTCAATCCCTTGACCACCGATTTGCCCTGGTGCGGCGCGGTGCTGCGCCAAAACGGCGTGGTCGAAGAAACCGGTTTGGCGGCGGGTGTGCAGGGCCATCCGGCCATCGGCATTGCCTGGCTGGCCAACAAGTTGGCGCCTTGGGGCGAGCATTTGCAAGCCGGCGAGATTGTGCTGGCCGGCTCGTTCACTAAGCCCGCACCCGCCAAAGTGGGCGATGTGTTCGATGTCGACTACGGACCCTTGGGCCGTTTGGAATTCAAATTCGTTTAACCGGAGACTTTCATGAAAACACCTGTGAACTCTTTCAAGCAAGCCTTGGCCGCGCGCCAAACCCAAATTGGTTTATGGCTTGGTTTGGCCAGCGCGTACAGCGCCGAAATATGCGCTTGTGCCGGGTTCGATTGGTTGTTGGTCGATGGCGAACATGCCCCGAATGACCTGGCCAGCATCCAGGCGAATTTGCAGGCTATCGCCGCCTATCCGGGCAACCATGCGATTGCACGTGTGCCAGTGGGCGACACGGTGATCCTCAAGCAATACCTCGACCTGGGGGTGCAGACGTTGCTCGTGCCCATGGTGGATACGGCCGAGCAGGCCGCGGCAATTGTGCGCGCCATGCGCTACCCGCAAGACGATGGCCAAGGCGGTATACGCGGCATGGCCGGCGCACGTGCTTCGCGCTGGGGGCATTACGCGAACTATGCCAAAGAGGCCAATGACCAAGTTTGTTTGCTGGTGCAAGCCGAATCGCAAGAGGCACTGAATAACCTCGACGCCATTGCCCACACCCCGGGTGTGGATGGCGTTTTCATTGGCCCCGCCGATCTGTCGGCGTCCATGGGCTATGTGGGCAATTCCGGCCACCCGGTGGTGCAGGGCGCCATTGAAGAGGCGATCGCGCGCATCTTGAAGGCCGGTAAAGCGCCAGGCATTTTGACGCCCGATGAAAAACTGGCACAGCATTACATTGATCTGGGCGCGGTGTTTGTGGCTGTGGGCCTGGACACCAATTTGCTGATGCGCCACACCACCTCATTGGCCGCTCGATTCAAAAGGGCCGTGCAGCCGGCTGATGCAACCGGCAAGGTCTACTGACATGGCCCTGCAATTGCCTACCGTGCCCAGCTTGCAGGGCCGCGTTCACGCCGACGAATGGGCCGCCCGTGTGGAGCTGGCCGCTTGCTACCGTGTGTTTGCGATGCTCGGCTGGACCGAGATGATTTACAACCACATCACCTTGCGCTTGCCCGCCTCGGTGTGTGGTGCTGAAAAGCAATTTTTAATCAACCCCTTTGGTTTGCATTACAGCGAGGTCACGGCCAGTAATTTGGTGAAGATCAATTTGCAGGGTCAGGCGCTTGACGGCTCGCCCTATCCGGTCAATCCCGCTGGCTTCACGGTGCACGCGGCCATCCACGACGGTCTGCCCGATGCCCATTGCGTGATGCACACCCACACTACAGCGGGTGTGGCTGTGGCCTGCTTGCAGGGCGGCTTACAGCAAACCAATTTTTACACGGCGCAACTGCACGAGATGGTGGCCTACCATGACTTTGAAGGCATCACCATCCACGCCGAAGAAGCGCCGCGATTGCTCAAGAGCATCGGCGACAAGCCGGCGGTGATTTTGCGCAACCACGGCCTCTTGGCCTGGGGCCACAACTTGCCGCACACCTTTGCAATCTTGTGGACGCTGCAACGCGCTTGCGAAATCCAGATGGCCACCTTCAGCATGGGTGCGGCGATTCCCGTGTCCGAGGCGGTGGCGGCGAAGTGCACGCGCGACGCCTTGCAGTTCAACCCGAACCATGGTGCTGGCCGTGATGTGTTTGACGCCCTGGTGCGTCAAGTGCACCGCGTGGATGAAAGTTACAGCGTATGAAAATATGTATTTATGGCGTGGGTGCCATTGGCGGCTGGTTGGGTGTGCATCTGGCGCAAGCCGGTTGCACCGTCAGCGCCGTGGCGCGCGCAGCGACTTTGCAGGCCTTGCGTACCTCTGGTTTGACGCTGCACCAAGGCGGCGTCACGCACACGGTGCAAGTGCAGGCTTCGGACCAGCTTGCGGATTTGGGCGTGCAAGACGTGGTGATCATCGCCGTCAAGGCGCCGGCGCTGGCCGATGTGGCGGCGCAGATCGCGCCCTTGCTGGGGCCCCACACCGTGGTTTTTACCGCCATGAATGGCGTGCCATGGTGGTTTTTGCAAGGCTTTGGCGGTGCGGTGGCTGAGGCACGCCTCCAAACCATCGACCCCATGGGTGCGATTGCACAAGGCATACCCGCAGCCCATGTGCTGGGCGGCGTGGTCCATGCCAGTTGCTCGGTCGATGCGCCGGGGGTGATTCGACATCACTTTGGCAACGGACTGATTGTGGGTGAGCCTTCAGGCCAATCTACGCAGCGGGCGCAAGACTGGGTGGCGCTGCTGAGCCGCGCCGGGTTGAGCGCCACGCTGTCGCTGCAAATTCAAAAAGACATTTGGTTCAAGCTGTGGGGCAATATGACGGTGAATCCGATCAGCGGCATCACCGGCGCCACCACGGACTTGATTTTGAGCGACAGCATGGTGCGCAACTTCATCTCCAGCGTCATGCTCGAGGCCAAGGCGATTGGCGCGCAGCTGGGCATTCCCATCGACCAGCAACCTGAAGACCGGCACGCGTTGACACGCAAATTGGGCGCCTTCAAAACCTCCATGTTGCAGGACGTGGAAGCGGGTAAAAGCATCGAGCTCGACGCCTTGGTCAGCGCCGTGCGCGAACTGGGCCAACTGACCCATGTGGCCACCCCGTTCACCGATGCCTTGCTGGGCTTGAGTCGCTTGCATGCCAGAGTGCACGGCCTGTACCCGGCACAATCGGAGCATGACCTCTGAACGCAAAGCCCTGACCGGCACCGCCTTTGCCACCTTGCTG
>CANGEG010000221.1 GCA_947452725.1 Comamonadaceae bacterium | reverse complement strand
TTCAAATGGCAGATACCTGCTGAACAAGGTCTGATTGACTATGTGCGTTGGTTTCAGGCGCAAGCCAGGGAGCAAATTTGATGCGTGTGGCATTCACTCTGATTGGTGGTGGAAGCGGAACGGGTGGATACAATTACCTGCTTAACTTGTTGCGGGTACTTTGCCATCACGAGTCTGAGCGGGTGACTCCGGTGTTGTTCCTTGGTATGGATGTCCCTCAAGGGGATGCCTCGCCGTTCGAGGCGGTGTTGGGGTTGGAAATCGTTCGCACACCGACATTGAACCGTAGTGGGCGATCGAGAATATTGGCCGCATCGCTTCTATTGGGTGTTGACTCGAACTTGCGAGACATATTCCGGATGCACGGCATCAACATAGTATTCGAATCGGCCCAGTTCTTCGGATGGCGACTTGGGCTACCAGTGGTTGCTTGGATACCCGATTTTCAGCACCGACACTTGCGCCACATGTTTACTTTCAAAGGGTATTGGAAGCGCGAACTGGGCTTTCAGGCCGAGATAGCAACGGGCCGCACTATCATGCTCAGCAGCGTAGATGCGCAGCACGACTGCGAGCGCTTCTACCCTCGCACAGTAGGCCGCACGCGCGCCGTTCGTTTTGCCGTGCCGCCAGGCCAGCCACCTTCGCTGATGCAGGCTCGCGCCGTGGCTGATGGCTATGGATTGCCGGCGCATTTTTTGTTTATGCCCAACCAGTTTTCAAAGCACAAGAACCACTTCATGGTGCTCGATGCACTGGCGCTACTGCGTTCGCGCGGGGTGGACGTTGTTGTTGTTTCATCGGGTAAACAGATGGACGAGCGTCACCCCGAATACTTCCCGAAGTTCAAGGCCAAGCTCGATTCGCTTGGTCTGCATAACCAGCTTCGGCTGTTAGGGTTGATTCCTTATGCTGACCTCGCCGCGCTTATGCGTGCCAGCGCAGGTCTGATAAATCCGTCGCTGTTCGAAGGATGGAGCACCCCGGTGGAAGAAGCGCGAGCGCTGGGAGTTCCTTTGTTGCTGTCCGATTTGCCCGTGAACCGCGAACAGGTCGGTGATCAGGCGCGCTACTTCAACCCTCACAGCGCTTCGGAACTGGCCGACGCTATTGCCGCCATGCCATCGCTGAGCGATGCACAGCGTGACCATGCGCTGTGCGGCGCGTTGGACGCCGCCCATGCCCGCGTACGCCAGTTCGCCGCGGATTTCGCTAACCTGATGATTGACAGTGCCACAAAACCACATTCCACATGAAGATCAGTATCATCACAGCCAGCTATAACAGTGCTGCCACCATTGCCGATACACTGCGATCAGTGGCCGGGCAGTCCTACCGCAACATCGAGCACATTGTGATCGATGGTGCCTCCACCGACAATACACTGCAAATTGTCAACAGCGTGGGTGGACCTGCGGTGCGAGTGGTGTCCGAGCCCGACAAGGGAATTTATGACGCCATGAACAAGGGCTTGGCCCTGGCAACCGGTGACGTGGTGGGCTTGCTCAATTCAGACGACTGTTATGCGGATGCCAACGTGCTGGAGCGTGTGGCAAATGCCATGCGAAATCCACTGGTAGACGCGTGCTTTGGCGATCTGGAGTTTGTAGATCAGCAAGATATGAGTCGTGTGTTGCGCTATTGGAAGCCCGGCCCACACACAGTTGGAGCCTGCTCCAAGGGTTGGATGCCGCCTCATCCCACCTTCTATGTGCGGCGGCAGGCGTATGAGCGTCATGGCGGCTTTGATCTTGCTTTCCCTATGGCGGCTGATTTTGAGATGTCACTGCGGTTGCTGGATGTGGTCAAACTTAAGTCGGTTTACATTCCTGAAGTCTTGGTGCGCATGAGGACCGGCGGCGCTTCAAACCGTGGTTTTGCCAGTGTCGTTCGGAACAATCGTGAGACAGCCAAAGCTTGTATCAAGCACGGTTTTTCTGGTGGAGTACGCTTTTTGACCAGCAGAATGTTGCTTAAGTTGCCCGAAGTTTTCAGGCGCCGCAAAGCCTAAAACTGTTAAATGCTATGCTGAAACGATCGGCTGAAGGAATTCGGCTGCCAAAAGTTGCGTATCGCGCAGACATCGATGGTTTGCGCGCTTTGGCTGTGTTGGCTGTGTTGGCCTTTCACGCCTTTCCTGGGCGCCTGAGCGGGGGCTTCAGCGGCGTGGATGTATTCTTTGTGATATCGGGCTTCCTTATTGGGAGTGATATTGTCAGTCGGCTTGACGATGGTCGCTTCTCGCTGCGGGACTTCTACATACGACGAGTGCGCAGAATTTTCCCTGCGCTATTGCCTGTGCTTGTCAGTTGCGCACTTTTTGGCTGGGTGACGCTACTGCCGGATGAGCTTAGGCAGTTGTTGAAGCACCTCACTGCCAGTGCTTTGTTCTTTGAGAATTTTCAGCTAATTTCCGAGTCTGGATATTTTGACTCAAGGTCGGCTTTCAAGCCACTGCTGCACTTGTGGTCCTTGTCGATTGAAGAGCAGTTCTACATGTTGTGCCCGCTGGTATTGATGGCACTGAGCAATCGACGATCGCGGCTGTGGATGGTGGGTCTACTGACATTGGCTTCGTTCGTGCTCAACTTGGGCTTGGTTGCAAGCGACTCGACAATTACATACTACCTACCGCAAACTCGCGCATGGCAGATCCTTTCTGGCGTGATGGTGGCCCTGATGCCGCCACTTACACCTCGACCGGGCTTGCAGCAATTAAGAGGGTGGATAGCCGCTGGTGGATTGTTGGTGTTAGCCGGGTGCTTCTGGCTCCTGGGTGGGGTTGCAGGCTATCCGGCTGCCTGGGGACTCCTTCCAGTGTTGGGCACTGTTTGTTTGATCTCATCGGGAAATGAAACGGCAGTGGCGCGAAAGCTGCTTTCAATCCGTTGGCTATGCTACCTAGGACGTATCAGCTATCCGCTGTACCTGTGGCATTGGCCTTTATTGGCATTCTTGCGTGTTGTATATGAAGACAATCCAACTACAACGGCCAAAACCTTCGCATTGGTCATGGCACTGGGCTTGGCGGTAGCTACCCATCACATCATCGAGTTGCCTCTGCGATTATCGAATCGCAGAGGCCTTCAGGCTGCTGGATTGGCATTAGCTCTTGCTCTTGTCGCAGTCTCTGCGTGGACGTTGAACACAACGGAAGTAAAGCTATTTCGACCAGAAAGTATCCTTAATTTGAACGAAGCGGCAAATATTGATGTGAGCGTGATTCATAACCAGCGTCGCTTTGAGGCTTGCCGACCACATTGGCGTATTGCAACGTCCGGGTTAGGCTATTGCCAGCAAACTGGAAGCGCAGAACCAGTGGCGGCAATTCTGGGTGACAGTCATGCACAACATGTGTTCAATGGCGTAGCCCAGTTGGATAAAAGAAAGGGGTGGTTGCTGCTTGGTAATTCTTCCTGTCCACCACTTTTTGGAGTTCAGGTTGTTTCGTCTGACCGGAACGATTGCATCGGCCTAACTGAAGCCGCGATTCGCGCTCTTTCGGCTGAGCCGGCGATGCAAACTGTCGTGCTCGCCTTCTACGGCCACTACTCGGAAGAGCTAGGTTTGATCGAGACACCGGTCAATCACGTGTGGCGCAGCAAAATCAGTATGCGGGATACCGAGGATATAAGTAACTTGGATCCCGAAGAAATGGTTTTCCGCGGACTGGACCGGGCCGTCCAGAATTTGACCGCAGCGGGGAAAAAGGTGGTGCTTTACTTGGATGTTCCAGAATTGCCGTTCCAGCCACGCGATTGCGTGGAGCGCCCCTTTTTTCGTAGAAAAGTTAGCTTATGCTCGATTCCGCGATCAAGCGCTTGGGCACAGCAAGCCACCATGCGACGGATTGCGCGCCGCCTTACAGATAAGCACCCTGAACTTAGTGTTTTCAACCCTATCGATATCTTGTGCGACTCGGAAAACTGTGCAGTTATGCAAGAGGACATGCTTGTCTATCGCGACACGCATCACCTCAGTCTGCGGGGAAGTGAAATGTTGGGGCGGTCGTTTTTGAACTGGCTCGGGTCTTGATGTGGCACGCTTTGCAAGAGCGCCAACAAGAAGCTCGCATACCAATAACTTGTCTGCGATGCTGCTATTTCTTAATCACAAAGCCTTCCTAGTGTGTTTGAATATATAATTGAGCTTATTAGAATTCTATTGACTGTTATTTGACAGTAAGTTTTCTGTTTTCATGGTTTAAATTTTATTTAAAATCTCTTATGAAAAGAATTTTCGATTTGGTGACTGTAGTATGTGCTGCTCTGTTGTTGATAATTCCGATTGTCATAGTGGCCGTAGCCGTGTGCGTTACATCGAAGGGGCCAATCATTTATTGGTCCGATCGTGTTGGGCGCGCAAACAAAATTTTCAAGATGCCTAAGTTCCGCAGCATGCGCGTGGGTACACCTGCGCTGGCGACGCATTTGCTGTTAAATACTAACTCGCACCTGACGCCAATTGGATCTTTTCTACGGAAAAGCAGTTTGGACGAGCTGCCTCAGTTGTGGAGCATCTTGATTGGTGAAATGAGCTTTGTGGGCCCACGCCCCGCTCTTTTTAACCAGGGAGATTTGATCGAATTGCGAACTCAGCTTGATATCCATACATTGGTGCCTGGACTTACGGGTTGGGCGCAAGTAAATGGTCGCGATAACTTGCCAATCCAAGACAAGGTGAAG
>CANGEG010000220.1 GCA_947452725.1 Comamonadaceae bacterium | reverse complement strand
TTACATCGCTCTGAAAGCGCAAGTGCCCATCGTGCTCGGCTACATGGACTACTCACGCAAGATCAGCGGCCTTGGCCCCTTGTTCTACCCAACGGGCGACATTGAGAAAGACATGCTCAAGATCAAAGCGTTTTACGCGCCATTTAAAGGCAAAAACGCTGACCAGTTCGAGTCTGCGGCGTGACAGGGATTTGACGTTTTGTTTCTAAGATGGCGGACATGAACTACGCCATACAGGATCTCACTACTTTCGCCCACAACTTATTGCAAGCCGCTGGCCTGCCACCAGACAGAGCCCAGGCCGTGGCTGAAGTTTTGGTCGAAGGCGACTTGCTTGGCCACACCACCCACGGCTTGGCGCTGCTTGCGCCCTATCTGGGTGAGATTGAATCAGGCTCGATGCGCAAAGACGGCGAACCCATGGTGGTGTCCGACTTTCCAGCCGCCCTTACTTGGGACGGTCAGCGCCTGCCCGGCCCCTGGCTGACTTTGAAAGCCATGCAAGTGGCCATGCAGCGGGCAAGCACCCAAGGCACTTGCACCGTGGTCATTCGGCGCAGCCATCACATTGCTTGCCTGGCGGCTTATCACGAGCGCGCAACAAGCCAAGGCTTTGTGATGCTCTTGCACTGCTCAGACGGCAACTCGGCCAGCGTCGCGCCCTTTGGCGGCCTGGATGCGGTGTTCACCCCCAACCCCGTCTCGGTCGGCTTTCCGACTTCTGGCTTGCCGGTGTTGGTGGATGTGTCGACCTCGGCCACGACCAACGGCATGACCAACCGTTTGCACAAAGAAGGTGGGCAACTGCCGGCTGCGTGGGTGATGGATGGCCACGGCCAAGCCAGTTGCGACCCGGCGGTGTTGTTTGTCGAACCCAAGGGCACCATCTTGCCGCTGGGCGGCATGGATTCAGGCCACAAGGGTTACGGCCTGAGTTTGATGGTGGAGGCCTTAACCGGCGGGTTGGCAGGCCATGGCCGCGCGGACCCTCGTGAAGGCTGGGGTGCCACGGTGTTTTTGCAGATCATTGACCCCCGTGCCTTTGCCGGCACCCAGGCCTTCAACCGCCAAATGGACCAAGTGACCGCGGAGTGCCATGCATCAAAGCCCGCACGCGCCGGCCAGCCTGTGCGCACACCGGGGGAGCGGGGCTTGAAAATGAAAGCCGAAAGCGCCCTAAATGGCGTGGCCTTGTACCCCAGCATCATGCCCATGCTGGCGCCTTGGGCAACCAAGTTGTCGGTGCCCTTGCCCCAATCCTTAAGCTAAAAAAATGCGAGAAACTCACGCATGACACTGCGTTGGCCATGCTTGGCACAATTTTTCACATTAGGGCTCAGCGCAGCGCTGTGCATGCCCAGCTGTGCAGATGAGATTTTGGTATTTGCCGCCGGTGCCTCTAAAGTGGCCATGGAACAATTGGCACCAGCCTACGCGAGCTGGGCAGGCGAGAGCATGGTGGTGCGCTCGGACACAGTCGGTGCGCTGCGCGATCGCATTGCTCGAGGCGATCGACCTGACCTCACAGTACTGAGCCAGGCAGCAATCGAAACGCTGGTAACGCAAGGCTATGTTCAGCGCCAGCAAACCCTGCCAGTAGGCGAGGTGCGAGCGGGCCTGGCTGTCCGGCGGGGAGGGCCATTGCCCGATATCTCCACCGTACAAGCACTGCGACAGACTTTGATAAAAGCCCAGTCCTTGGCCCACGCCGATGGGGCACGTGGGGCGACTTCTGGCTCCCACTTTGCCAAGATGATTGACCAGATGGATTTACGCTCAGCCTTACAACCCAAACTGGTAATCTTGCCTTTCGGCGTGGATGTGATCGATGGCGTAGCCAAAGGGCTGTACGAACTTGGGGCCAGTCAATCGAGCGAAATCGTGCCCCATGATGCAGTGCTTTATGTGGGCGACTTGCCTGCGCCCTATGCGCTTCGAACGCAGTATTTGGCGGCGGTGGTGGCAGGCAGTGAAAAAGGTGCCCGCCTGCTGAAGTTCTTAGCCACTCCTGTGGGTTTGGCCGCCTTCGCCGCCTCCGGCTTTGCACCCTGAACGAAGCAGCCATGAACTCCAAAACTATGCGCGAGATGCTGGCGTGCGCGCCCGTTATGCCCGTCCTGACCATCCACGACGCCCGAGTTGCAGGCGAACTGGCGCAGGCCCTCGTGCGAGGTGGGATCCTGGTGTTTGAAGTGCTAATGCGCACGCCGCAAAGCGTCACTGCACTGCGCGCCATGCGCGAGGCAACACCCCAAGCTGCCATTGGCATGGGCACATTGATGACCGCACAGGATGTGCAGATCGCGCGCCAAGCTGGCGCGCAATTTGGCGTCTCGCCCGGCCTGACGCCGGAGTTGGCCGCGGCGATTCAAGCCTCGCAGTTTCCATTTTTGCCCGGCGTCGCCACGGCCAGTGAGGTGATGCATGCGCGGGCCTGGGGTCTGAAGGAGCTCAAGTATTTTCCGGCTCAAGGCCGCACGGGTGCAGCCTGGATCAAGGACATGAGCGGCGTGTTTCCCGACGTGCTGTTTTGCCCCACCGGCGGCATCCGCCCGCTGGACATTCCCACCTATTTGCAGTTGCCCAACTGCTGCACAGTGGGCGGCTCTTGGGTGGTGCCCACTGACCTGTTAAACGACCGAGACTGGGCGGGCATCACCGCCTTGGCCCGGCATGCCAGCGCCTTTGGCGGGCACTGAAAAAATCGCATCATGGCTGCAACGCCCCGCATGGTGGCCTTGGGTGCAATCTGCACCACGGCGATTTTTCAGGTTGATCAAATTGAGGCGCCGCCGGCCAAAGTGATGGCGCGCAACCGCTGCACGGTGGTCGATGGCATGGCTATTTCGGCGGCCTGCGCTTTTCAAAAGCTGGGCGGGCAAGCTCGGGTCTGGGCCCGCACAGGGCAAGACGCGGAGGCCGATGCCATGCGCTTTGCACTCACACAAGAAGGCGTCGATGCCAGTGGCTTACACACGGTGGCGGGGGCTCGCTCATCACATGCGGCGGTGATTGTGGACGCGCAAGGGCAACGTTTGGTGGTGCCGTTCCATGACCCCCAAGTCGACACCTCACCGCACTGGTTACCGCTGCACCAACTAGCGCAGACTGACCTCTTGCATTGCGATGTGCGGTGGCCCGAGGGCGCACTAGCCGCATTGCACGCGGCCAAAGCGCTAGGCATACTCACTATGGTTGACGGCGATGTGGCCCCGCAAGAGGTGCTGCAACGCTTGATGCCCTTGGCCGATTATTGCGTTTTTTCAGATGCCGGCCTGCGCGTTTATACCGGCATTGCCGATGTGCAAACCGCCTTGCTGCAGGTGGCGGCGCTGGGCCAAAACCGGCATGTGGGTGCCAGCTGCGGCGCTGACGGTTACTTTTGGGTGCAGGACGGACGCATTGCACATGCGCCTGCGCCGCAGGTGCAGGTAGTTGACACGTTGGCGGCAGGCGATGTGTTTCACGGCGCCTTAGCCTTGGCCATTTTGGAGGGGCATGGGATGGCTGTCGCAGCCCGCTTCGCCTGCATGGCCGCGTCTTTGAAATGCACACAGTTTGGCGGGCGACTGGGCTGCCCCAGCCGCGCCGAAGTCACTCAGGCGCTGCAAAGAGAGCGCTGATTACGCGCCTGTCAAGCCTCGCATCGGGTATTCCTGATGCGCCAATGTCGCGCGCATTACCGGCTGGGCCTTGAGCACATCTTTAAATCGGCTTTGGAGTGGCCTTGCGTTTTGCCACCTTTTTTGATTCTAAAAACCAGATGGAGACAAGCATGATGATTCGCCGTACCCTGATCAAGTCACTCACCTGCGCTGCAGCCGCCCTGACCCTGTGTGGCAGCGCCTTGGCGCAAAGCTATCCGAGCCGTCCACTGACGCTTATCGTGCCTTGGGGAGCGGGAGGGGGCACCGATGCAACGGCCCGCATTGTCGCAGCGTTGCTAGAAAAAGAAATGGGGCAGCCCGTGAATGTGGTCAACCGCACCGGTGGCAACGGCGTAGTGGGCCATTCGGCCATCGCCACCGCACAGCCCGATGGCTACACCATTGGCATGCTGACGGTTGAAATTTCCATGTTGCATTGGGCGGGCTTGACGCAACTGACGCCGGCCGACTACACGCCGATTGCGCTGATGAATATTGACCCCGCGGGCGTCACGGTGCGTGCCGATTCACCGTATAAAAATCTGGGCGATTTGATGAACGCCGTCAAAGCCAACCCCGGAAAATTCAAAGCCTCAGGCACCGGTCAAGGCGGCATCTGGCATCTTGGTCTGGCCGGCATGCTCAATGATTTGAAAATCCCCACCAACGCCGTGCCCTGGGTGCCCTCCAATGGCGCAGCCCCGGCCATGAACGATTTGGCCGCTGGCGGCATTGAGTTTGTCACCTGCTCACTGCCCGAGGCACGCGCCCTGATCGACGCTGGCAAGGCGCGACCCTTGGCCTTAATGGCCAGTCAGCCCTCGGCGCTCTACCCCAACGTGCCAACCCTGAAAGCCGCAACCGGCAGCAACTGGGCGATTGGTGCTTGGCGCGGCATTGCCGCGCCCAAAGGGCTGCCCGCAGACATCCAAGCCAAACTGGGCACGGTGTTGAAAAAAATCTATGACGGGCAAGAGTTCCAAGGCTTTATGCAACAGCGCGGATTTGGCACCATTTACGCCGATGCCAAAGGCTTTGAGCAATTCATGGCCAAGGGCAATTCCGACATGGGCGTGGTCATGAAGTCGCTGGGCTTGGCGAAATAAGTGATATGA
>CANGEG010000219.1 GCA_947452725.1 Comamonadaceae bacterium | reverse complement strand
TTATTACAGGGCAAAGACGGGACTGAGGGCGAGCGTCGGGTGCGAGTCACGACGCCCGAAGACCCGGACGGCATGCGTTCCATCACCCTGGTCAAGGTGGCCGAACGCTTGCAGGGGTGCACCTTGCTGGAAGTGACCATCAAAACCGGGCGTACCCACCAGATTCGGGTGCACCTCGCCTCGCAGGGGCACCCGATCGCTGGTGACGACAAATACGGCGATTTTGAATGGAACAAAAAGCTGCAAAAGCAAGGCCACAAACGCATGTTTTTGCATGCTTGGCGTTTACAGTTTAACCACCCTGTGTCGGGTGAACGCGTCGAGTTGAACGCCGAGTTACCGGCTGAACTCCAACAATTCAAAGAATATGTCCGCCTCAAGACCCCGCCAATTTGACCTCATCGCTTTTGATTGGGACGGTACTTTGTTCGACTCCACCGCCATCATTACCCGCTGCATTCAGCGCGCCGTGGTGGATGTGGGCGGACAAGAGCCCTCGCGCGAGGCTGCCTCATACGTGATTGGCATGGCGCTGGCCCAGGCCTTGGCCCATGCCGCGCCCGATGTGTCGCCCGATAAATACCCCGAGTTGGGGGAACGCTATCGTCATCACTATGTGCAGCACCAAGACGACATCAGCCTTTTTGACGGCGTGCTGCCTATGCTTGCCTCACTCAAGGCGCGTCATCATTTGCTCACAGTGGCCACCGGCAAAAGCCGACGCGGCTTAAACGATGTGCTGCAGGACGTGGCTTTGCAAGGTGTCTTTGACGGCTCACGCACCGCTGATGAAACAGCTGGCAAACCCAGTCCCTTGATGCTGCACGAATTGATGCGCGAATTTGGCGTCGAACCCAAGCGCACCTTGATGATTGGTGACACCACCCACGATTTGCAAATGGCCCTGAACGCGGGTTGCCCCAGCATCGGCGTGAGTTACGGCGCTCATGAGCCCGGGGCCTTTCACGTGCTCCAGCCCTTAGCTGTGGTGCATTCGGTGGCTGAGCTGAATGACTGGCTACAACAACACGCGTGAAGGAGGCCGGCATGAATGAATGGATCCCTTTGTGCAACGCCACAGATTTGGCCGAGGGTGGTCGCGCCGTGCCGTTTGATGTGGTTTTCGCTGGGCAAACCTGCCGTGCCTTTGCAGTGCGTCACGAAGGCCGTGTGCATGCTTACCTCAACCGCTGCACCCATGTGGCCATGGAGATGGACTTTCAGCCTGACCGCTTCTTTGACACCTCAGGCAAATGGCTGATGTGCGCCACCCATGGCGCCACTTACAGTGCCGCCACCGGAGAATGCACCGGAGGCCCTTGCCGTGGTGGCTTGGTAAAAATCACCTTGGCCGAACAAGGTGGCGTGGTTCACTGGCATACTGATTACAACTTGAAACCTTTTGAATTTTGACATGCACGAGCCTACTTCTGAACCTGTGGACCCCTTGGCCGCATCTGCTGAGCGAACTGTAAAGCCCATAGGAGCCACAGCGGCCTCGCCTGAGCCGACAAGTGACCGACAGTTGCTGGAGAAGTTGGTTTTTTCCAATTTGCAAGAAGCCAAAGCAGCTCGTCGTTGGAACATCGGTATGCGTCTGGCTTGGCTGGTGTTTGCCGTGGCCGCTTTTTGGCTGCTGCGCAATGACAATGCCCCCGCCAACAACCCTACCTCTATCCATACAGCCACGGTAGAGATCAAGGGCGAGATAGCTTCTGGCGCTGACGCCAGCGCCGAAAACATCGTCTTGGCCATGCGCAGCGCGCTGGAAGACACGGGCTCACAAGCTCTGGTGCTGGTCATTAACTCACCCGGCGGCAGCCCGGTGCAGGCTGGCATCATCAACGACGAAATTCATCGCCTCAAAGCCATTTACAAAAAACCAATTTACGCCGTGGTGGAAGAGTCCTGTGCCTCGGCCGCTTATTACATCGCGGCTGCGACTGACAAAATCTATGTTGACAAAGCCAGCATCGTGGGCAGCATCGGCGTGTTGATGGACGGTTTTGGCTTCACTGGTTTGATGGACAAACTGGGCGTTGAGCGCCGCTTGATGACCGCTGGCGAGAACAAGGGTTTTCTGGATCCGTTTAGCCCTCAAACTGAGGCGCAGCGTAAGCATGCTCAGTCGATGTTGAATCAGATCCACGCCCAATTCATCGATGCGGTGAAAAAAGGCCGCGGTGACCGATTGAAAGAAACCCCAGAAATGTTCAGCGGCCTGTTTTGGAGCGGTCAGCAAGCCGTGGAGATGGGACTGGCTGATGACATGGGCAGTCTGGACATGGTCGCCCGCGACGTGGTTAAAGCCGAAGACATTACCGACTACACCCGCCGCGAAAACGTGGCTGAACGCTTGGCCAAACGCTTTGGAGCGGCTATGGGCGCGGGCGCTTGGCAAGCCATGCGCTCGTCGGTCACGCTGCGTTAGTTGTTAACGAGGAGCCTGGTTTTGCCGGGCACTTCAGGCCTCTGGGCCTGAGGCCCCGCCTCTTCAGGGGCCGATGGCATACACCGCGGGAGTGCTGTTGTTTGGCCCCCCCGCTTGCTTCTTCCACTGACTCACCGGCGCACTGTGCGACTGCGCGGTGGCCAGCGTCAAGCCGCTGCTGATCGCAAGCCGCGTGTTCGCTTGCAGCGTTTGCAGCAAACCTTGCAGCAGGGCAGCATTGCGGTAGGGCGTTTCAATGAAGATCTGGGTTTGTCCGGTTCGCGCGGCCAAGCTTTCCAGCTCCCGTATGCGTTTGCTACGCTCCGCGCTGTCTTGCGGCAAATAGCCTACGAAAGCAAAGTTTTGGCCATTTAGTCCACTGGCGGCTAAGGCCAGCAGCAGTGACACGGGGCCGGTCAACGGCACCACCATCAACCCCAGGCTGTGCGCCGCGCGCACCACGGAGCTTCCCGGGTCGGCAACGGCTGGCATGCCGGCCTCGCTCACCAGACCCACATCGTGGCCTTGCAACGCGCAGGCCAACAAGGGCTTGGCGTCGAAGTCGCCCAGATGGTCACCTTTTTTATGCACCTGCCGGGGCAACTCTGTGATCTGCTGACCTTGGATCGGCGTGTCCAAGGGCACCAAGGCGTCGACCCGCTTCAGGTAGGCGCGCGTGGATTTGGCGTTTTCACAAATCCAATGATTTAACTTCGCGGCAATCTTCAAGGTGCCCATGGGCATGACTTCTTCAAGCGCGGCAGTGCTCTCGCAGCCAAAATCCAGCGGGGCCGGCACCAAGTAAAGGCGGCCCAATGCGGCAGGGGTGTTCATAAAATAGATACGCCAGCGGCGCGGATCATTTGGCAGGTGCGAATCAACGGCAGGCCGACCAGCGCTGTGGGGTCGTCATTGTCAATGGATTCGAGCAATGCGATGCCCAAGCCTTCGCTTTTGGCGCTGCCTGCGCAATCGTAAGGTTCTTCGGCGCGAAGGTAGGCTTCGATTTCGACGTCGCTCAGGTCGCGAAATTTTACTTTTACCGCCGCTAATTGAGTGTCTTCAAAGCCGTTGGCCAGGCACACCACCGACACGGCGGTTTGAAAAATCACCACCTGCCCCCGCATGCGCTGCAACTGCGCAACGGCCTTGGCGTGCTCGCCGGGCTTGCCCAAAGGCAGACCGTCTAGGTCAGCCACCTGGTCAGAGCCGATGACCACGGCCTCAGGGTGCAAAGCCGCCACTGCATGGGCCTTGGCCAGTGCCAATCGCAGGGCCAAGTCGCGCGGCAACTCTCCGGCTTGAGGCGTTTCGTCGACCTCGGGTGAGGCGACGTCAAAGGGGATGCGCAATCGCCCCAGTAATTCTCGCCGGTAAGGCGAGGTAGAACCCAGTACCAGAGGTCGTCCAGAGCGCAAAGAAGGGGAGGAGGTAACGTGTGACATGGCGCAATTCTCTTACACTGCGCGCATGGACTCTCAAACCGATACCCAATGGCCCCCCGAACAACTCGATGTCAAGGCCTTTGCCCGTGACGCCGCTCAGCTACAGGGCCAAGCCCCGCTGCAAGCGTGGACGCGCTTGTCCGAGGAGTCGCAGCCCGGGCTGCAGGCGCCTGCCGTGCGATGGAGTGCCCAGGGCGAACTCCAAGTGCAAGACGGGGCGCCAGACCAAGTGTGGCTGCATTTGCAGGTGCACGCCGCTTTGCCACTCACCTGCCAGCGCTGCTTAAGCCCGGTGCTCGTGCCGGTGGAAGTGGACAGCAGCTTTCGCTTCGTGGCAGACGAAGCCACCGCCATGGCGCTGGACGACGAGGCGCAAGAAGACTTGCTGGTGCTGAGTCGAGAGTTCAATTTGCTGGAGTTGGTCGAGGACGAAGTGATTTTGGCCATGCCTTTGGTGCCCGTTCATGACGAGTGCCCTGCGCCCCTGCCCATGTCGGCGGTGGACCCGCAGTTTGAGCAAGAACTGACCGAGCGCCCCAACCCTTTTGCCGCTTTGGCCGGCTTGAAGATCACCCCCTCGTCATAAGGCCCTAAGTTGGGCTATAATTTGTGGCTTCGCTTGGCTTGGCTGAGCGTTCCGTACTCTAACCCTGAAGCTGCGTCCTTCTTCGAACGCGCGGCATCCAACGCCTTCAAGGAGCCATCATGGCCGTTCAGCAAAACAAAAAATCTCCCTCCAAGCGCGGTATGCACCGCTCGCACAACGCACTGAATGTGCCGGGTATCGCTGTGGAACCGACAACAGGTGAGATCCACTTGCGTCACCACATCAGCCCCAACGGTTTTTACCGTGGTCGCCAGGTGCTGAAAAACAAATCTGAAGCCTGATATTCACAGGCTTCTA
>CANGEG010000218.1 GCA_947452725.1 Comamonadaceae bacterium | reverse complement strand
GTTGTCGGCCTTCTTGTCGAGGGCTTCTTGTTGTTTTGCTCGCATGGCTTTCGCGTAGTCCATCAAGTCTGCAAACCTGATACGACGGTGCGTGCCAACCATGCGATGTATCAATCTGCCTGCTTCTATCTCTTTAATGACAAATGGTCGAGAGACATTCAAGAAGTTGGCGGCTTCAACCGTGCTCAGCTCCTGCTTTTCAGGAACAAGCATGATCGGTTGGTGACGAGCCATTAGTCCAAGCGTTTGACCAAGGACACGCAAAATTTGCGGTGGAACTTGGACGCTTGGGCTTGAGCCGTCATCACTTTCAATGGTGATGGTTGCCGCACGTGAGTGATCTAGGCAAGCCATGATCATTCGCTCTGCGGTCTTTACCATTTCCGTTTCGCTCTCGTTTAAAGGTGGCGGGACAAGTCTGTCCCTGTCGATGGTTGTGCTCATAGTGCTCTCTTGTGATGTTCTGTTTTACTGTGTTTCATGATTTACGTAGGCACGCCGCTAATGTAATCTCGTAAGTGCAATAAATGCAACAAGTGAAGCAAATGACCCGAAAATGGTGTTGCTTTTAAATTCAATTAATTACACGTTGAATTACGCGGTAAAAATAAACATGCTGCAAAGTCCATATTTACTAGGTTTTTTACGAGCACGGTGCGTTGAAAATCCGCGTGTCACTGGTTCGATGCCAGTCCAGGCGGTGCATCTGAGCGATTGGACCGCTGAGTTGCCGCTACTTGGCTGAGCCCGATTTGAAGAGCTTAAAGCGCAATGATGCGTAGGCTACCTCTGCATCACGCAGCGAGACTTACCCCAGGATGATGTGTGCGCCCCTAAAGCAAGCGAGGGTCATGCCCAAAGCGGCGACTAAATGGCTATGGCTTGATCTGGCTTAACCCACTAGCGCAGACACAGACCTAGTATGCCGCACAACCTCACGAGGGACGGCATGAACGAACACAATTCAATCGCACAACAACTGGTGCTGATGACTCAGCAATCGGGACTCAAAACTTGGACTTTGGCGGGGAAAGAGTTGCTACCCGTGGTTCAAGGCGGCATGGGGGTGGGGGTTTCGGCGGGCGGCCTTGCCGGCACCGTCGCAGGCCAAGGTGGCGTAGGAACCATCTCCTCTGTCGATCTGCGTCGCCTTCATCCTGATTTGATGGCGCAAACAGCCCATCTGGACAAAGAGCCCGATGCGGGGGCGCTCATCAATGCCGCCAATTTGGTGGGGCTAGACAGGGAAATTCAAAAGGCCAAAAAAATCGCCAATGGGAGCGGCCTGGTGGCGGTCAACATCATGAAGGCGCTGACCAGTTACGAAGACTGCGTACGCCAGGCGATTGACAGTGGCGCAGATGCATTGGTGGTGGGCGCGGGCGTGCCCTTAGACCTACCTGAACTGACAGCACAACACCCTCGCGTGGCGTTGATTCCGATTTTGTCGGACGCTCGCGGCGTGCAATTGGTGGTTAAAAAGTGGGCTAAAAAAGGACGTTTGCCTGACGCCATTGTGCTGGAGCACCCGCGCTTGGCGGGCGGTCACTTAGGGGCGGCCAAAGTGGCTGATCTTCAAGATGAGCGATTTAACTTTGAGATCGCTGTGCCGCAAATTTTGAGTTTCTTTCAAACCATGGGCATCGAAGGGCAAATACCTTTGATTGCGGCCGGGGGCATCCACTGTCGAGAGGACATTCAGCGGTTGCAGTCCTTGGGCGTCGCTGCTGTGCAATTGGGCACGGCCTTTGCCGTGACGCAAGAGTGCGATGCTGACTTGGCTTTCAAACAGGTTCTGGCGAGGGCCAAGCTCACAGATTTGGTGGAATTTGTGAGTGTGGCTGGACTGCCCGCGCGTGCGGTGCGTACGCCTTGGCTGGACAAGTATTTGCGGCTTGAGGAAAAACTACAGAGCGTGGCGCATGTCAAAAAGAAATGCAATATGTCATTCGATTGTTTGACGCACTGCGGTTTGCGCGACGGCAATGCGGGGGTGGGCCAATTTTGTATAGACAAGCAATTGGGTCATGCTTTGAAAGGGGAACTGGACAAAGGGTTGTTTTTCCGCGGGGCGGGGGTGCTGCCGTTTGGCGAAGACATCCTGCCTGTGAAAGCCCTGATGGATTGGTTGCTCGGCGGTTTGCGGCCTGTGCCGGTTTAAATAAAAATGCCGAGAGGTTCAACGCACCCCGCCGAGTAGCGAATGTGACGCACGGATAAGCTTTACCGAATTAGCCTGACAGACTCTGTTGTAAGCTGAAGCACAGTTGCAACCCCAGTGGGGTACAAAGGGTCTCCGATATGTCATGCGTCATGAGTTGGGATGAGTGGGCTGGGCACGATGCGGTGGGCTTGGCCGAGCGGGTGCGCAAGGGGGACGTCACGCCGAGTGAGCTGGCGCAGCAGGCTGCGGCCGGCATAGCTAAGGTCAACCCCACATTGAGTGCGGTAGTCGAGGTCTTTGACGACTTGGTGGCAGACCCTTTACTGGATGGCATGAACCCGGCCGGTCCTTTTGCCGGCGTGCCCTATCTGATGAAGGACCTCGGGCCCACCTTAAAGGGACGTTTGCAGGAGATGGGGTCGTTGCTGATGAAAGGCCACCGGCCTGGGGCCGACAGTTTTCTGACCGGCCGTATCCGACAAGCGGGGTTGAACGTGATGGGCCGCACCACCACCCCTGAGTTTGGCGTGTGCAGTGCGGCAGAAAATCCGGCGCTGTACGTCACGCGCAATCCCTGGGACTTGTCCTACACCACCAATGGCTCTTCTGCGGGCACTGCAGCGGCCGTCGCGTCGGGTGTGTTGCCGCTTTCGCATGCCACGGACGGGGGCGGCTCCATTCGGATTCCCGCCGGTGCAAATGGCCACATCGGGCTCAAAGCCTCGCGCGGTGTATTTTCGATTGCGCCCGGTGCATCTGATTTGACCGGGTTGGTCTCTACCCAGGGCTGCCACAGCCGCACGGTGCGAGACACAGCGGCTTTTGTGGACCATTGCCGAGGAGGTGCACCTGGCGAGTTCATGCCTTACTGGTCGCCCGCAGAGCCCTACAGCCAACTAATCCAGCGTGACCCCGCCCGCTTGCGCATTGCCTTGTCGCATGAATGGGGACGGTACCGAGCGCTGCCGCACTTTGTGGCCGAGTTGGAGCGGGTGGGCCGATTTTTGGAAAGCCTGGGCCACCACGTGGACTGGGCTTTACCGGAGGTGGATTTTCAGGCGGCGTTTGCGGCGCAGACGACTTGCTACATCAGCAACTTTTCGCAAACCATCTCCAACTTGCTCCAGCCCATGGGCCTCGCGCGCCCGCCGGCTGAGTTGGTCGAACCGATCAACATCAAAATCTGGGAGGCAGGTTTGCGCACCAGCTATGCCGAACGAGCCCGCATGCAGGCCACTTTCAATACCACGTCGCGCGCCTTCGGTGAGTTCTTTGAGGCCTGGGACATCATCTTGACGCCCATCACCGCGCTGCCCACGCCGAAAATCGGCACCACCGAATACCTGACGCAAAGTACCAACCCGTCGGTCTACGACTGGTTTGAAAATCTCTGGCAAAACTTTGCTTACACCCCGCTCTCTAATCTGTGCGGCATCCCCGGGATCTCCTTGCCCCTGGCGACGCAAGAAAACGGTTTGCCTTTGGGCATTCAAGCCCAAGCCCGCCAAGCCCACGACGGCTTGCTCTTGCAGCTCGCGGCTCAAGTTGAACGGGCCTTGAACGGGCAGTGGAACAACGGGCAACGGCCCCGCATTCACGTTGGCCGCGATCTTTGATCACCATGCACAACCAACCTGCACCCCCCGACCTGATCGACTCGCGCTATGCGTTTAAGCGATTGATGCTCACGCTGCTGATCGTGACCTTGGGCAGCAGCAGCATGTATGTGGTGGCCGTCGTGCTGCCTGCCGTGCAACTGGAGTTTGGTGTGTCGCGCGCCGACGCATCGCTGCCCTACACGGTCATGATGCTCGGCTTGGGTATTGGCGGTATATACATGGGGCGCTGGGCGGATCGCAAAGGCGTCCATGTGCCCCTGCTGTGGGGGGGGCTGGGCGTGGGGGCCGGTTTTATTCTGGCCGGGTTGTCGCAAAATATTTGGCTATTTGCTTTGGCGCACTGCGTGCTGCTGGGCATGTTCGGTGCTTCGTCGACATTTGCCCCGTTGCTGGCCGATACCTCGTTGTGGTGGAACAAACGCCGCGGTATTGCCGTGGCCATTTGCGCCAGTGGCAACTACGTGGCGGGAACGATTTGGCCGGCCTTGGCGCAGCGCGGCGTGGAAACGTGGGGCTGGCGCTCCACCTATATGGCGTTGGGCGTGGTGTGCGGCTTGGGTATGGTGGGCTTGAGTTTTTTCATGCGGCAGCGCCCGCCTTTGCTGGCGACGCCGTCTGTAGGGCCCGCCTCGGAGTCGGTTTCTGATCGACCGTTTGGTTTGCGGCTGTCCCATGCACAGGCCTTGCTGTGTGTGGCCGGTGTGGCGTGCTGTGTGGCCATGGCCATGCCGCAGGTGCACATCGTGGCCTATTGTTCGGACTTGGGTTTCGGCGCGGCCAGAGGCGCTGAGATGCTTTCGCTGATGCTGGCCTGCGGAATTGCGAGTCGTTTGATATCGGGCTTGATTTGCGACCGCATCGGGGGTCTACGCACGTTGCTGCTGGGCTCTATCTTGCAAGGCGTGGCCTTGTTGATGTTTTTGTTCTTTGATGGCTTGGTCTCGCTGTACCTGATTTCAGCCATGTTCGGCTTGTTTCAGGGCGGCATTGTGCCCTCCTACGCCATCATCGTGCG
>CANGEG010000217.1 GCA_947452725.1 Comamonadaceae bacterium | reverse complement strand
GGTCATGCGCTGCAGCGGTTTGACCTGAGCCTGAGATATCGTCCAGCTCGCCCTCCACCGTCAGCATTGCAGTGGTTGTAATGTCTTGGGGTCGGACCAGCTCGGTGCGGCCGTCCACGCCTTTCACGTTCCAAGTGCCGTAGACCAAGTTGAAGTCTTGGAACACAGTGCGGATAGTTTCTAGGTAGTAGTCAGCGTCCATATCGAGCACGGCGTTGTACTCGTCGTAAAACTTGCGGTGGGCTTCGATGCTGGCATCGTCACCTTTGATCAAGTCTTTGAAGTAGTCGTAATGGCTGGTGGCGTGGCGGTCGGGGTTCATGGCCACAAAACCGGTGTGTTGCAAAAAGCCAGGGTAGACACGGCGCCCCGCACCCGGAAAATTGCCAGGTACGCGGTAGATTACGTTGTTCTCAAACCAATCAAAGCCTTTGTTCGTGGCCAGGTTGTTCACTGCGGTGGGCGATTTGCGCGCGTCGATGGGACCACCCATCATGGTCATGGTCAGAGGCGTTTTTTCACCTCGGCTGGCCATCAGTGAAATGGCCGCCAGCACTGGCACGGTGGGCTGGCACACGCTCACAACATGGCAGTTGCCATAAATGGACTGCACATGGCGAATGAACTCTTGGATGTAGTTGATGTAGTCGTCCAGGTGAAATTCGCCGTCTTCTAGTGGCACCAGTCGCGCGTTTTTCCAGTCCGTTATGTAGACCTTGTGGTCACCCAACATGGTTTTGACGGTGTCGCGCAGCAAGGTGGCGTAGTGGCCTGATAAGGGGGCTACGATCAACACCGGGGGTTGGTTCTTCAGTTTGGCCAAAGTTTCCGTGTCATCCGAATAGCGCTTGAAACGCAGCAATTCGCAAAATGACTTTTTGATCTCAATGCGTTCATGAATGGCCACGTCAACGCCGCCCACGTCCACGGTGCGAATGCCAAACTCTGGTTTCACATAATCTTTGCCCAAGCGGTGAAACAAGTCATAACCAGCGGCCACGCGCTGTGCCATCGGGTTTTGGCCGGCTACATTGCTGGGGTTGCTGTAGAGCTTGGCTGCCGTTTGCGCCAAGTCGGAGAAGGGCTCCATGAAGGAGCGTTGTGTTTCGTAGATCTGGTAAAGCATGGCGAGGCGTCCCTAAATTGTTGCGCTGCAGCAATATAACAGTTGAGCCATCTGAAAGTTGGAGGGAAAACACTAATCCACTGTCACCTGCGCGCACTAGAAAAAAAACCGCTCAAATGAGCGGTTTTGAGTGGCAAATAATCAGTTCAAACGACTTTGGCAATCGCTTGGCAAACGTAGTCGATGTTTTTGCTGTTGAGCGCCGCCACGCACATACGGCCAGTGTCGGTGCCATACACGCCAAATTCGTTACGCAGGCGCACCATTTGGTCTTTGGACAGGCCCGAGTAACTGAACATGCCGATCTGGCTGGTGATGAATCCCATGTCATGTTTGACGCCTGCCGCTTTGAGGCCGTCGACCAGCTTTTGGCGCATGGCCTTGATGCGCACGCGCATTTCGCCCAATTCTTTTTCCCACAGGGCGCGCAGCTCTGGGTTGTTTAACACCGCGGCTACCACCGCACCGCCGTGAATCGGTGGGTTGGAGTAGTTGGTGCGTATCGCGATTTTTAGTTGCGACAGCACACGGCCGCATTCTTCTTTGTCTTTGCAAAGCACCGACAGTGCGCCCACGCGCTCGCCGTACAAGCTGAAGCTCTTAGAGAACGAGGTGGAGACCAAAAAATTCAGGCCAGCTGCCACGAACTTGCCAATCACTGCGCCATCTTCTGCAATACCGTGGCCAAAGCCTTGGTATGCCATGTCCAAAAAGGCGGTCAACTGCTTGGCCTTGACCACTTGCACCACTTGGTCCCATTGGGCAGCGGTGATGTCGTAGCCGGTCGGGTTGTGGCAGCAGGCATGCAAGACCACGATAGTTCCGGGTGATGCTGCGTTCAGGCTTGCCAACATGCCTTCAAAGTTCACGCCGCGTTTTTCGGCGTCGTAATACGCATAGCTTTCAACTTTAAAACCTGCGTTTAAAAACAGGGCGCGGTGGTTTTCCCAGCTGGGGTCTGAAATCAACACCGTGGCGTTGGGGCTGAGCTTTTTCAAAAAGTCGGCGCCGATTTTCAAGCCGCCTGTACCGCCAATGCCTTGCACAGTGGCCACGCGGCCTGAGGTTACAGCTTCGCTGTCGGCGCCAAATACCAAGCTCTTAACAGCTGCGTCATAGGCGGCAATGCCGTCAATCGGCAGGTAGCCGCGGGCGGTCGGAGTGGCCATCATGGCTTTTTCTGCGGTTTGCACGCACTGCAGTAAAGGCAGTTTGCCGTTGTCGTCGAAATAAACGCCCACACCAAGGTTGACTTTGTTGGGGTTGGTATCTGCAGCAAATTGCTCGTTCAATCCCAAAATCGGGTCGCGGGGGGCCATTTCAACGGCGGTAAACAGAGACATGAGAGAAGTCCTTGAGTAAAAAGGGAGTACCGCAGCTTCGGTTACGCTTGCGGGTTACCCCTTATTTTAGCGGGACATGCGGGCCTTTCGAGACCACCCGATGTGCCGCGCCACAATTGTCGATATGTCTGAACTTGCGCAAGTCAATAACGAGATGCCTCCCGGTCATTTTGTAAGTTATCCCGGCTCGCCTTTTGAGCTGTTTCAGCCCTATCCGCCAGCCGGAGACCAGCCTACGGCTATTGCGAAATTGGTAGAAGGCGTGCACGACGGCGAGGTTTTTCAAACCTTGCTGGGCGTGACCGGTTCAGGCAAAACATTCACCATGGCCAATGTGATTGCCCAGTTGGGGCGTCCTGCCATTGTGTTTGCGCCGAATAAGACGCTGGCGGCGCAGTTGTACAGTGAGTTTCGCGAATTCTTTCCCAAGAATGCGGTGGAGTATTTCGTCAGTTATTACGACTACTACCAGCCAGAGGCCTACGTGCCGCAGCGCGATCTGTTTATTGAAAAGGACAGCGCCATCAACGAGCATATCGAGCAAATGCGCCTGTCTTGCACCAAAAGCATCATGGAGCGGCGCGATGTGGTGATTGTGGCCACGGTGTCGGCGATCTATGGCATTGGGGAGCCCGAGAGCTATCACCGCATGATCATGACGCTGCGCAACGGCGACAAGCTGGGTCAGCGCGACGTGATTGCGCAGCTCATTCGCATGCAGTACCAGCGCAACGACATGGACTTTAGTCGGGGCAAATTCCGGGTGCGCGGCGACACAATCGACGTGTTTCCGGCCGAGCATTCCGAGCTGGCCATTCGCATAGAGCTGTTTGACGACGAGATCGAAAGTCTGCAGCTGTTTGATCCACTTACTGGGCGCATCAAGCAAAAAATTCCGCGCTTTACGGTCTATCCGTCGAGCCACTACGTGACGCCACGCGACAAGGTGTTGGCGGCGGTAGAGACCATCAAAATGGAGCTGTCGGACCGGCTTAAAGAACTGGTGGGCATGGGCAAATTGGTCGAAGCTCAGCGCCTAGAGCAGCGCACCCGTTTTGACTTGGAAATGCTCAGCGAAGTTGGGCATTGCAAAGGCATTGAAAACTACACCCGCCATTTGTCGGGTGCAGCGCCGGGCGACGCGCCCAGCACCTTGACCGACTATTTACCCCCTGACGCCATCATGTTCTTGGACGAGAGTCACCAGATGATCGGCCAGCTGAGCGCCATGTACAACGGCGACCGCTCGCGCAAGACCACGCTGGTCGAATACGGTTTTCGCCTGCCCAGTGCGCTGGACAACCGGCCGCTTAAATTTGAAGAGTTTGAAACGAAGATGCGCCAGTGCATCTTCGTTTCGGCCACGCCGGCCGACTACGAAAAACAGCATGCCGGCCAGGTGGTCGAGCAGGTGGTCAGGCCCACCGGCCTGGTGGACCCCCTGGTGGAAGTTCGCCCGGCGATCAATCAGGTGGACGATGTGCTGCAAGAAATTCGCATCCGAGCTGATAAGAACGAGCGTGTGCTCATCACCACTTTAACCAAGCGCATGTCCGAGCAGCTCACCGACTATTTGAGTGACAACGGGGTTCGCGTGCGTTACCTGCACTCCGACATCGACACCGTAGAGCGGGTGGAGATTTTGCGTGACCTGCGCCTGGGCGTATTTGATGTACTGGTCGGTATTAATTTGCTGCGCGAGGGCTTGGATATTCCTGAGGTGTCTTTGGTGGCGATCTTGGATGCGGACAAAGAAGGCTTTTTGCGATCTGAGCGCAGCCTGATCCAGACCATTGGCCGGGCTGCGCGCAATGTGCATGGTCAAGCTATTTTGTATGCCGACCGCATGACCGAGTCGATGAAAAAAGCGATTGGCGAAACCCAACGCCGCCGCGAAAAGCAGACCGCCCACAACCTGGTGCATGGCATCACGCCGCGCAGCATCGTCAAACAAGTGCGCGATTTGATTGATGGGGTCTACAGCGATAAATCGGGCAAAGAAGCCGAGCGCTTGGAGCTGGCCGCAGTGCAGCGGGCCAAGGTTGAGGACATGAGCGAGAAAGACGTAGCCAAAGCCATTAAGCAGTTGGAAAAGCAAATGATGGAGCATGCCCGCAACCTCGACTTTGAGAAGGCCGCCGGGGTGCGCGATCAACTTGCCATGCTCAAAGAGCAGGCCTTTGGCGCCGTTGGAACCGACCACATTGCCTAAAGGGTTTACCCGCGCCTTAACCCGACCAATTTGATCGGGTTCTGCTATACTTGACCGCGTTAGTAGGACAAGTTTGTCCTACCCCCACCGGAGTCCGCCATGCGTTTGACCACTAAAGGCCGATTTGCAGTCACGGCAATGATCGATCTGGCACT
>CANGEG010000216.1 GCA_947452725.1 Comamonadaceae bacterium | reverse complement strand
TAAAGTTTTTTGCCCATTTAAAGGGACTCCTCAAAAAACAGAAACAAAAGCGATGGAGTCCCGAAAACGCATTCAACAAACCCAAAAACACTGGAAGGAAGCGAAACTGACCAATTCACCGCAAACTATGCACAGGCCTAAAAACCCGTGCTAAACCATTATGAGCCACAAATGAAGTTCACACGCAAGCGATTTAGATACATATTTTGAAAATAAATCGAAAAGGCCCTGAAATGTGGTAATTACCAACTCACTTCCCGGTCTGGCGTGGCGCTGATTTTGTGCACCGTGAGGTCAGCGCCTTCGTATTCTTCCTCAGGGCTCATCTTGATGCCCATGGTCCACTTCAGGGTGCCGTAGACCAATAAGCCGCCAAGCAGCGCCCAGGTCACGCCCATGGCCGTGCCCAAAATCTGCGCGGTCAAGTTCACACCGCCCAGGCCACCCAAGGTTTTGCTTCCAAAAATACCCGCCGCAATGCCGCCCCAGGTGCCGCACAAACCATGCAGGGGCCACACGCCCAACACATCGTCAATCTTCCATTTGTTTTGCGTCAAGGTGAACATGAGCACAAACAAAGCGCCGGCCACACAGCCCACCACCAAAGCGCCAAACGGATGCATCAAGTCTGAGCCCGCGCACACCGCAACCAAGCCCGCCAGCGGGCCGTTGTGCACAAAGCCGGGGTCATTTTTACCCATCAGCAAAGCGGTGATCGTGCCCCCGACCATGGCCATCAAGGAGTTGACCGCGACCAGGCCTGAAATTTTGTCCAAAGTCTGGGCGCTCATGACGTTAAAGCCAAACCAGCCCACGATCAAAATCCAAGCGCCCAAGGCGAGAAACGGAATACTTGACGGGGGGTGGGCCGAAACCTGGCCATCTTTGCGGTAGCGGTTGTAGCGCGCGCCAAGTAACACCACTGCGGGCAGTGCGATCCATCCGCCCACAGCATGAACCACCACCGAACCGGCAAAGTCATGGAATTCATCGCCCGTAAAGGCCTTGATCCAGGCTTGGACACCAAAGTGCTGATTCCAAGCGATGCCCTCAAAAAAGGGGTAAATAAAACCCACAATCACAGCGGTGGCGATCAACTGCGGCCAAAATTTGGCGCGTTCGGCGATGCCCCCGGAGATGATGGCGGGAATGGCCGCCGCAAAGGTCAGTAAGAAAAAGAACTTGACCAGCTCATAGCCATTTTTGGCAGCCAATTGCTCGGCACCGACAAAGAAGCTGGTGCCGTAGGCCACGCTGTAACCGATCACAAAATACATGACCGTGGAGACTGAAAAATCCACCAAGATTTTGACCAAGGCGTTCACTTGGTTCTTTTTGCGCACTGTGCCTAACTCTAAAAAGGCAAAACCCGCATGCATGGCCAGCACCATGATGCCGCCCAACAAAATAAAGAGCGCATCCGCGCCCTGTTTCAGTGCTTCCATTGAAGTCTCTCGCTTATTTTTGATTGATTTTGGTGCGCAAAACTTGTTTTATTCTTTTGCGCACCAAACTAAAGCAAAAATAATGCCCGAATTTGATGCATTTCGTGCGCCAATCCAGGGCGTTCATCTTCAGGCCCCGGGCGGGGCAGGGTCTTAGCGCGTGGCCGCCAAGGCTTGGTCCAGGTCCCACAAGATGTCGTCCAGATGCTCCAGGCCCACCGAGATGCGAATCATGTCGGGCTGTACACCGGCGGCCAGTTGCTGGGCAGCGTCCAACTGGCGATGCGTGGTGCTGGCGGGGTGACTGATCAAGGTGCGGGTATCACCAATGTTGACCAAGTGGCTCATGAACTGCGCAGATTCGATGAACTTTACGCCCTGGCTCAAACCACCTTTGACGCCAAACGCCAACAAGCCCGAGGCTCCGCGCATTTGGCGCATCAGCAATTCGTGCTGCGGATGGCTGGGTAGCCCCGGGTAGTTGACCCAAGCCACCTGCGGGTGGTCCTTGAGAAACCGGGCCACGCCCAGCGCGTTCTCGCAATGCTTGTTCATGCGCAGGGGCAGCGTCTCGACCCCTTGCAAAATTTGCCAAGCGCTCATGGGGCTGAGCGCCGCACCGAACACCCGCAGGCTTTCCATTCGGCAGCGCATGGCAAAACCAAAGTCGCCAAAGGTCTCGTAGAACTTCACGCCGTGGTAGCCCTGCGAGGGCTCGGTCATGCCGGGGAACTTGCCGTTGTCCCAAGGGAATTTGCCGCCTTCGACCACGACGCCGGCCAAGGTGGTGCCGTGCCCGCCCAGGTATTTGGTGGCCGAATGCACGACCACGTCAGCGCCGAGTGCCAACGGATTGCACAGCATCGGACTGGGCACGGTGTTGTCGACAATCAAGGGCACGCCGTGGGCGTGGGCCACCTCGGCCACGGCGGCGATATCCAGCACCACCATGCTCGGATTGCCCAAGCTCTCTGCATACACCGCGCGGGTGTTGGTGCGCATGGCGGCGGCAAAGGCCTCGGGGTTTTGCGCGTCGACAAACGTGGTTTCAATGCCAAATTTAGCCAAGCTCACCGCCAGCAAAGTGACCGAGCCGCCGTACAAAGCGCCGGCCGCCACCACGTGGTCGCCGGCTTGCAAAATAGTCATCAAGGCCATGGTTTCGGCCGCCATGCCCGAGGCGCTGGCCACGGCGGCGCGGCCCATCTCCAAGGCGGCCACGCGCTCTTCCAGGACGGCCACAGTGGGGTTGCTCAGGCGCGAATACACATTGCCAAAGGTTTGCAAATTGAACAGCGAAGCCGCGTGCTCGGCGCTGTCAAAGACGAAGCTGGAGGTTTGGTAAATCGGCAACGCGCGCGCACCGGTTGCGGCATCAGGAATTTGTCCCGCGTGAATGGCCAAAGTTTCAGGATGAAAAATTCGATCGCTCATGCCCGTCGCCTCGCAGAAATCAGACCCGTGTTCACCCCCACCCAGTTCAAGCCGCCGAACAAGCGAGCATGCTCAATTTTGACGCAGCGATTAGTCACTGAAGCAAGTCCCGCTGCGCGTGCCAAGGCGTCGGCCTGCAGGTTGTTCACGCCCAGCTGCTGCCACATACATCGCGCGCCGATTTGCACTGCCTGCTGTGCAATAGGCAACACGTCTTCGCTGCGCCGAAACACGTCCACCATGTCCACCGGGTGGGGAATGTCGAGCAAGCTGGCATAGCAAGTGGCGCCCAAAATGCCCTCGGGCTGACCCGCATAGCGTGGGTTGACCGGCACGATGGTGTAGCCGTGAGACTGCATGTACTTGGCCGCAAAAAAACTGGGACGATGCCAATCGGCAGATAACCCCACCACAGCGATGGTGCGGCAAGATTTCAAGATGCGCCGCAGACTGTGCAAATCGTTGTTCATGTTCTTCCAAGCAGGCTTGAGCCAACAGAGATCAGTATTGTGCCCGCCCCAGGCGCCGCATCTGGTGGGTGGCCCAGGTGGCGCACAGGGACAACGTCACGCACCCTGCCATCACCACATGGTACTGGCCCGTGGCGTCGAACACCGCGCCAGCCAGCACCGGTCCGAGCAAGTTGCCCACCGCCGCGCCGCTGTAAAGCGTGCCCACCACCCCGGCCACCGATTTGGCGCCAAAGTAATCCATGCAAATGGCCGGTAGCAACGACACGATGCTGCCGTAACTCAGGCCAAACCATAGCGCAAACAGCATCAGCCCCAAGACGCCTTGCGCTGTAAACCACATGGCATACGACGCGCCCATGGACAGCTGCATCAGCACCAACGTCGGAGCGCGTCCCAGGCGGTCGGCCATCACGCCAATGGCAAAGCGCCCCACCAAGCTGCCCACGCCAATCAAACCCACCAGGCCCACAGCCAGGGATTCGTCCAAACCCAAGTCCCGCGCCGAGGCCGAGACATGGGCAAATGGAATGAACATGACGGGCGAGGCCAGCACCACGGCCAGGTAAAACCACCGAAAAGTGGGCGCGCGCAAGGTCTCGCGCAGGCTCAAGCCCGTTGCCGCCCCCTCCCCGGTGGACTCAGGACGTGGTGCCTTTTTGAGCAAGCTGGCCGCCAACAAGCCCAGCAACAACACGCCCCAAGCCAAGGCGCGCATGGCCTCGCGCCATGGCATTTGACTCAGTGCCAGGGTCACCAACACCGGCACCAGCAAAGTGCCTGCGCCCACGCCCGAGCTGGCGATGCCCCCGGCCAGCCCTCGCCGGGTGGTGAACCAGGGCTGCACATTGGCAATCGATGGGGTGTAGACAAACGCAATGCCCAAGCCCACCAAAAGGCCGTAGCTCAGATACACCGCCCACAGCGACTGTGCCCAACTCGTGACCAGCAGACCCAGTGCGATCAGCGACATGCCGGCCGAGCACACCCAGCGCGGGCCAAAGCGGTCGGCCAACATGCCGCCGGGCGCGCCCATCACGAAGTAGACAAAACCCGACAGGCCAAAGATCCAAGACACATCGGCGCGCTGCGCCGCAAACTCGGTGGCAAAAGATTCAAAAAATGCTGCGAAGGAATAGGACACGCCAAAAATCACCCCCAAGCAGACAAAGGTGGCCCACACCACCACCCAGGCATAAGGGGTTTCTTTCATCGTGTCTCCCATTTTGTCTCGTTGATGATGGAATCATTGTGCGCTCGAAGTTTGCTGCACATGCGCATTTCAGCATTTTTCCTTGACAGTCATTTCGACGGTTCAGATAATCCATTCGTGTTCATATCCAACCCCGCCCTTCACACCACCACCCAACGACTGCCGTTGTGTGTGATGCCCTGCATGCAGCAAAGCTGCAAACCGTCTGAGCGGATGGCGTGACACACTGACAGCAACCCGCTGCCACCACCCCCAGCCCGCTCACCCAGCGGGCTTTTTTGT
>CANGEG010000215.1 GCA_947452725.1 Comamonadaceae bacterium | reverse complement strand
TTGGGCATCCGCTTGGGCGACATAGTCGTGACCGTTGATCGTGACTTTGACTCGGGCATTGGGCTCGGTGTCGCCCGTGATGCGCGGTGTGTTGACGCTTGTAATACCATCCGCGGCACTCACGCCGTTGTCATCGGGACCATACAAGGCTGCGGACCGCAGGACAGGGGGCGTGGTGTCGACGGCGCCACCGCCACCGCCACCCCCACCGCCTGCACCCAGCAGCAACAAAGGCGCTGCCCACAACGGGTTAATGCCTGCGGCGGCCGCAACGACGCCCAAGCCCGCTGGAGAAAAATCGGCCAACGCCATGGGCTCGCTGCCCAGAGCCATGCCCACAGGCAAGGCGCCGTCCTTCATTTGACTGACGCTGCTTGCCCATTCACCAGATTCGGGAATATAGGGATAAAAAAGCCCGCTTTGCGACTCGCCCATCAATGACTGGGCATTGGATGCAGTAACAGCGTAATAGTCATCGATCACCAAGTCGGCTTGCTCGCGTCCATCAAAATAAACGCGTAAATCGTTGCCCTTGCGGCTGGTCCGAATGTTGTCCGGGGCCTGACCTGTCGTCACGTCTATCAATTGGTAGCGTGCGCCGGACGCCGCTTTGACGCTGGTCGAACCGCCAAAGAGAGACGATGCAATGTCCCGCGCTTGCGATTCTTCCGCGCCTGCAAGAATTTTGACTTGGTATGACTTTTTCATGTTGGATCCAGACGGGTTCAGTTTTTAGCGCCGTAAACAATGATCTCGACCCGGCGGTTTGGCTCGTTGCACAGCTTGCTAGCAGGGGTCACCTTTTTGGGGCAATCGGTTTTGACTGGTGAGTTCTCGCCTTGCCCTTCCACTTTGAAGCCCTGCACAGGTTTGACGCCGCGGTCACGAAGTTGATCGGCCACCCGCTCGGCTCTGGCCAGGGACAACTCGCGGTTGGGCTTGGGTTTGCCTATCGGGTCGCTGTGGCCGATGACACGGATACGGTCAACTTGGCTGTAATCACGCTTGAGGCGCTGGGCCATGGCTTCAATCGCGTTATAGCCCGTCACTTTCAATTCGGTTTTTCCAAATTCAAACAGGGCATCCGCCTGCAGCGCGTAGGCGCGCGGTACGGGCGATTTGGCGGCCACGATCGGTGCCGGTGCTACGGCTGCTGGTGGCAAGGGTGCGGGCGAGTCGCAAGTCAGTGCGACCGGTGCACGCGACAGCACGTGAATTTGCGCCGCCGTGAGTGCCAGCTCTTTCCTCGCAGGATCTGGCGCGATCTCCAATAAAGGCGTGGCCACGGCATTTGTTTCATTGACCCGCAAATACAGTGTGTTGCCCGCCTTGAGCAGCCAGGGCTGCCCCGGCGCCTCTTTGCCAAGGTGCAAGGTTTGGGCATCGTCGTACACCGACTGAATGGCAAGCCGTCCGGGCGCCGCGCAAAACTCGGTGTAGCCGCCGCTCAGTAAAGCGGTGTGAAAGCGGCTTTCTAAGTAAATGTTGACCGGGCCTGTGCGCGCGGCGCTGGCTTGGCGGTAAACAAAGACCCGTGCTTGTTGCAGGGGGGCTTGCTGGGCATTTTGAAATTTGGCCCCGTACTTGACAATAGAAAGTGAGGTTGGCGCGCCCGATGGATCGGTCTCTGAGATCGGCTGGGCTTGCATTGGGAGTGAGCCCCCCAAAGCGCAAACCATAAGAGCAGCTGAAAAAGCCTGTTGTAGCCGGTACGGCAAGCGAAATGGGATGAATGCTAGACGGTTCAATGGAGCTCCCTCGTGCAAATTAGATTTTATGAATGTATAATAAATAGCTCATAAAAATCACTTTTAAAACATTTTATTATTACTTTAGTTATATAATTTGAAATCATCGTGATTTTGGCAATTTCTCCCAATCACGCCAGCGCAACGCTGGGCCGCATTCAGCGCAAAATAGCTTAGTTTTTCAATCTCTACTCCCCTCTTTTTCATGTCTCTGTGGTCTTACTTTGGGCGCTGTCTGCGCCACTGCGCGTGAGCACGCAAACGGCCACACTGGCAGCGTTGCAACAGCGCTATGGCGAGCGGTACCGTTGGCTGCTGCTGATGTCGGTCATGCTGGGGACCATGGCGTCCATCATGTCGTCGACCATCATCAACGTGGCGATTCCCGATATGGGCCAGCATTTCTTGATGAGCCCGACACGTGCGCAGTGGGTGTCCTCGGGCTTTATGGTGGCCATGACGGTGTCCATGCTCACGACCCCTTGGCTATTGGCGCGTTTTGGCTACCGGCGCACCTACTCGGTCAGCATGTGGGTGCTGCTGCTGGGCGGCATTGGCGGTGGTTTGGCCAATGACTTCAACTGGGTGTTGACGGCCCGGGTGGCGGAGGGCCTGGCTGCCGGTGTGGTGCAGCCGATCCCGGCCATCATTATTTTGCGGGTTTTTGGCGCGGGCGAGCAAGGCCGGGCTGGCAGCTTTTTTGGCACCGGCGTGGTGCTAGCGCCGGCTGTGGGCCCCAGCATCGGCGGCTTGCTGGTCGATGCGTTTGGCTGGCGCTCGATCTTTTTTATGGTCGTACCCTTGGCCATGGCGTCTTTGTGGATGGCGCGCAAATACGTGCCCACCACCGCGCCCGGCGGCCAGGCCCCTAATCGGCAAGGGGCTGGGCTAGACGCGATCGGCTTGCTGCTGGCGACCGCCTCCACCTTGTGCCTGCTCAACGGCTTGGTGTCTTTGCGCGAAGCCGGTTGGCAAGCGGCCCATGCCTGGAGCTTGCTGGCCGCCGCCGCTGTGGGCTTGGTGACATTTGTGCTGTGGCAGCATCGCTTGCTGCACCGGCCACTGGCCAGTGGCTTGGCGCCCTTAATGAACTTGTCGGTGTTTCGGCATCGTGCTTTTGCCATGGGCAGTTTGGTAGCCTTCATTTACGGCGCCGGCTTGTTTGGCTCGACTTACTTGCTGCCGCTGTACATGCAGCAGGGCATGGGCTGGTCGGCTTCGTACACCGGCACCGCTTTACTGCCTGCGGGCCTGATGCTTGCGCTGACCATTGCACTGACGGGGCGATTGTCCGACCGAAAGCCCACCTATGTGCTGGTGTGTTCGGGCTTGGCACTGCTGGCCGCATCGTTTGTCTTGATGGCAACTTTGCATGTGCACTCCAGCATCTGGTGGCTCACCGTCTGGGTGATCATGGGGCGTGTGGGCTTGGGCTTGATCTTGCCGTCGCTGAATTCAGGCTCGCTGCGCGGTTTGGCGCATGGCCTGATACCGCAGGGCTCTAGCGTGATCAATTTCATGCGCATGTTGGGAGGGGCTTCGGGCGTGAGCTTGTGCGCGATTGTGTTGCAGTGGCGCTTGGCAGAGCACGGCGTGTCGCTGGCGTCGAACAACCAGGCGGTGCTTCGCTTGCAGGCCTTTAATGAAACGTTCGTATTTTTGGCCGCTTTGATGGCCTTGGCCATGCTGGCCGCTTGGCAATTGAAAACCCCCAAAACTGACTAACACGAACGGCCTGACAATCCAGGCACCACAGGAGGTTTACGGATGTGTCAACTGCTCGGTATGAATTGCAACACGCCCACCGACGTCAATTTCAGCTTTTCGGGCTTTGCCCAGCGCGGTGGGGTCACCGATCACCATTCAGATGGCTGGGGCATTGCTTTTTTTGAAGGCCACGGCGTGCGCCTGTTTGTGGATCACCAAAGCGCCAGCCAGTCCCCCATCGCCGACCTGATTCGCCGCTACCCGATTCAAAGCCGAAATGTGATCGCTCATATTCGCAAAGCTACGCAAGGTGTGATTTCGCTGGAAAACTGTCACCCGTTTGTGCGCGAACTCTGGGGGCGTTACTGGGTGTTTGCGCATAACGGAAATTTAATGAACTACGCGCCGCGCTTGCATGGCAACTTCAAACCCGTGGGGCAGACGGATAGCGAGCTGGCTTTTTGTTGGCTGATGCAAGAGCTGGCTAAGTCGCATGCCAGCGTGCCCACCGTGCAAGAGTTGTCCCTCACGTTGAGCGAGTTGGTGCCGCAAATTGCCCGTCACGGCACCTTCAATTTTTTAATGTCTAACGGTCAAGCCTTGTGGGCGCATGCCAGCACTCAGCTGCACTATGTGCTGCGTCGTCACCCATTCACCCAAGCTACCTTGAGCGATGAAGACGTGAGCGTCAATTTTGCTGAGGTGACCCGCGAGACCGACCGTGTCGCATTGGTGGTCACTGCGCCGCTGACCACCGACGAGGTCTGGACCGCCTTGCAGCCCGGGCGGGTTTACACCTTTGAAGACGGTGACCTTACATAAAGCGGGTCAATTAAAGTGCAGCCTCTACCGCATCGATGAACAGCGCCGCCACATCACAGCCCATCTGGTCGGTGATCTCCTGAAAGCAGGTTGGGCTGGTGACGTTGATCTCGGTCAGGCTGTCGCCAATGATGTCCAGGCCCACCAGCATCAGGCCGCGAGCCATCAAGATGGGGCCCAGGGCTTCGGCGATTTCGCGATCGCGTGCGGAGATGGGTTGGGCTACGCCCTTGCCGCCCGCCGCCAAGTTGCCGCGCACTTCGCCGCCTTGCGGAATGCGCGCCAAGCAAAACGGCACCGGCTTGCCGCCGATCAGCAGCACCCGCTTGTCGCCTTGCGCAATGCCAGGCAAAAACTTTTGCACCATCACGGTTTGCGCGCCATCGCGGTTCAGGGTTTCAATGATCGCGCCCAAGTTCAGGCCATCGGTGCCCACCTTGAAAATGCCCATGCCTCCCATGCCATCGAGCGGCTTCAAAATGACGGTGCCGTGCAGGGCATGAAAGGCACGGATATCAGCTTCGCTGCGCGTCACCAAGGTGGGCGCGATGAACTGGGGGAACTCCAAG
>CANGEG010000214.1 GCA_947452725.1 Comamonadaceae bacterium | reverse complement strand
CCCATGTCGATCTCGTCGAGCAAGAGGCTGGTGATGCGCGACAAACGCGCTTCGGTGTAACGCATCGCGGCAGCGCCGTCGCCGTCGCGCGAGCCAAAGTTACCCTGACCGTCGATCAATGGGTAGCGCTGGGAAAAGTCTTGCGCCATGCGCACCAGCGCATCGTAAGCGGCGGTGTCGCCGTGCGGGTGGTAGCGGCCCAGCACATCGCCCACCACTCGGGCGCTCTTGACAGGCTTGGCGGCTGTGTTGTTGTTGGGGCCGCTGTACGACAGCCCCATGCGGTCCATCGAGTACAAGATGCGCCGCTGCACCGGCTTTTGGCCGTCGCACACGTCGGGCAGGGCGCGGCCTTTGACCACGGACAGCGCGTATTCCAGATAGGCGCGCTGGGCATAGGTGGCCAGATTCAGCGAGTCGTCCGTCTCGCCGGGGTCGAAATCGAGTGTGGGTTGGTCGTTCATTTTTTAAACATCAATCTCAATGTCATCGCCGTGCAGTTCCATCAACTCACGCCGGGCGGCGGCTTCGCCTTTGCCCATCAGCTGGGTGATCAAACTTTCAGTTTGTGCAAAATCAAAGCTGCCCAATTGCACCGGCAGCAAGCGCCGCGTGTCGGGGTTCAGCGTGGTGTCCCACAGCTGCTCGGCGCTCATCTCGCCCAGGCCTTTGAAGCGGCTGATGCTCCAGCCGCCTTCTTTCACCCCGTCCTTGCGCAGCTTGTCCAAAATGGCAGTCAGCTCGCCTTCGTCCAAGGCATAGGCCTTGGAGGCCGGTTTTTTGCCGCGTGCGGGTGCATCGACCCGGTACAGCGGTGGCCGCGCCACAAACAAATGCCCTGTTTCAATCAGCTTGGGAAAGTGACGGAAAAACAAGGTCAACAGCAATACCTGAATGTGCGAGCCGTCCACGTCCGCATCCGACAAGATGCACACCTTGCCGTAGCGCAAGTTGCTCATGTCGGGAGTATCGTTGGGTCCGTGCGGGTCAACTCCAATTGCCACCGAAATATCGTGAATTTCGTTGTTTGCAAATAATCGATCGCGGTCCACTTCCCACGTATTGAGCACTTTGCCGCGCAGGGGCAGCACCGCTTGGCATTCTTTATTGCGGCCCATTTTGGCGCTGCCACCGGCCGAGTCGCCCTCGACCAAAAACACCTCGTTGTGCAGGATGTCTTTGCTTTCGCAATCGGTCAGCTTACCGGGCAACACGGCCACGCCGGAGCTCTTGCGCTTTTCAATTTTTTGCCCCGCTTTTTGGCGGGTTTGTGCAGCTTTGATGGCCAGCTCGGCCAGCTTTTTGCCATAGTCCACATGCTGATTCAACCACAGCTCTAAAGTGGGGCGCACAAAACTGGACACAAGGCGCACCGCATCGCGCGAGTTCAAGCGTTCTTTGATCTGGCCCTGAAACTGCGGATCCAGCACCTTGGCACTCAGCACATAACTGGCGCGAGCAAACACGTCCTCGGGCATGAGCTTGACACCCTTGGGCAGCAAACCATGCAGCTCAATGAAGCTTTTGACTGCGGTAAAAAGTCCATCGCGTAAGCCGCTGTCGTGTGTACCGCCAGCGCTGGTGGGAATAAGGTTGACGTAACTCTCGCGCACCGGCGCGCCGTCTTCGGTAAAGGCCACAGCCCAACCTGCACCTTCGCCTTCGGCAAAGCTGTCATGATGGGCATCTGCAAAGCCCTCTCCTTCAAACAGCGGAATGACCGGCTCGCCGTGCAGCGTTTGCATCAGGTAGTCACGCAAACCAGCTTTATATTGCCACTGCTGCGTTTCTTTGGTTTTCTCATTCACCAAAGTTACCGTAACGCCCGGCATAAGAACGGCTTTGCTGCGCAGCAGATGCGTCAGCTCGTTCATGGGCAGGGCACTGGATTCAAAGTACTTAGCGTCTGGCCAGGCCCTTACGGTGGTGCCCTGTTTACGATCACCTTCGCCTGCCGCGCGGGTCACCAATTGCTCAGTCACGTCGCCACCCGAGAAAACCAAGGTCGCCACTTTGCCCTCGCGGTAGCTGGTGGCTTCCAGTCGGTGGGACAGTGCGTTGGTCACGCTCACACCGACGCCATGCAGGCCGCCGGAGAAGCTGTAGGCACCGCCCTTGCCTTTATCGAACTTGCCGCCCGCGTGCAGGCGGGTAAAGACCAGCTCAATCACAGGAGCATTTTCTTCAGGGTGCAGGCCAAAGGGGATACCCCGGCCATCGTCTTCGATGCTGACCGAACCATCGACATGCAAGATGACTTTGATCTTTTTGCCGTAGCCCGCCAGCGCCTCGTCGGCGGCGTTGTCCAGCACCTCTTGGATGATGTGCAGGGGGTTGTCGGTGCGGGTGTACATGCCCGGCCGTTGCTTTACGGGCTCCAGCCCTTTAAGGACCCGAATAGAGCCTTCGGAATATTCGGTAGTGGTTTTGACGGTTGTTTGGGTAGCCATGGACGCCGATTGTAGTGGGAAGCGCAGCCGGGCACTGGATGCAATCACAGCTATCGTTTTCCCTTGGTGTTTCGCCTTGATGCATTGGTGGCCACCCCGGACAGGTCCAGCGAGCCAACGTGGCGCTTAAACTGCCTACTTCATTCAGCCAGTTCAACCGAGCGTTTCATGCAAGTCATCATCATCACCGGCGCCTCTGACGGCATTGGCGCCGAACTGGCGCGGCAACTTGCCAGCCAGCATAGCCAAGACCTGCGTCTGGTGCTGGCTGCGCGCAACGTGAAAGCGCTAGAAGCCGTGGCCGCTGAATGCCAAGCCCTGGGCGCAACGACTTTGGTGGTCCCAACCGATGTGTGCATGCCCGCTCAATGCCAAAACCTGATCGCCACCACGGTGGCGCAGTTTGGCCAACTCGACACCTTGATCAACAATGCTGGCGTGTCGGCCCAAGCACTATTTAGTGATGTCACAACCGAAAACCTGGGGTGGTACGAAGACTTGATGCGCATCAACCTGTGGGGCAGCGTGTGGTGCACGCATGCGGCTTTGCCGCACCTAAAAGCTACAAGGGGGCGCTTGGTGGCGGTCTCATCGTTGGCTGGGCTGGTGGGGGTGCCAGGGCGCACCGCCTACAGCGCCAGCAAATTTGCCATGACCGGATTTTTTGAAGCGCTGCGAGCTGAACTTCAAGGCAGCGGCGTCAGCGTGACGACCGCCTACCCCGGTGTGGTCTCAACCCAAATTCGCTACCGAGGTCTGAATGCACACGGCCAGCCAGCCGGCTCCAGCGGTCTGAGGGAGGACAAAGCAATGAGTGTCAAAAAATGCGCCTCTCTCATTTTGCAGGGCACGAACCGTCGCGAGCGTGAGGTCGTCATGTCGGCCCAGGGAAAAATCGGCCGCTTTTTGAAACTCCTCGCCCCTGGCCTAGTGGAGAAGATGGCCATGGCTGCGCTCAAAGACGAGGTCAAACCCCGTTGAATGGACCTCAATCCTTTTTCTTAAATCACACTATGCAAGACAAACTCCACGGCGCCCAGCCGCCCTCGCTCTGGATTCAAAAGTGGGCGCACCTGGTCTCGCCCCAAGGCACCGTGCTTGACATGGCCTGCGGCGCAGGTCGGCATATGCAGTTTTTTGCCGAGCGCGGACATGCGGTCACTGGCGTAGACCGCTCGCCCGAGGCAATTGAAGCCGCCCGCCCATGGGGCCATGCATTGATGGCCGACATTGAAAACGGACCTTGGCCTTTTCCCGATTTGACCTTTGACGCCGTTGTGGTTACGCATTACCTTTGGCGCGCGCTGCTGCCCTCCCTGCTGGCAAGCCTGGCGCCCGGTGGCGTGTTGCTGTATGAAACGTTTGCCGCAGGCAATGAAACCGTGGGTAAACCGACTCGCGCTGACTTTTTGCTGCAGCCCGGAGAGCTCCTTCGCGTGTGTCAGGGGCTACGAGTTGTGGCCTACGAAGACGGTTATTTGGACGGCCCGGCGCGCTTTATTCAGCGCATTGCGGCGGTGCGCGAAACGGCCCAGTCCCCGCTCACGCCCTATCCCTTGTGAGGCCAGTCCGATACGGGTCAACGGCGCGGCTTCGCCAGTCGTTAGAATGCTCTTTTACCTGCAAAAAAACACGGCCATGACGACCTCATTTACGCCCATCAAAGGCAGCATTCCCGCACTGGCAACCCCCATGCTCGCCGACTTCAGTGTGGACTACCCCACTTTGCGCAAACTGATTGATTGGCACATTACCGAGGGCACTGACTGCCTGTGCGTGGTTGGCACCACTGGCGAGTCGCCCACGGTGAGTGTAGAAGAGCACCGCGAAATCATTCGTGTCGCGGTCGAGCAAGCCAACAAGCGCATCCCCATCATGGCCGGTTGCGGTGCAAACTCAACAGCCGAAGCCATTGAACTTGCCAAGTTCGCTCAAAGTGTAGGCGCTGACTGCCAACTTCAGGTTGTGCCTTACTACAATCGCCCGACACAAGAGGGCCTGTACCAGCACTTTAAGGCTATTGCTGAAGCCGTGCCAGGCTTTCCCATCATTTTGTATAACGTGCCCGGGCGCACCGTGGCGGACATGCAGCACGAAACTGTGATCCGCCTGTCCAAAGTACCGGGCATCGTCGGCATCAAAGAAGCCACGGGCAACCTGGAACGTGCACAGTGGCTGATACGCGACGTGCCCAAGGGCTTTGCGGTGTACTCGGGCGATGATCCGACCGCTGTGGCCACCATGCTTTGCGGCGGTTCAGGCAACATCAGCGTCACCGCCAACATTGCACCCCGCTTGATGCACGAATTGTGCATGGCTGCTTTAGCGGGCGACATCAAAACGGCCATGGCGATTCAATTCAAATTGATGCCAGTACACAAAAATCTATTTGTCGAAGCCAACCCCATCCCGCTGAAATGGGCCATGCAGCGCATG
>CANGEG010000213.1 GCA_947452725.1 Comamonadaceae bacterium | reverse complement strand
TGAACGGTAAGGCACACCATCGGTTCCGACAAAGTCGACCTCGGCAAAGCACTCCCCTGCCCCACGGCGCAAGATGGTTCTCGGATCTGATGGGGACACGGTGTTGTCACCCACATCGGGAATGGACTCGCCCTTGGCGGTCGCCTTCATTAATCGCGGCGTGCGCTCGTAAAGGGCCAGGCACAGCGCATCGAGCAAAGTGCTTTTGCCAGAACCTGTAGGTCCAGTAATGGCATAAAGGCCCGCACTGGCCAACGGCTCACTCAGAAAATCAATTTCAAATTCTGCCGACAAAGACGCAAGGTTCTTACCTCGAATGGCCAAAATTTTCATGAGTTTGCTCCTGCTGGTTCAGGTGCGTTCAGTAATTCGGCAAAGGCAGACATGATCTCGCCAGGGGGCGCTGATCCATATCGATGCACATACAGCTTTTCAAAATAGTCAGACTGGTTCAAATTGCTCAGTTCATCAATGCTGACCTCGGGCATTGGCGCGCCACCGCCCACATGAACGGTACTGGTCTCAATCCGAACCAGACGCACCGGTTTGCCATTGATGGCCGACTCCACCTGTGAGCGAAGTGTCGGTTCAGGTTGGCTTAATTGCACGCGCACCTGTAAATAGGGCCATTGCTCAGGGGGTAGGTCAGGAAGGTTTAGTGACTCAAGAGCAGCCAAAACATCCACCAAGGGCGCAGCTTTTTTGGGGACACGCAGCAAGTCAACGCTGCGGGGGATTTGAATTTCTCGGGTCGAGGACACTTTGCCCTGCGTCACTTCAACAACAACGACCTGGTGCTTGTAGTCCATTTCAGAGAACGACATGGGCAAGGGACTGCCACAGTAGCGCCTCGTTTCATCCCCGCCTACCTTTTGCGCAAGATGCAGATGGCCCAAGGCCACATAGGCAATTTCGGGGTCGAATATTTTGACCGAAAGCGCCTCAGCGCCGCCAATGACAATTCGCCGCTCCGAATCCACTGACACTTGACCGCCTGTGATGTGGCAGTGGCCTAAAGCAATGATGGCTTGATCTGGCGTGCGCTTTGTCAAAGCAAACGCATAGGCTTGCTCGTAAATCGCGGCAATGCCAGCAAGGTATTGATCGGCCGCCCCGTCAACGCGCGGTACATCGCTAGGGCGCAAGAAGGGCATGGCAATGCACCAAGCCGAAATCTGGCCACTTCGGTTCTTGAGCGGTACGACGATGCGGTCAAAATCTACTTGCCCTCCCAGCAGGCCAGTGTGCCCCACCACATAAGCATCCAATAACGCCAAAAATGGAGCGGGCGCCTCCATACGACCAGGCGAATCGTGATTGCCAGCAGTCATGACAATGCCTAACTGCGGCACTCGCCTGCGAGCCTGCGTCAGAAAGTTATAGAGCTGGGATTGCGATGCTGAGGACGGGTTCGTGTTGTCAAAGACGTCTCCCGCAATCAAAAGCGTATCGACCTGCTCGGCTTCCAACGTGTCCAGTAACCATGCCAAGAACTGCCCATGCTCGTAGCCGCGTTCATACTGATTCAAGCTCTGCCCTAAATGCCAATCAGATGTGTGGAGTAGCTTCATGGGTTCCTTGGGTAGATTGGCCTAGGTACAAATCTGTGATTCAAGTCTAGGCAATCTGATTATGGATGCTGAAGAAGTCACCTCTGAGGGGTGAAGACCGGCTTCAGCCATAGCCGACTCATACAGAGGCACCATGGCCTGGTCCGCCAGACAAATACGCACCCATTTCAAGTGCGGGGCCAACTCATCGGCCTTGGCCAAGGCCTGAGCCGTCAATCGAGCTGCCAACACGGGAGGGAACTTGAACATGCCTGTACCAATGGCTGGCACAGCCAAGGTGCGCAAGTCGTTGTCATTGGCGATGCGCAGCATGGACTCCAACGCCATCTGCATGTACCGCTCGGGCTCGTCGTTGGTCACATAGTGGGCCGAACGTACATGGATCACCCACAAATTGGGCAGCTTGAACCCTGGTGTGATCAAGCCTGCGCCTAAAGCCAGTGGTGCATAGGGGTGGCAATATTCTTCAAGCTTGGGGCCTGCCGTCGTGTGAATAGCCCCTGCCACGCCCGAACCCAACCGCATATTGGCATTGGCGCTGTTGACGATAGCCTCGGCATCAGGCTGCTTGACGATGTTGCCGTAAATGACTTCGATGTGCATTGCGGAATTCCTTCGAGAATTTTTGTCATCATGCCAACTGGCTGGCTCATGGTGTGAGCTAAAGCACATCGTGCAAATCCTGCCTCAGCTTACCGTTACATACCCGACTCAATTCCGAAGAGTACCGGGGCGGGCAGGCCATTACTGCAGCCAAATTTCTCATCTCGATATTTATTTAGAAGGAGTATTTACCTCAAAGAAAATTTGAGTTGAAAATGCCTGTCCTTCTATTAATACTTGTGCTTTCGAAATCTCGTCACCTTGAAATGAGGGTGGTTCATTAAACCTAAACCTTGTGTTCGCAGTTGAAGAAGTTCTGGAGGTGCTTTTTGGAACCATCCAATATCCAAACCCTTGATCAAACCAAATCTTCAGTTTTACCCCTGACTCCAACCCGATTTCAAGAACGCGTGCGTGAGAGGCTAATGCTTTAGGCAAGTTCCTAACAACTGCGTGAGTGCTGGCCGCAGCGAAGGCAGAAATAATTGCGGCATCACGACTTTCAGTTGTTGGCCAGTTGTGAAATACTTGCGTAGCTGATTGTGAATATCGGTCATCAAAAGGAACTCCCACACTTACGATCTCAACCAACGTCGTTTTTTTCCATGCATCCTTGTATTCGCATCGCATTGCTTTAATCAAACTCAGCAACAACATCACTGGCAATGGCGAGTTTATATATCGATCATGATATATAACGGACTTGATTGCATCTTCACGCTCAACGAGGCTTTTGCCGTACTTCAGTTCGATACGATCAAGTAGTCTTGTTCCAAATTTCGCAGTCAATCCGTTCAATTCCGCTTTCAGCTCTAAGCGCCCGGCCTTTGGCGATAGATCTGATGGATGATCTGCTCCGAGCTCTAACTGCTCGCCAATTTCCAAGGCTTGAAGGCCATTCCCACGAACAAGTACTGAACTTGTTACTTGACCCCAAAGACTTGAAGGAATTGCACAACTTTCATCACGCGATGCCCATCGGGTCACGTTCTGCGAATTTATTACCTCTGCAAATGGAGCAAGTTGGGATGACTTTGCCCCCACACTAGAATGCACGGTTACAGCATCCCACTGCGACAACTGTCTAAATGCAAAGAGTTGATCAGGAGACAAAATACTAACCATTTCGGTTGGAACAACCAACCGCACTGGGCCGTGAAGACTCCAGCGCTGTAGCAAGCGTTTTAATGACGATCCAGCAATATCCCAGTCTTGTGCAAGACCACGAAGGTAAATTCGCAATTCAATGGAGCCAGGTTTGTTCCACTCTCTTCCTATTGACTCCGCTAAAGATAGTGTTTCTGCTATTGACGAAGATGGGCCAAAAAATGCATCCACTGGTTGAAGATTTAGTTGCTGCATCCACTCCGAGGTAAGGAATTTCAAAGCCGCAAAACGGTCTAGGTCATTCATTCGAAAGCGCGTGTCGTATGAAAGTAAACAGTGCTGACAACCGCTCTGGCATTTCGCTACACAATCCAATTGTTCCCTTGCCTTTGATAGAAGATGAGGGATGCGATCGGCAACTGAAGAGCAATAGCCTGCCGCTGAGTGGTCGTACAAAATAATCACATGGCCTATGCCCTTGACCGGGTGTCGGATTGGCTTGGTATCGCAGCCAATTTCATCGGTCTCCACTCCAAGAGCTGCGGCGATTACATGACGCAGGGCAACGGCCAATGAATAGGCCGCGACTGGATCTGAAATCGGCAATCCATCCAAACCGTTCAATTGAAGTTCAAGTACATCTGTCACGGTCTCTAGACCTAGGTGTAATGCTGGCTTCACCGCGTAGGGTTTAAAACTACCGGCGCACTCTTTATTTGCATTGCCTTGTGCACCGCGAAGTCTTCGGTGTGGGGTTTTGGCATCGGCAAATTTCGGAGCTGATCTGTCTTTGTGCATAGGCTCTGCCTTGCCGCAGTCTAGGCAAATGGCATAACCGGTGCCGTTGACTCCACCCGAGTGATTGAAAACCCTACCCAAACTCGTACTGCGAAAACTTCCCAATACAGCATTAGGCAATGGCAGCCAATCACCTTCAGCGTTGATCCATGCGTTGACCACTGGCAAAAAAGCTTGTGAAGTTACGTCTGTATGCGATGGCTCATACAAATCCACTGCGAAGCCTGCGGGCTCCATGTACGTGAACCTGTTGTCTCCCATGCTTTGTAACTCTGCTCCGCATGCATTGCAGCTGTCGAGACCATCGCCGGTAATGAATGTGCCATTAGCACCGCAATAGATGCAACGCCAGGCCTGGCGTATGCTTTGAATTTGTTTGACATGGCTCTCGGACGCAGGAGCATGCCAATTCAAGGTGATCCCCGCAGAGCGGTACACCTGACCATCCATCACCACATCTGCCCCTGGCGCGTACTCACGTAATGCAGTCACCGCATCTCTATTGGGAAGGTCACGGTGGCGCATTTTGTTGTCTTCACGCCCGCCCATCCCAAGTTTTCTGTTGCGTTCCTTTTGCTCCTGGCGCTTTAGCTCTTCCACATTCAGGGTATCAAATGAAACTATGTTGGTGGGGAACCCATAACCGGGCAAAAATCCGCAGCTTGCCAACTCCCGCAACAGATACTCGTCGGTGAGTCGTTTCTTCTGAATCGTTAAAGCCCGGAATGCCGGATTAATGTCGGTTTCCCCCCGCGTCACAATAGATGTCGCCTTCTTAGAACTCAAGAACACGGGGGCGGCGATGAAGGAATCAATTGGCACGTTTTGGACAATCATTCAAGGACCGTTCAGTAGCTCGACTGTTGCCGCCTGAGAGCGCAACACTGGAGTTGG
>CANGEG010000212.1 GCA_947452725.1 Comamonadaceae bacterium | reverse complement strand
TAGCCGTGATCACCGAATTGGAATTTAAAAGCCTGACCAGCCAAGGCTACAACCGCATCCCGCTCATGCTGGAGGCATTTGCGGATCTGGAAACCCCCTTGTCTTTGTACCTCAAACTGGCCCACAGCGAGGGGGGCGGCGCCTACAGCTTTTTGTTGGAATCGGTGGTGGGCGGTGAGCGCTTTGGCCGCTACAGCTTCATTGGCTTGCCCGCACGCACCTTCATTCGGGCTTCGGGTTTTGGGGCACAGGCGCAATCTGAAGTCGTGCGCGACGGTGTGGTCGTCGAGACCGCCGCTGGCAACCCGCTCGATTTCATTGAGCAGTACCAAAAGCGATTCAAAGTGGCTTTGCGCCCAGGGTTACCCCGCTTTTGCGGCGGTTTGGCTGGGTATTTTGGGTATGACGCCGTGCGCTATATCGAGAAGAAACTCGAAAACACCTGCCCGCCAGACACGCTGGGCACGCCCGATATTTTGCTTTTGCAGTGCGAAGAGTTGGCCGTGATCGACAACCTCTCGGGCAAGCTGTACTTGATTGTCTATGCCGACCCCGCGCAGCCCGAGGCCTATGCCAAAGCCAAAAAACGGCTGCGCGACCTCAAAGAGCAGCTTCGCTACTCGGTCAGCGCGCCGGTGGTCAAAGCCAGCCAGTCCTACCCGGCCGAGCGTGATTTCACCAAAGAAGATTACTTGGCCGCCGTGTTGCATGCCAAGGACTTGATTGCGGCCGGTGACTTCATGCAGGTGCAGGTGGGCCAGCGCATCAAGAAACGCTACACCGAAAGCCCGCTTTCGCTGTACCGTGCTTTGCGCTCGCTCAATCCCAGCCCGTACATGTATTTCTACAACTTTGGCGACTTCCACGTGGTGGGTGCCAGTCCCGAGATTTTGGTTCGCCAAGAGCGCACCGAAGAGGGCACCAAAGTCACCATACGGCCGTTGGCAGGCACACGGCCGCGTGGCGCTACGCCCGAGAAAGACAAGGCGGCTGAGCTGGAGTTGATCAACGACCCCAAAGAGCGCGCAGAGCATGTGATGCTGATTGATTTGGCGCGCAACGACATCGGCCGGATCGCGCAGATCGGCTCTGTCAAAGTCACCGAAGCGTTTGTGGTGGAGCGTTACAGCCATGTCATGCACATCGTCAGCAACGTCGAGGGCCTGCTGAACGAGGGCATGACCAATATGGACGTGCTCAAAGCGACCTTCCCGGCGGGCACGCTGACTGGCGCGCCCAAGGTGCACGCCATGGAGTTGATTGACAAACTCGAACCCACCAAGCGCGGCCTGTATGGCGGTGCTTGCGGTTACTTGAGCTATGCAGGAGACATGGATGTGGCGATAGCGATTCGCACCGCTGTGATTAAAGATCAGGTGCTGTATGTGCAGGCCGCAGCGGGCGTGGTCGCCGACTCGGTGCCTGAAATGGAATGGCGCGAGACCGAACACAAAGCCCGCGCCCTGCTGCGCGCCAGTGAGTTGGTTGAAGAAGGCCTGGAGTGAGCATGTCGAAAAAAATCAAACTCCTGATGGTCGACAACTACGACTCATTCACCTTCAACATCGTGCAGTACTTTGGGGAGCTGGGCGCTGAGGTCGAGGTGTTTCGCAATGACGAAATCACCCTTGAAGGCATTGCCGCGCGCGCGCCTGATCGCCTGGTGATCTCCCCCGGTCCTTGCTCGCCCGCTGAGGCCGGCATCTCCGTCGCTGCGATTCAGCACTTTGCTGGCAAGTTGCCTATTTTGGGTGTGTGTCTGGGGCACCAGAGCATTGGCGCCGCGTTTGGTGCCCGCATTGTTCGCGCGCAAGAACTCATGCACGGCAAAACGAGCGTCATCACCACCACGCAAGAAGGCGTGTTTGAGGGCTTGCCAGCGCAATTTACTGTGAATCGTTACCACTCGCTGGCCATTGAGCGGGCCAGCTGTCCGCCGTGCCTGAAGGTGACCGCTTGGACCGACGATGGTGAAATCATGGGCGTGCGCCATACCGAGATCGACATCGAAGGGGTGCAGTTTCATCCCGAGTCGATCTTGACGGAGCATGGGCACGCCATGCTGAAGAATTTTTTGGTGCGCCCGTGATGCGTATCGCGTGCCAGTCTGTGCGCTGATCGCGCCGACTACTGCCAGCCATTGGCGCCCCCATTTCTAGCAAGGAAACTCTCATGCCGATTACGCCCCAAGAAGCGCTGCAAAGAACCATTGAGCACCGCGAGATTTTTCACGACGAGATGCTCAAGATCATGCGCATGATCATGAAGGGTGAGCTCTCACCGGTGATGACGGCCGCGTTGATCACCGGCTTGCGGGTGAAAAAGGAAACCATTGGCGAAATCACGGCCGCAGCGCAAGTGATGCGCGAATTTTCAACCAAGGTGCATGTGCTCGATCCGCAGCACTTGGTGGACATTGTGGGCACTGGCGGGGACGGCTCGCACACTTTCAACATTTCAACTTGCGCCATGTTCGTGGCCGCCGCGGCCGGCGCCAAAACCGCCAAGCACGGTGGTCGCAGCGTCAGCAGCAAATCGGGCAGCGCCGATGTCTTGGAGAGCTTGGGCGCCAACATCCACCTCTCGCCAGAGCGCATTGCGCAATCAATTGCGCAGGTCGGCATGGGCTTTATGTTTGCACCGAATCACCATCCGGCCATGAAAAATGTCGCGCCGGTGCGCAAAGAGTTGGGCATCCGAACCATCTTCAACATCCTGGGGCCATTGACCAATCCGGCCGGCGCTCCGAATATTTTGATGGGTGTATTTCATTCCGATTTGGTGGGCATTCAGATTCGCGCGCTGCAGCGGTTGGGCGCCGAACATGCGGTGGTGGTCTATGGCCGTGACGGCATGGACGAAGTCAGCCTGGGCGCCTCAACGCTGGTGGGCGAGTTGCATCACGGTCAAATCACCGAATATGAAATTCACCCCGAAGACTTTGGCATGGCGATGGCCAGCAACCGGGCTTTGCGCGTGGAAACACCCGAGCAGTCCATGGCCATGCTCCAAGGCGTGTTGGCTAATGAGCCTGGCGCGGCCAGAGATATCGTGATTTTGAACGCAGGCGTTGCGCTGTACGCGGCCAATGTGGCGCCCACCATGAAAGAAGGCGTAGCGCAGGCTCGCCAGGCCATCGCCTCAGGCGCAGCGCAGGCCAAGCTGGCGCAGTTTGTCGCCTTCACCCAACAAGAAAGTGCACCCGCATGAGCGATATATTGAACAAAATTGTGGCCGTCAAGCGTGAAGAGGTGGCGCAAGGCCTGCAGCGCAAATCCTTGCAAGCCATGCGTGCGGATGCCGAAAGCCGCGTCTTGACGCGCGACTTTGTCGGCGCCATGCGCGCGCAGATCGCGGCGGGCCGCTCAGCGGTGATTGCCGAGGTGAAAAAAGCCAGCCCTTCCAAGGGCGTTTTGCGCGCCGACTTCATTCCTGCCGATATCGCGCAAAGCTATGCCGAACACGGCGCAGCTTGCTTGTCGGTATTGACCGATCAGCAGTTTTTTCAAGGCTGCAATGACTTTCTCAAGCAAGCGCGTGCCAGTTGCGATTTGCCCGTGCTGCGCAAAGACTTCATGGTTGATGCCTACCAAGTCTACGAGTCACGCGTGCTGGGAGCGGACTGCATTTTGTTGATCGCCGCTTGTCTGGATGATGCGCAAATGGCCGACCTGGAGGCGGTGGCGAGCAGCCTGGATATGGCGGTCTTGGTCGAGGTGCATGACCGCGCCGAATTGGACCGGGCGCTCAAACTCAAGACGCCGTTGCTCGGGATCAATAACCGCAATTTGCGCACCTTCGAGGTCTCGCTGGAGACGACGCTGAGCCTGCGCAAAGAGGTGCCCGCGGAGCGCCTGCTGGTGACTGAGAGCGGCATCGTCTCCCCAGACGATGTCAAGCGCATGCGCGATGCGCAAGTCCACGCCTTCTTGGTGGGCGAGGCCTTTATGCGGGCGGCCGATCCGGGTGAGGCCTTGGCGACGTTGTTTGCCTGATCGTTGTTGGTTGGCGTGGCTATGCAATCGGCTTTCGACTTTGGCCAAGGACACGGCCATGCCCAGAGCCATGCCCAGAGCCATGCAGCGAAAACGTTGACCGCCTGGCCCCCCGATGTGCACAGCTTGGCGGATGACTGGCAAGCGCACTGGCAGGACTTTGCCGTCAGCCAGGTGGGCCACTCACTGGTGTCTCGTATCGGTGAGCGCGTGGCTTTGGGCGCTCGAATCTATCCGCCAGAGCCTTTGCGCATTTTCAGCCGCCTGGCCTTGAGCGCGGTGCAGGTGGTGATCTTGGGGCAGGACCCTTACCACGGTCCAGGGCAGGCCGAGGGTTTGGCTTTCTCGGTGCCCGAGGGCAGCAAAATCCCACCCAGCCTGCGCAATATTTTCAAAGAAATTCAGCGCGAGTCGCAATCACTTTCGCCCACACAGCTTGCGCCTTTGCCTGTTGGAGGCCATTTGCAGCGCTGGGTTCAGCAAGGCGTGCTGCTGCTCAATACCGCCTTGACTGTGGAGGAGGGTTTGCCTGCAAGCCATGCCCGATGGGGGTGGGAGGACTGGACGGATCGGGTGATCACGGCCGTGGCCCGGCGCCATCAACCGGTGGTGTTCATGCTTTGGGGTGCGCATGCCCAGGCCAAACAAAAATTGATTCATGCGGCCGAGGCCTATGGAGGCGTTGGCGCACGCCACCTTATTTTGCAGGCCAATCACCCCTCGCCCTTGTCTGCCATGCGCCCTCCAAGCCCCTTTATCGGTTGCGGCCACTTCAGCGCAGCCAATGCCTTTCTGCAAAAAAACGGGCAGCCCCCGATCGATTGGTGAAAAAAAGAGGGGCCGGCTTTGGCAGGGCGCTAAAAGAGTGGCATAATCTTGGATTCGCTGAGGAGGGGTGCCCGAGTGGCTAAAGGGGGCAGACTGTAAATCTGTTGGCTTACGCCTACACTGGTTCGAATCCAGTCTCCTCCACCAGCAAAAAAAGTGAACCTGCCGTC
>CANGEG010000211.1 GCA_947452725.1 Comamonadaceae bacterium | reverse complement strand
CACACGGTGCAAAGCCAGGCGCCATTGCCGGTGCCAGTCAAAGGTCGGGTCTCGCGTCGTGTCAAGAGCTTTCCAATTCAACCACGAGTCAGGCTGGAGCCCGATGACAAGGCGCAAAACTGGTTACTCAGTATCTCCGCAAGTGACCGCATCGGCTTGCTCTACAGTGTGGCCAATGTGCTGGCCAAACATGGCATCAACCTACAACTGGCCAAGATCAGTACACTGGGCGAACGAGTAGAAGATACCTTCTTGATCAGCGGCCCGGCCCTGCAGCAAAACAAGGCCCAAATCGCCATCGAGACCGAAATGCTGCAAGTCTTACAGTCCGCCTAAATTTCGACTCACAAAACACTTGGGGCTGGCCATAAAGCCCTCCCCCAAGGCGCTTAGCTTTTGCGACGCGGTGGCAAGCCCGTATGCTGGGTCAAGGTCTGTCCCTTGCGAGGCTGGCCCGACTTTTTAAAGGCCGCGGCAGCAGGTGTCGCGGTTTGAGCAGCCTGAATAGGCGTGCTGTTTTTTCGACGCGCACTTTGATAACCGCTCTCAGCTAGCGGTTGCCATGACGGGATCAAATGATGTTTGCCGTTGCCTATCAAATCGGCACGGCCCATTGCTTTCAATGCTTCACGCAGCAAAGGCCAATTGTTTGCGTCGTGGTAGCGCAAAAATGCTTTGTGTAGACGGCGGCGTTTTTCGCCTTTGACGACGTCGACCTTATCGCTGTCGCGGCTGATTTTGCGCAGCGGGTTGCGCAGGCTATGGTACATGGCCGTAGCCGAAGCCATGGGGCTGGGGTAAAAGGTCTGAACTTGGTCGGCGCGAAAGCCATTCTTCTTTAGCCACACGGCTAAATTCATCATGTCCTCGTCGCTGGTGCCCGGGTGCGCGGCAATAAAGTAAGGGACCAAAAATTGTTTCTTACCAGCCTCAGCACTGAACTTGTCGAACATGCTTTTGAAGCGGTCGTAGGTGCCAATGCCAGGCTTCATCATTTTGTCAAGCGGCCCACTTTCGGTGTGCTCCGGCGCGATCTTCAGATAGCCCCCTACATGATGCGTCACCAACTCTTTCACATATTCTGGCGACTGCACAGCCAAGTCATAACGCAGGCCAGAGCCAATCAAGATTTTCTTAACGCCTTTTAAAGCCCGTGCGCGGCGGTACATCTTGATCAGTGGGTCGTGATTCGTGGTGAGGTTTTGGCAGATGCCCGGAAACACGCAGCTAGGCTTGCGGCACGCAGCCTCAATGGCAGGTGTTTTGCAACCCAATCGGTACATGTTAGCGGTAGGACCGCCCAAATCCGAAATCACACCAGTGAAGCCTTTGACCTTGTCGCGAATGTCTTCAATTTCTTTGATCACCGACTCTTCGCTGCGGCTTTGAATGATGCGGCCTTCATGCTCGGTAATAGAACAAAAGGTGCAGCCGCCAAAACAGCCTCGCATGATGTTGACCGAAAAGCGAATCATCTCCCAAGCCGGAATTTTGGTTGCAAAGTCGTGGCTGCCGTTTTCGTCTGCATAGGCCGGGTGAGGGCTGCGCGCATAGGGCAAATCGAACACGTAGTCCATCTCGGAGGTGGTCAGCGGAATGGGCGGCGGGTTGATCCACACATCGCGTGCGGTAGGGCCTTCCCCATGCGCTTGCACGAGGCAACGGGCGTTGCCCGGATTGGTCTCTAAATGCAAGACCCGGTTGGCGTGGGCGTAGAGCACCGCATCGCTTTTGACTTGCTCGTAGCTGGGCAGGCGAATCACGCTCAGATCGCGCGGCGGCACTTTGTGGAGGCCTTTGCCTTTGAGTTGCGCCAAATTGTCCGAAGTGGCCGCAAGCGTACCTTTTGGAGCGGGACTGACAGAGGTGAAGGCTGCTCCAGGACTGAGCTTGATAGACTGGAGGCTGGCGACGACAACATCCTGACTCGTTGAACTCGCGCGCTTAGCCGCATTGGGCACAAAGCGCAGTGGCTGCGTCTTTTGGTTCTCACCATCAGCCACGGCCTGGGCTTCATCCTCACGAGCACAAGTGGCGCCCTGCTCTCGCGCTTGGTCAGAGATCATTAAATACGGATTGACGTGAGCCTCCACGTGGCCTGGACTGTCTACCGTAGTTGAGTCAATTTCAAACCAGCCTTGCGGGGTTGCTCGGCGCACAAAGGCAGTACCGCGCACGTCGATGATGTCTTGCACCGGCTCGCGTGCAGCCAGGCGGTGCGCGATTTCCACGATGGCGCGCTCGGCGTTGCCATACAAGAGCAAATCACATTTGCTGTCCACCACGACGGATCGGCGAACTTTGTCAGACCAATAGTCGTAGTGAGCGATACGCCGCAGCGAGCCTTCGATGCCACCTAAGACAATCGGCACTTCGGGGTAAGCTTCACGGCAACGCTGACTGTAAACAAGTGCGGCACGGTCGGGTCGCTTGCCGCCCACATCGCCTGGCGTATAGGCATCGTCGGTTCGGATTTTTCGATCGGCCGTGTAACGATTGATCATCGAGTCCATATTGCCAGCGGTCACGCCCCAAAATAAATTGGGTTTGCCCAAGGCTTTGAAAGGATCCGCACTTTGCCAGTCAGGCTGGGCAATGATGCCCACGCGAAATCCCTGGCCTTCGAGCATGCGGCCAATCACTGACATGCCAAAACTGGGGTGATCCACATAGGCGTCGCCGGTGACGATGATGACATCGCAGCTGTCCCAACCGAGCTTGTCCATCTCTGCCCGGCTCATAGGCAGCATGGGCGCCGTGCCAAAACGGGCCGCCCAGTATTTGCGATAACTGGTCAGTGGTTTGGCGTTGCGCGGGAAAAAAGAGACGTCGACAAAGGCGTTCATGGACAATGCTTGGGGGATAACCCTCTAGTGTAGGGGTTCAGGGGTGAACTTGCACCTTGAGCGGGTATTGCTTCGGTGCTTCGGAAATCAGTATCTGAACGCAGGTGAGGTTCAGTGCAAGCTTGACAATTTCAATGCCCATTTTAAACTGCTCCGTAATATGGTCTGATGAACTTTGGCGAACACATTTGGCCTGTACAAGACAAAAACGCGTTTCAGTGAGCTTCTAAATGTCAGCCTTTTGGAAAGCTCGAAAATGGTGACCAAGCGCGCCATAAAAACCACTGTACGGGGTGCCCGTTCAAGAATGGCGGCGTCTGCAATCGGCGGCGCGGCCCACGCTCAAGAAGCTTTACTTGCCCCCCCTGAGCGCGGTAATGTGCAGATTGCCCACTGTGGGGAAACGAAGCGTTGCCCTTTAGAAACGATGTAAGCTGAGGCACATGTATTTGCTAGGCACCACCATAGTTTCTGAATTGCGCACCGGTCCGCATGGAGCGGTGGTGGACGATGCCCAATTGCTTCTGTCTTCTTTGAACCAGAGCGACATTCAGGCCGGGATCGAGTTGACCCGGGAGCAAGACGCGGCCGAAGCCTTAGAAATCGAAATCTGGCTTGAATTATTGACCCACGCTTACAAAGTCTTGCCCTTGGACGCGATGAGCTTTCGGCATTGGGCGCTGTTGATGCACAGAAAATCAAACACTCTGTATGAAGTCGCCATGATCGCGGCCACAGCGAAGACTCATTACCTGACCGAGCTCAACCCCAACGTGATCAATTTTAAAGCTTTGGGGCTGGATGCATTTGAGCCTTTCAATACCCCGCCACTTTGATTTTCAAAACAGCTTCCAGATTTTTTCATGCCCTTCTCCCTTGCAGAACCCGCTCACTTTGAACTGGTCATTAAAAAAAGCAGATTTATCGCCTGTGTCGAGCCCATGGCTGGACGTGAACAGGCTCTGGCGCGGGTGGCGCAACTGAAGGCCGTTCACCCCGATGCAACGCATGTGTGCTGGGCCTTATTGGCTGGCGGCCAGTCGGCCGCCCATGACGATGGTGAGCCTGGCGGTACGGCCGGGCGCCCAATGCTGGAGGTGCTGCGCCACCAGGATCTGCAGGGGGTGATGGCCTCAGTGGTACGTTATTTTGGTGGTGTAAAACTTGGCGCCGGCGGGCTGCTGCGCGCCTACACAGACGCGGTGGCGCAAGCTCTGCTAAACGTCTCCAAAATTGAGCTTATTCACAAAGTGCAATTGAGCTGCAGCGTGCCTTATGCGATGGAAGGGATGGTACGCCGCGAAGCCGAACTGGCTCATGCGCAACTGCTCGAGGTGAGTCACGGCTCAGTGGTTACGCTGACCTTGGAGTTACCGCAAAGTGCCTCTCCCGCCTTGATTGCGCGTTTGAACGAAGCCGGCATGGGCCGCTTAGCCTGGATCGAGCGCCACGCCATGGATAATTGAAATATGCCTGTGACATCGAACTCGGCGAACGCCGCTAACTCCTCCGTCTCTATCGATAGCACTGTGCCTGAGCCACTTGCACAACCACTGTCTAAAACCGACCTTTTCAACACCTTCTCACGCATGGCCTTACAAGGCTTTGGCGGGGTTTTAACAGTGGTGCAGCGCGAGCTGGTTGAGCGCAAGCGCTGGATGACGACCGCTCAGTTTGTTGAGGAATGGTCAGTTGCGCAAATCATGCCAGGCCCGAATGTAGTGAACTTGTGTTTGATGATTGGGGGGCGCTACTTTGGCCTGCCCGGAGCCTTGGCGGCTCTAGCGGGTTTGCTGCTTTTGCCGTTGCTCTTGGTGCTGACTTTGGCGATTGCATTTGGAGGCGTCTCAGGAAGCCTTTACGCCCAAGGCGCTTTGCGCGGCATGGGGGCAGTGGCAGCCGGCTTGATCACCGCCACCGGACTGAAGTTGACCAGCGCCCTGCCAAAGAACGTCATGGGCTTGAGTGCTTGCCTGGTGTTTGCTGCGCTAACTTTTGTGGGGGTAGGCTTGCTACGACTGCCCTTAGCTTGGGTGCTGCTGGGGCTAGGTGTCGTAGCCGGTGCTTATGCTTACGGCAAGCTGGCCCCAGTAGCTGGCTCGCAGGACACAGGAGCACCCTCATGAACATCATCATGAGCGGCCAGGACTGGTGGGCTTTGTTTCAACAGTTTTGCATGTTGT
>CANGEG010000210.1 GCA_947452725.1 Comamonadaceae bacterium | reverse complement strand
GCCACGCCGGCCTTGATGACGCACACCGGCCGCGCCGTGGTGTTTGAAGACAGCACCGACTTTCATGCGCGCATTGACGATGAAAACTTGGACGTGGACGAGACCTGCATCTTGGTGCTGAAAAACTGTGGCCCCAAAGGCTACCCCGGCATGGCCGAGGTGGGCAACATGCCTTTGCCGCCTAAGGTGCTGCGCAAAGGCATCACCGACATGGTGCGCATCAGCGACGCCCGCATGAGCGGCACCGCCTACGGCACGGTGGTCTTACACACCACGCCCGAGGCTGCGGCCGGCGGCCCGCTGGCCGTGGTACAAAACGGCGACATGATTGAGCTGAACGTGCCCGAGCGCAAACTGCAGTTGCTGATCAGCGACGAAGAATTGGTCGCGCGTTTGGCGAAGTGGAAAGCGCCCGAGCCGCCGCTGAGCTCAGGCTACTGGAAGTTGTATGTCGATACCGTGCTGCAAGCCGACGAAGGTGCCGACCTGGACTTTTTGGTGGGCCAACGCGGCTCCTTTGTGCCCAAAGACAACCATTGATCTGCCCACTGGCGAAACCCCTCTTGACTGAATTGACACCATGAAAATCCTCATTACCGGCGGCGCCGGCTTCTTGGGCGCCCGCCTTGCCCGCACCATATTGAAACAAGGCACGCTGTGCGGCCAAACAGTCACTTCCTTGGTGATTGCCGACTTGTTCCCCCCACCCGCCGACCTTCAGGCCGACCCGCGCGTGAGCAGCCATGCTGGCCCCATGCTGGAGCAGCAAGCCTTTTTTGCCAGCGGCTTTGACGGCGTTTTTCACCTGGCCTCAGCTGTCTCAGGCGAATGCGAGAACGACTTTGACTTGGGCCTGCGCTCTAACCTAGACAGCACCCGTGCGTTGCTCGACGGTTTGCGCCAAGCCGGCAACGCACCGCGCATGGTGTTTGCCAGCTCGGTGGCGGTGTACGGCCCTGATGCCTCCAATCCGTTACCCGATTTGGTGACCGACCACACACTGCCTTCGCCTCAAACCTCGTACGGCACACACAAACTGATGCTGGAATACTTGGTGGCCGACTACACACGCAAGGGTTTTATCGACGGGCGCTCGGCCCGTTTGATGACCGTCACCGTGCGGCCCGGCAAACCCAATGGCGCGGCCTCGTCGTTTTTCAGCGGCATCATCCGCGAGCCGTTGGCGGGCGTGGAGAGCATTTGTCCGGTGGACGCCAGCGTCTCGCATCCGGTGTCTTCGCCGGGCAACACCGTCAAGGGTTTGATTACCGTGTTTGAAGCCAGCCGCGAAGCCATGGGCGGACGCTTGGCTTTGAACCTGCCTGGCTTGAATGTCAAGGTCAGCGACATGCTGCAAGCGCTGGAAGCCGTGGGCGGCCCCGCAGTGCGCCAGCGCGTGCGCTTTGAGCGCAACGAACAAGTGGCGGGCATCGTGGCCAACTGGTCGCGTGGCAGCACCGCCGAGCGCGCCCATGCTTTGGGACTGCGGCCTGATGCGTCGTTTGAAGCCATCATTGAGCAATACATTGAAGACTGCCAAGGCCCAGGCTATCCAGCGGACGCCTTGAAAGGTTTGGCCCTTTGAAGACCCAGCGCCTGTGGGACGTAGTGGCCCTGGGCGAGGCCATGGTCGAGTTCAACCAAACCCGCGCAGGTGAACCGCATTACCAACAAGGTTTCGGCGGCGATACCAGCAACGCCATCATTGCCGCAGCCCGCGCAGGCGCACGCACGGCGTACCTGACGCGCTTGGGCGCAGACTCTTTTGGCCACAGTCTGCACGCACTATGGACACAGGAACAGGTGGACACGCACGCCGTGACGCAAGACGCCAGCGCGGCCACCGGCATTTACTTTGTCAGCCACGGCCCAAGCGGGCATGAATTCAGCTACCTGCGTGCCCACTCGGCCGCCAGCCGCATGGACCCAGCATGGCTGAGCGGAGCGCCTGCGTCCTGTATGTCCCAAGCGCAATGGCTGCATGTCTCGGGGATTTCGATGGCGATCTCTTGCAGCGCTTGCGACACGGTGTTTGCGGCCATGGCCTTGGCCCGCACTTCGGGCACCCAGGTGTCGTTTGACGCCAACCTGCGCCTCAAGCTCTGGCCATTAGCGCGTGCGCAGGCCTGCATTCGCCAGGCGATCAGCCTGTGTGATTTGTTTTTGCCCAGTTACGACGACATGGTGAACTTGACCGGACTCACCGACGCCCAAGAAATAGTGGATTGGTGCCACGCCCAAGGCGCACGCCAGGTGGTGCTCAAACTCGGGGCTGAAGGTGCCATCGTCAGCTGCGCAGCCGGCGCCGCGCGCATCACCGTGCCAGGCCACCGCGTGACTGCGGTGGATGCCACCGGCGCAGGGGACTGCTTCAGCGGCAACCTGCTGGCCCGCTTGGCGGCAGGTGACAGCTTGGAGACCGCAGCGCGTTACGCCAACGTGGCTGCGGCTCTGACGGTCCAAGGCTTTGGCGCAGTGGCTTCACTGCCGCGCGCATCCGATGTGCAGGCGAGCGGTTTGCTGTGAACCCCTTCCCCAACCCCGACATGCCTTCTCAATTGACCAAGCCCGCCGAATGGGTGATGGTCGACTGGGGCACCAGCACTTTGCGTGGCGCCCTTTTAAGTGCACAGGGCGAAGTGTTGCAAGAGCGCGCTTTTGCCCAAGGCATTTTGACGGTGCCCGATGGTGGCTTTGCCGCAGTATTTGCAGAGCGCTTTGGCGACTGGATGGCCGAGTCGCATCGGCGGTGTCTGATCTCGGGCATGGCCGGCAGCCGCCAAGGCTGGCAAGAAGCGCCCTACTGCCTTTGCCCCGCTGGCTTTGCCGAATTGGGCAGGCACCTGCTGTGGCTTGAGCCGGGCCGCATCGCGCTGGTGCCGGGCTTGAGCTGCATGGCCGTAGACGCGATGAAGACGCCTGATGTCATGCGCGGTGAAGAAGTTCAAATTTTTGGTGCACTGCAATTGGCCCAGCGTGACAGCGCCACCTTGGTACTGCCCGGCACGCACAGCAAATGGGTGCAAGTGCACAGTGGCCGCGTCACCGAATTCAAAACCTTCATGACCGGCGAGATTTTTGCCTTGCTCAGCCAACACTCCATTTTGGCCAAAACTCTGGACCTAAACGGCGCATTGGATGTCGCCACTTTTTTACAAGGCATTGAGCACAGCCAACAAGCCAGCAGCGTGTTACACAGCCTGTTTGCAGTACGCACACTGGGCTTGTTCGAACGCCTTCCTGCTGCGGCCTTGCCCAGTTACCTGTCGGGTCTGTTAATCGGCGAAGAGCTTCGCAGCCAAGCCGTGTCAACCGAAACCGTCCCGTTGATCTTGATCGGCAGCGATGCCTTGAAATTACGCTACACCTTGGCCCTGCAGCACCTGAACATCGCCAGCCAAAGCTGGGGCGCGGAGGCCACCTGGGCGGGACTCTTTGCCCTAGCGACCTCTGGGCTCACTTTTGCTTAATTGGACTCCGCGTCAACGGACACCACATGAACACCTTCAACGCAACACAAGCTCTGGCGCAAGCCATGGCGCAACTGCCTCTCATCGCCATCTTGCGCGGACTCACGCCGGCAGAGGCCCCGGCCATGGGTCAAGCTCTGGTGGACGGCGGCTTTGCCATCATGGAAGTGCCCCTCAACTCGCCCGAGCCCTTGCAAAGCATCACCACGTTGACCCAGCTGTTTCCGCAAGCACTGATCGGCGCGGGCACAGTGCTGAACGTGCAGCAAGTGCAAGCCGTGCACGCCGCCGGTGGCCATTTGATCGTCTCGCCCAACTTCAACCCCGCCGTGGTCGCACAGGCTTTGGTGCTGGGCATGGTGGTGCTGCCCGGCGTGGCCACGCCCAGCGAGGCCTTTGCTGCGCTTCATGCCGGTGTGCACGGACTCAAACTGTTTCCCGCCGAAATGATTTCCCCCGCCACCGTCAAAGCCCTTCGCGCCGTGCTGCCCCATGACACCGCTCTGATGCCCGTGGGCGGCATCACGCCGGACAATATGGCGGCCTACCGCGCTGCAGGCGCCAGCGGCTTTGGATTGGGATCGGCTTTGTACGCACCGGGACGCAGCGCAGCGCAAGTACGGGCGCAGGCTAATGCGTTTGTGCAAGCCTTCAAAGGCTGAGTGGACGACGTACTCCCTGTGAGGCCAATGCCGGCGGCGATTGCGGCCCCTGACTGGCACTTTTCTGCAACCCATTTGAAATGGCACGGATCTTTGTATTCGGTGAGCAAAAATGCACAGCAACGGTTACGGCTGTGCATTTACTTACAGCGTGTAAGTCTCAATGGAACTGGATGGTCCTTCCCAACTGCGGTAACACTGAAACACCACAACGTACCCCAAGGGCGCGCACATGCAGGCCACATTCATGCAGGCTCTTGCCGCCCATCGCCCCTTTACTGGCACTGGCAACGGAGAGCTAAACGGCAAACACTTTCAAGCCTGCAGGAATTTCGGTTGGTACATGCCATTCGTAGCCTACTGCAGCGGGTTCACGCAACCGAACAATGATTTCGTCGCCCACGGCCACACGCACAGCTGTAGATTCCTAGTTAACAAAGTAGCGCACAAAATTTCCTTGTCCTCAGGTGTCGCACACCACCAGCCTGTGCCCGTGGTGCGCACGATCTCAGACTCTGTCCAGCGGAGTGGGATTTGAAAGCCTTGACCTTAATTGGTTGAACAAGGGCAATCACACTTGGCCTTGTCGGTACTGAAGCTGGCCGATGCTTTGGCATCGTCAGGAGCGGCCATGGCAAAACTCGAAGGCAAAGGGGTGAGACCGGCCATCGTGAAAGACGAAGGCGTTGAGGCGCCCACACCTTCGCCCATGACCAAGGACGTTCTGGCAGGGCCCGCCAGACCGGGCGCATTAAACGTCTGCGAACGGAATAACTCTGGCACATTACCATCAGACGCTGTTGCATAGTTAGGCCACGCATAGCACTAACAGAGGGCTGATTCGACTTCTGTTGCTTCCAATTTATCCATCTTGCGCGGAAAACCCCGTCCTTTAGGACGGGGATGTAGAGCGCGGACAGAGGAGCTGTCCCCTAGTGCGGCGTCTGCTGTTGTTCGATGTATTGGCGTATGACGGCGATGGGCGCACCACCGCAACTGCCCGCGAAGT
>CANGEG010000209.1 GCA_947452725.1 Comamonadaceae bacterium | reverse complement strand
GACTTGTTGCACTGCATCATTTTTTCTCAATATGAGAAATTGATTTTCATATTGAGGAATTTAATTTATAAGTATATGATTTTTAATGAATAAATAATTGTCTTATATAAGACATATGATTATTTTAAGGTCTTATATAAGAGTTAAGATGAGACATCGACTGTTTGAAATCAGTCGTTTCATTCACCCTATTTGTTTCACTCTCTGGAGGCCAACATGCCACAAAATCTTACTGAACAACTGAGTCGCGCACAGCAAATAGCTGCACTGGAAAAAGACTGGGCGACCAACCCGCGCTGGAAAGGCGTGAAGCGTGGTTACTCTGCCGCTGACGTGGTGCGTTTGCGCGGCAGCATGCCCATTGAGCACACGCTTGCCAAGCGGGGTGCTGAAAAACTGTGGGAGAAGGTCAACGGCGGCGCTAAAAAAGGTTACGTCAATGCTTTCGGCGCAATCAGTGCCGGCCAAGCCATGCAACAAGCCAAAGCCGGCTTGGAGGCGGTGTACCTGTCGGGTTGGCAAGTGGCTGCTGATGGCAATACATCAGAGACCATGTACCCCGACCAGTCCCTGTATGCCTACGACTCGGTGCCTACCATGGTGCGCCGCATCAACAACACATTCAAACGCGCTGATGAAATTCAGTGGGGCCGTGGCGTGGAGCCAGGCAGCAAAGAATTTATCGACTACTTCTTGCCCATCGTGGCCGATGCAGAAGCCGGTTTCGGTGGCGTATTGAACGCGTTCGAATTGATGAAGAACATGATCGCATCGGGTGCTGCTGGGGTTCACTTTGAAGACCAGTTGGCTGCCGTGAAGAAATGCGGCCACATGGGCGGCAAAGTCTTGGTGCCTACCCACGAGGCTTGTGAAAAGCTCATCTCTGCGCGCTTTGCGGCTGATGTCATGGGCGTGTCCACCATTGTTTTAGCCCGTACCGATGCTGAAGCTGCGAACCTGATCACATCGGATCACGACGCTAACGACAAGCCTTTCTTGACCGGCGAACGCACACCTGAGGGTTTCTACCGCGTTAAAAATGGGTTGGAACAAGCCATCAGCCGAGGCGTGGCTTACGCCCCCTATGCTGACTTGGTGTGGTGCGAAACTGGCGTGCCAGACATTGGCTTTGCCCGCGAATTCGCCCAAGCTGTGCACGCTGCTTGCCCCGGTAAGTTGCTGTCGTACAACTGCTCACCTTCGTTTAACTGGAAAAAGAATTTGGACGACAAGCAAATCGCATCGTTCCAAGAAGACTTGTCGGCTCTGGGTTACAAATACCAGTTCATCACTTTGGCGGGTATCCACATCAACTGGTACAACACTTTCCAATTTGCACACGCCTATGCCAACGGCGAAGGCATGAAGCATTACGTCAATATGGTGCAAGAGCCAGAATTCGCGGCTCGCGACAAGGGTTACACCTTTGTGTCGCACCAACAAGAAGTGGGCGCAGGCTACTTCGATGACGTCACCACCGTGATCCAGGGCGGAGCATCTTCTGTGAAAGCCTTAACCGGCTCAACTGAAGAAGAGCAATTTCACTGATCTGATGCGCGTCTGAATGGATGCGCTGTCGATCTTCAAAAGGCCGTCTCAAAAAAGACGGCCTTTTTTATTGGAGCTCGGAGTGAACAATGGTGCCGCCAACCATCGTCAAAACGGAATGCGTGTCGGCCATTTTGTCTAAAGGCACACGCATGTAATCTTGACTGAGTACGGCTAGATCGGCCAGTTTGCCAACTTCTAAGACGCCTCTATTTTTTTCATCGTGCGCCAACCACGCACTGCCTGAGGTGTACAACTTTAGCGCCTGCAGACGGGAGGGGATTTCGTTGGTCGCTCGCAATGGCTTTCCCGAGGCCGTTTTGCCATCCAGCATCCAACGCAAAGCAATAAAGGGGTTGTAATCGGCCACACGGTGGGCATCGGTGCCCGCTCCAATTTTGACGCCGACCTTAAGCGCGGTGTTAATGGGGGGCATATGTTGCGCTGCTTTTTCGCCATGACGGTGCAACACGCGGTCGCCCTCCAAGTACATGGCATCTTGCATGGCCCAAGCAACGCCCAGTTTTTTCATTCGCTGAAAAGTCGCTTCAGTGCCATTATTCAAATGAGCAATCGACCAGCGCAATTGATCGATGGGGAATTCGCGGTGCACTCGCTCAAAGACATCAAGCAAAGTGTCAACCGAGCTGTCTTCGTGCCAATGCTGGGTAAGCGTGAGGCCATTATCAGCCGCCCAGCGCGCGATTTGGTACAACTTTTCCTGATCGGCAGGCGTGGCCTTGTCGTTGTTGTACATGCTAAAGGCCACGCGTTCACCAATGCCATTGAATCGCAGCATTTCATCGCCCAGTCCCATGGGCAAAAGCTGTGTGAGTTCTTTGAACTCTTCAAGTTCTTTGTCTTTTTTTTGCGCAAAGTAACTGAAGTTCACGCGCACAGTTAGATCTTTGTGTCGCCACACATTGAACAAGGGCGCGTATTCAGTTGGTGACATATTGAAGCCGCCGGGGTCCATCACCCCTGTCACGCCAACGCGGTTCAGCTCTTTGAAGAACTTTTGGGTTCCCGTGACCTTTTGTGCGAAATTTGGCTTTGGCAATTTGTCAAACAACGCCACGATGCCGCCCAAAACGGCACCGGTTGGTTGCCCTTTGGCATCCAATGCAAACTTGCCCCCACCGGGTAGATCGGCCTCCGATTGAATGTTCAGTGCGGTGTAGCCAGCAGGGTTGAGCAGTGCCCAGTCGTACATCCATTGGACATAGACCGGGTTGTTGGGCGCGGCTTGTTGAATTTCGGCCTGTGTTGGGCGTCGACCTTCTTTAAATTGCTCCTCGGTCCAGCCGCCGGCCACGATCAGCCATTCGCCAGCTTTGGCTTGTCCTGCGGCTTGCTTGAGTTTTTCAAGAGCGGTATTGATAGAGGTGACGCCCAGCCAATGCACCTCTGTGCTGTAACTTAAGGCCGCACGAATCGCATGCATATGGGAGTCGATGAGGCCCGGGATGACCGTTCTGCCTTTTAAATCCACCACTCGCGTTTCGGGTCCGATAAAGGATTTCATTTGTTGTGACGTTCCCATTGACACAATACGTGAATCCCGTATGGCCATCGCTTGGTGGCGGCTGTCTTTGCTATCGGCGCTTAAAATCTGACCATTGATCAGCACCGTTTGCGCAGTTTGCGCGTAAACGGGCAATGTCAAACAGGCTGCAAACATAGCGGCGCAACTGTGAAATTTCATTTTGAACCTTCTAAAAGTGGGGGCGCCATCACAAGGCCTGCTTAATTTAACGTCCTCTTTGCAAAGGTCGATGCCTGAAAACCCTAGGCCGTGCTAGGGTGCACGTTAAAATGACAGGCTGTTATTCCCCAGCGCGGTAATTGCCGTGCGCCACTTATTGCTTATCCATGGTTCAGATCACACTTCCCGACGGTTCATTGCGTGACTTTCCCGGCCCTGTCACGGTGGCCGAGGTCGCCGCCTCAATTGGCGCTGGCCTGGCCAAGGCCGCCTTAGCCGGAAAGGTGGATGGCCAAGTGGTCGACACCAGCCACGCCATCACAGCCAATGCGCAATTGGCCATCATCACCGCCAAGGACGCCGATGGTCTGGAGGTGATCCGTCACTCTACGGCCCATTTATTAGCTTATGCGGTAAAAGAGCTCTTCCCCGCCGCCCAAGTCACTATCGGCCCGGTGATTGAAAATGGCTTCTATTACGACTTTGCCTATAGCCGCCCCTTTACTCCCGAAGATTTGGTCGCCATCGAAAAGCGCATGACCGAGTTGGCCAACAAAGACGAGCCCATCGTGCGCCGCGTCTTGCCGCGCGACGAAGCCGTGGCGTATTTCAAAGGCATGGGTGAGAACTACAAAGCCGAAATTATTGCCAGCATTCCTGCTGACCAAGATGTCAGCCTCTACCGCGAAGGCGCTTTTGAAGATCTGTGCCGTGGCCCACACGTGCCCAGCACCGGCAAGCTCAAACATTTCAAGTTGATGAAGGTGGCCGGCGCTTACTGGCGCGGAGACAGCAAAAACGAAATGCTGCAGCGCGTTTACGGCACTGCTTGGGCCAGCAAAGACGATTTGCAGCAGTATCTGACGCGATTGGAAGAAGCGGAAAAACGCGACCATCGCAAGCTAGGCCGCGAGCTGGATTTGTTTCATATTGACGAGCATTCGCCCGGCACCGTGTTTTGGCACCCCAAAGGATGGACGGTGTGGCAAGAGGTAGAGCAGTACATGCGCCGCGTCTACCGCGACAACGGCTACATGGAAGTCAAAGGCCCGCAAATTTTGGATAAAGGCCTTTGGGAAAAAACTGGTCACTGGGATAAATACCGCGAAAACATGTTTGTCACTGAATCGGAAAAGCGCGATTACGCGCTCAAGCCGATGAACTGCCCCGGCCACATCCTGATCTTCAACCAAGGCATCAAGAGTTACCGCGATCTGCCCCTGCGTTACGGTGAGTTTGGCCAATGCCACCGCAATGAGCCGACTGGCGGCTTACACGGCATCATGCGCGTGAGGGGGTTTACCCAAGACGATGGTCACATCTTCTGTACCGAAGACCAAATCCAAGCCGAAGTTGTGGCTTTCACCACTCTGCTGCAAAAAGTTTACAAAGACTTTGGCTTTTCCAACATCATTTATAAGCTGTCGACCCGTCCTGAAAAACGCATCGGCAGTGAAGAGAGTTGGGATCGCGCGGAAGCTGCACTTGCCGCAGGTCTCAAAGCCTCCAACTGCGAGTTTGAGTATTTGCCTGGAGAAGGTGCTTTCTACGGTCCAAAGATCGAATACACCCTGAAGGATGCCATTGGCCGGCCTTGGCAATGCGGCACGATCCAAGTCGACCCGAATATGCCTGAGCGCCTAGACGCGGAGTTTGTGGGCGAAGACGGCGCTCGCCACCGACCCGTGATGCTGCACCGCGCGATTGTGGGCAGTTTGGAGCGATTTATCGGTATTTTGATCGAGCAGCATGCGGGAGCCTTGCCTGTTTGGTTAGCGCCGGTGCAGGTTGAAATCCTCAATATCACCGACGCGCAGTCCGATTACTGTCGTGAAATCGCCGCAAAACTGCAAAAAGTAATGCCAAATCAAGGCCTTAGGGTCAATTTGGACCTGCGCAATGAGAAAATCACGTATAAAATACGCGAG
>CANGEG010000208.1 GCA_947452725.1 Comamonadaceae bacterium | reverse complement strand
GAGTGCAGTGCGGTAGGCCAGCACGCGACCGGCGTCGACCCAGGCGCGTTGGGTGTCCAAGATACGGCGCATCGCCGGGTGTTCACCAATCAAATCGGCTTCGCCAGCCGACTTTCCTTTGCCCGGTGCGCGCATCTGGCGGCGCTCTTGCGCATATGCGTCGGCCTTTTGCCAAGCCGCATCTAGCAGGCCAATGCCCTGCAGTGCCACATGCAGTCGCGCAGCGTTCATCATCACGAACATCGCGCCCAAGCCCTTGCCGGGCTCGCCAATGATGGAGCAGTGCGCTTCATCAAAGCGCATCACACAAGTGGGGCTGCCGTGCAGGCCCATTTTTTCTTCGATGCGGTCGCAGTGCACGCGGCTGCGTGTGCCGTCCGGATAAAACTTAGGCACAAGAAAAAGCGACAAGCCCTTGGGGCCAGGGGGCGCATCGGGCAATCGGGCTAGCACCAGGTGGACGATGTTGTCTGTCAGGTCGTGCTCGCCGCCCGATATGAAAATCTTGGTGCCGCTGACCGCATAGCGACCATCGGCCATGGGAATGGCCTTTGTGCGGGCCAGGCCCAAGTCTGAGCCCGCGTGCGGCTCGGTCAGGCACATAGTGGCAAGCCATTCGCCGGTGGCCACTTTTTCCAAGTACTGCGCTTTGAGTTCGTCGCTGGCATGGTGCTTGATGCATTCGTAGGCGCCGTGCAATAAGCCCGGAGCCATGGTCCAGCCGTGGTTGGCTGCGGAGAGCATTTCGTACAGCATGGCTTCGAGCACACTGGGTAGGCCTTGCCCGCCGTCTTGCGCACTGGCTGCCAAGGCGGGCCATCCCGCTTGCCAAAAGGATTGATACGCTTCTTTAAAGCCGGGAGGCATCGTGACTGCGCCGTCTTTCCACTGTGCGCCAATCTCATCGCCATTGCGGTTCAGTGGGGCGATCACTTCGCCCACAAATTTGCCCGCTTCATCCAGCACCTGGTGCATCAACTCGGTGTCCACCTCGGCAAAGGCGGGGAGGGCTTGCAGTTGGGCGGGCGCGTTCAGCACGCGGGACAATACAAACTGCATGTCCTCGGTGCGGGGTTGGTAAGCGTTCATGGTCAATCTTTGCAGTTACTTCTTGGCGGCGCCGAGATAGGTTTCGATCACGCGGGGGTCTTGCGCCAGATCAGCGGCGGCGCCATGCAGGCCGATTTCGCCCATCTCCAGTACATAGCCCTGGTCGGCAACGGCCAAGGCCGCACGGGCGTTTTGCTCGACCAGCACGATGGTCACGCCAATTTTGCGCAACGTCTCGATGATGGAGAAAATTTCTTTGACGATCAGCGGAGCCAGGCCCAAGCTGGGTTCGTCCAGCATCAACAGGCTCGGGCGCGACATCAGCGAGCGGCCCACGGCCAGCATCTGGCGTTCACCGCCTGACAGTGTGCCGGCTTGCTGCAAACGGCGTTCTTTGAGGCGCGGAAACAGATCAAACACGTCGGCCAGGCGGTCGCGCCACTGCACGTTGCCCAAGCGCATTTGGCGGTAGCCTCCAAGCACCAGGTTGTCCTCCACGCTCATCGTGCTAAAGAGTTCGCGCTTTTCGGGCACCAGGGCAATGCCTTGCATTACGCGCTCTTCCAAGGTCAGCTCATTGATGGACTGGCCATCAAATTCGATCAGGCCTTTGCCCGGGATCAGGCCCATCAGTGCATTGAGTAAGGTGGATTTACCTGCGCCATTGGGGCCGATGACGGTGATCACTCCACCCTTGTCCGCTTGCAAGCTCAGGCCATGCAGCACTTCGGCTTTGCCGTAGCCGGCGCGCAGATCGGTGACTTTGAGTAAGGGAGTTGACATATCAATGTTCCGTTCCGAGGTAAGCCGCGCGCACGGCCGGGCTGGCCTGAATTTCAGCAGGCGTGCCTTGGGTTAGCAGCGTGCCGAACTCCATCACCACCAAGTGGTCGCACACGTCCATCACCAAGTCCATATCGTGCTCGACCAGCAAAATGCTCATGCCTTCGCTTTGCAGCTGACGCAGCACTTGGGCCAGGCCTTGTTTTTCTTTGTGGCGCAATCCGGCGGCAGGCTCGTCCAGTAGCAGCAAGGCGGGGTCGCAGCAAAGGGCGCGGGCGATTTCCATCAGGCGCTGTGGGCCCATGGCCAGATTGCCGGCTTGCTCGTGCAAATACTCGCCCATGCCAATGCGTTCGAGTTGGCGCTGGGCCTCTTTCATCATGCGCCGCTCTTCGGCCTGGTTGCCTCGCAGCATGGACGAGAGCACCCCTTTGTGGCCACGCATGTAGGCGCCCAGGGCCACGTTTTCGATCACGGTCATGTCGGGGATCATCTTTACATGTTGGAAGGTGCGGGCCATGCCTTTGCGGGCAATCGCGCGTGAGGGCAGGTTGCCAATGCTTTCGCCGCAGAACTGCACATCCCCGCTGGTCTTGCCAATCACCCCGGTGATCAGGTGAAAGGTGGTGGATTTGCCCGCGCCGTTGGGGCCGATCAAGCCAACGATTTGCCCGGCCAAAATGTCAAAGCTGATGTTGTTAACTGCCAGCAAACCGCCAAACTGTTTGCGAATGGCGCGCACCGACAGCACGCTTTCGCCAGGGGCTGGTTTATGGCGTTCGGGCAGAGGTTCGGCTTGGGCCCAGTCCACTTTGCGAGGGGGGCGCGGCAACTTGCGCGCTACCACCGACCACAGACCCTCTGGCAGGTATTTCAGCACCAGCACCAGGGCCACACCGAAGACGATCACTTCGTAGCTGCCGCTGGTGCCGATCAAGGCTGGCAGCGCCACTTGCAAATAGTCGTCAAGCAGCTTAATCAGGCCCGCTCCGACAATTGCGCCCCAGACATAACCCACGCCGCCGACCACGGTCATGAAAAGGTATTCAATGCCCATCTTCAGGCCAAAGGCGGAAGGGTTCACGGTGCGCTGAAAGTGCGCCATCAGCCAGCCAGCCACCGAAGCGAAGAGCGCAGCGATGATAAAGATCGTGACCTTGTAGCGAAATGTATTGATGCCCATGGCTTCGGCCATTTGCGAGCCCGTCTTGAGCGATCGGATGGCGCGGCCTGGTCGTGAATCCAGTAAGTTCAGCAACGCCACAGCCCCGGCCAGCAAGATGGCCCATGTCAGTACAAAGAACAAGCGGCCTTGACCGATGTCGATCGGACCATTCAGGCCGGGGATCGACAAACTTTTGAGACCCAGCAGACCGTCATATTTGCCCAAGGCATCGAGGTTACCCATCAGGTAATAAAGTGCCAAGCCCCAGGCGATGGTGGCCAGCGGCAGGTAGTGACCGGACATGCGCAACGTAATCAAGCCGACGACCAAGGCGCTAATCGCGGTGAAGGCCAAGCCGACAAACACCGTCAGCCAGGGCGACATGCCGGTGTTCAGCGTGAGCCAGGCGGTGGTGTAAGCTCCGATGCCGACAAAAGCGGCTTGGCCAAACGAGGTCAGGCCGCCCACGCCGGTAAGCAAGACCAGGCCCAGGCAGACCAAGCTGTACAGGCCGATATAGTTAAGCTGGGCGATCCAAAAGTCTGGCAGGGGCAGCCAGGCCACTAAGGGTACGGCGGCAAAGAGCAGCCACAGCGTTATTTTTTGTTTGCTCATTTCAGTGTTCCTCGTCGCTGTGTCCACTGCGCAACGAACGCACCAGAAGAATCGGCAAAATTAAAGTGAAGACGATCACCTCTTTAAAGGCACTGGCCCAAAAAGAACCAAAAGATTCGACGATGCCCACGAACAAGGCACCCAACAAAGCGCCGGGGTAGCTGGCCAGTCCGCCAATCACCGCCGCGACAAAGCCTTTCAGGCCAATCAAAAACCCCGAGTCGTAAAACACGGTGGTGGTGGGGCCGATCAGCAAGCCAGAGAGCGCGCCAATCAAAGCGGCCATGGTGAAGGTCAGTTGCCCGGACGTGTGGCTGGAGATGCCCATCAAGCGAGCACCGGTGCGGTTCACTGCGGTCGCGCGAAGCGCTTTGCCGCGCAGTGACTTTTCAAAGTACAGCCACAGCATCACGATCAAGGCGAGTGAGGTGACAAACGTGATGACGGTTTGTCCTGTGAGGCTCAAAGGGCCTACGCTGAAGCGGACATCCCAAAACGGTGGATTGCGAAAACCTTCGGCGCCAAAGAAAAGCAGGCCCAGGCCCGTCATGGCAAAGTGAACGCCTACTGAGACGATCAGCAGGACCAAAGGGGTAGCGCTTTCCAGCGACTGATAGGCCACCCGGTACACCAGAGGGCCAAAAGAAGTGACTACGGCCACACTCAGCACCGCTTGGGTCCAGAGTGGAAATTGTTGTGGCGCAGCCCACAGGGTCACACCCGCCACCAGGGCCGGCGTAAGCAGCGTTTTAAATGCGGACTTCAGGGCGCGCAGGCCGTTGCCGTGGTGCTGCCAACGCTCAACCAACTCCATCAGGGACGCGACCCCTGCCAAGATCAACAGCAGCCACACAGTGCCCGGTGTTTTGCCGGTTTGCAGCATGGCCATGGTCAGTGCGCCATAGGCTACAAATTCACCTTGCGGAATAAAAATCACGCGGGTGACCGTGAACACCAAGACGGTCGCGAGTCCAAGCAACGCATAGATGGCGCCGTTGGTCATACCGTCAAGTAACAAAATACTGGCAATGGAAAAATCCATGGGGGAGCCTTGCAGTCAAAAAACGGGGGGCTCTATTGAATCCAATAGCCCCCCTGGAAGCGATCGATTTATTCGACCTTGAATTTGCCGTCAACGACCTTGGTCATCACACCGGTTTCCATGGTGTAACCCCAGTGGTCCGCTGCAGTCCAGTTCATGATGCCGTGTGCAAAGTTGGTGCGGCCCATGGTTTCCATGCTGTCACGTAAAGCGGCGCGGAACTCGGGTGTGCCGGGCTTGGCTTTTTTCAGTGCCAAAGGAATGGCCTTTTCCAATGCCACTTGGGCGTCATAGGCATGGCCTGCAAACTGGTTGTGACTGCCTGCGCCATAGACCTTGTCGTACTTGGCAACAAAGTCTTGCGCCATCTTTTTAGATGGATGGTTGTCAGCCAATTGGTCGGGCGCGATCACGGGGCCAGAGACCACGTAAGTGCCTTCCACCGCTTTGCCGCCCACGCGCATCAAGTCCATTGTGGCGGCGGCGTGAGTTTGGTAGATTTTGCCTTTGTAGCCGCGCTCCAAAATGCCCATTTCAGGCATGGCCGCGCCCGAGCCCGAAGCCACGACCAACACT
>CANGEG010000207.1 GCA_947452725.1 Comamonadaceae bacterium | reverse complement strand
TTGTCTTTGAGCGCCTGAATTTGCCCCTCGCTCAACCCGACTTCTCGCAGAACGGCGTCGCTGTCTTGGCCTAACGTTGGGGCGTTACGCCGGTGACTGCCAGGAGTGCGCGATAGTTTGGGCACGATGCCCGGCAGGGTCAAGTCACTGCCGTCGCTCATGCGCACCGACTGCAGCATGCCGCGAGCTTGGTAGTGCGGATCGGCGGCGATGTCGGCCACTGTGTAAATGCGTCCTGCAGGCACTGCGGCTGAGTCCAGGGCTGCGAGCACTTCGATCACGCTGCGCTGGGCCGTCCAGGCGCCAATGGCCGCGTCGATTTCGGCCACGCGCTGCACACGACCGGAGTTGTGCGCCAGCGCTGGGTCGGCGCCAAGGTCCGCGCGAGCGATGGTGCTCATCAGGCGTTTGAAAATACTGTCGCCATTGCCGGCTATCAAGGCGTAGCCGCCGTCGGCGCAGCGGTAGGCATTGCTAGGGGCAATGCCCGGTAAGGCGCTGCCTGCTGCTTCGCGCACGGTGCCAAAGGCGCTGTACTCAGGCAGCAAACTCTCCATGCAATTGAAGACGGCCTCGTACAAGGCCACATCGATGACCTGTCCAACACCGCTGCGATGGCGCTCGTGCAGGGCCATCAAGATGCCCATCACGCCGTGCAAAGAGGCCAGTGTGTCACCGATGCTCACACCCACACGCACCGGCACCCTGCCAGGCTCGGCAGTCAAGTGGCGCAGCCCGCTCATCGCCTCGGCAACCACGCCAAAGCCAGGTTTATCACGATCCGGGCCAGTTTGGCCATAGCCGCTGATACGCAGCATGATCAGGCGCGGGTTGATCGCCTGAAGGGCCTCGGGGCTCAGGCCCCAGCCTTCCATGGCGCCGGGCCTGAAGTTTTCAATTAGCACGTCGGCATCCCGCACCAACTGGCGCACGATGTCTTGCGCTGCAGGTTCTTTCAGATCCAGGGCCAATGAGCGTTTGTTGCGCGACTGCACCTGCCACCAAACCGAGGTGCCGTCTTTCAGCAGGCGCCATTGCCGCAGGGGGTCTCCAGTCAGCGGTGGCTCGATCTTGATGACCTCTGCACCAAAGTCGCCCAGGGTTTTGGCCGCAAAGGGGCCAGCAATCAACTGGCCCAACTCCACTACTTTCAAGCCCGCCAAGGGGCCGGTGGCCGGTGCAAATTCGGTGACGCTGTTGGATACTGTCATGTGTCAGTAATTCAGCTCAGCAAAACATGAATGCCAAGATGGCAGCGTCATCGGCCCAGTTAAGCAAAGCGTAGGCCGAGAGTCGGTACAGACCATAGGTGAGCTGCTCCATGCCGTTGGGCCAAGCCAGTTGGTCGTTCATGGCGGTGACCCAGTCAAAGGCAAAGGACAAAGTGCCAGCACAGGTGCCCTAGCCACACCATTAGGCGTGGAGCGGTATAACGACCAGCCCACGCCGTGCATCACCAGCGTCCAGCCTTGCAGTTCTGAGGAGGAGTATTGGCGCGGTGCCACCAACCAGTTGCCAGCCTGCTGACTGGCAGCGGGCAAAATCTCGGCAGACTGAAGCACGGCGCCGGCTTGGGAGTCAAAGTCTGCGCCTTCAAACAACTCACGGCGCCAGTTGTCGCCCGTGGTTTTGCGAAGGGTGGGCCAGTCTTGGATCACCCTCATTTGCTTGTCGGCACGAATCAAAAATGGCAGATCGTAAGGGTAACCGCCGACCAGGTAAATTGTGTCGCCTGGCTGTTTCATGCAAGCAAGGGTTGGTGCGATGTCGATGGTGTAGCGGTCACGGGTGACGCTCTCGACCAGGGAGTTGGTAACCACAGCAATGCTCAGCGCCAGGCCCACCAGGGCTACCCATAATTTGGGGGCATATTTAGGCCCATGGCGCCAAGAGCCCATGACCCGCTCCCAACCCCAAGCGGCCAGCAAGGCCAACGCAGGCATGACGGGCAAGATGTAGCCCACCAGTTTGGAGCGTGGAATGGAAAAAAACACCAAAATCGCAATGACCCAGACCCAGGCCAGGGTGAACACCCGGCGGTCCACCGCCGGGTTGACTTTTGATGCTCGCCCTACTTGCGCTAGCACCAAAAACAGCCAAGGGAAAAAAAGCAGCAATAAGGCCACGCCGTAAAACCACCAGCCCTGGGCATTGTTGAACGTCTTACCGGTGTAGCGGCCAAACTGCTGGGCGCCAAACAAATAGTCAAACAAGCCGGGGAATTTCTGCTGCGCCAACACAAACCAGGGCGCGGCCAAACCGGCAAAAATCAACAAACCGCTGAACCAAGGAAAGGTGAGCATTTTTTTGGTCTGACCCGACCAGATCAGCCACACCAAAATCACCAGTCCGGGCAAGGCCAAACCGATCAAGCCTTTAGAGAGGACGCCCAAAGCACATGCGACAAAACCCCAGCGAGCTAACCCAGCGTGCGGTCGCTCACCATGCAGAAAAGACAGACCGAACAACCAAATCGCTATGCCGATCCAGGTGGCTACCAGCATGTCATGGTTCACATACTGGCCGCCTGCCAAAAACGTCAAACTGGTGCCGAGCATGATCATGGCTCGGCGGGCAACGCCCTCGCCCGCCAACTGACGGGCGCTAACATACAGCGCCGCCATCATCAGGCCCGCGTTCAAAGCCGGCACCAGGCGCGCGGCCCACACATGCTGACCCAACACCGCCATGCTCGACGCCTGCAACCAGTGCAGCAAAGGCGGTTTGTGGAAGAACGGAATACCATTCAGGCGCGGTGCCAGCCAGTCGCCAGACTGCAGCATCCAGCGGCCGACCTCGGCGTAACGCCCTTCATCGGGCACGGCCAAGGGACGCACGAGTGCCAAGATCAAGAGCAACGCCCACAATGCGGCCAGAATCAGCCACGAGTTGCGGGATGAAGGAAGAGAAGAGGAGGTCATGGGATCTTTAATCACAGGCTCATAGTGTAAATGCCACTCGCGCCTTTGGCCTGGCGCATTAAAGTGCCAGGCCAGCGTCTTTTTAAGGCTGAACAGGGCTCTTTTCAAAGCGCTTCAGGAGGGTTCGAAGTTCTGTGAAGATCTGCTGGCGCATGTCATCCGTCACATCCACCGCTTGGCTGTCTACGTTAGCTCCGGCTGCAGTGCTGATCTGAATCTGCACGGGCGACGCCGCGGTATCGCTGCTACCCAAGATGGCATAGGTTTGGATCGGACGTGAAATGCCCATAAAAATCACCGGGAGCTGGTGCTCTACACCCACAGCGTCAGCCATATGGGCATAGGTTTCATGCAAAATCAAAATGTCATCGGGATCGGCCTCAGCCTCAATCCGCGCCGCCACATTTTCAGCAAGGCGCGATGACCAAATGCCAGGACCCAATCTGCCTGCAAAGACGAAGGCAAAGCAGGCGTCCATTTTGGGTTGCTTTATAAAAATTATTCAACTTGCATGATGTCTTTTTCCATCAAACGTCTATATATCAAATATTTCATATTTTTTATTTTTGATGTATAAAACGTAAAATAAAAGTTTGAAATTTCTATAAATATAAAAAATGTCAACACACACCCCCATTGATTTCTCCATTGACATGGGGCGACTGAAACTACTTGGCGTCCTGGATCCACGATCGCCTGCGGCCATGGCCACCTTCAGCCAGAACCAGTTTTCTAGCCAGGAAAGACTTTTCTTCAGCCTGTGGGCCTCGCGCCTCTTGAACGACGGTGTTTTTAAAATCGGGGAAATGCTGACGCACAAGGGTGAGATTGTCGTCAACGCACACATCATCATTTCAGGCGAGCTGGATGCGGACAACGGCGCCAAACGATTTACACTCGGCCCCGGCAGCGTGCTGGGTTTGGCCGAAGGACTGGCGCACCTGCCCTACAGCATGACCGTGATGGCCAAAACCGTAGTCACGACCCGCATCTTGCGGCTGGACAAAATCGATCGTGAGATCCCCAAGATGAATGCCGGTATCCGGGGCATCTGCCGAGGCGCAGTGATGCGCACCTTGGGCCTGAATAACGTGCCTGAGGCTTTGAAATGAGCGGTTTCAACGAAGTCCAATTCAAAGCAGGCACTTACCTTTTTAAAGCAGGCGAATCTGCGGACAAGTTGTACATTTTGAAGGAGGGCTTTGTCTCCTTGCTCGATGCCGTCAGCCTCAAGCCGTTTGCCCGACTGCATCAGGGCGAGTCCTTTGGTGAACAAGCGGTGCTCGCCGGTGGCGTGCGAAGCGCCACTGCTTTAGCCGATGGTGACGTGGTGTGCCTAGAGATCACCGCGCTGGGCCTGCGACAAATGCTACAAAAAGAGTCCTCGATTTTGACGCCGGTATTTGAGGCCTTGCTATTGCAACTGTATATGCACAACGCCCTTCGACAAGCCTCATGACCCTGAACGAGCTTGAGCTTACTTTTGCCAACCTTCGCCACGCGTGGCGCGAGGACTGGCCAGGTATGCCCAAGGTCGTACAAGCCTGTTTGGATCAATTGGGAATGCAAAACCAATCCGGCCTCGCTCCAATTCAAGCTATTCACCGCTGCCTTCAATCATTGAGCGTGCAAATGGAGCAAGAAGGCCACGAGCTGGCCCTAAAAAACCAAGAGCCACCCTATCACAACCGCTTGCACACAGCCGACACCTTGGTGGCGCTGACTACGTTACTGCTGCACTCCCGCGCCCTTGACCCCAAGCCCCTAAAAAGCCCGTCGCAGTTCGAGTGGCTGGGCATGCTGGCCATGCTAGGCCACGACTTTCGCCATCCGGGTCAGGTCAATCGCTTTGCGCAAGATATTGAATTGACAACAGTGGCGCAGTTGCGCCCCCTGATGACTGAGTGCGGTGTGCAAGCATCAAACCAAGAGCTTGTCGCCGAGCTGATTTTGTTCACCGACCCTTTGCAAGCGCCACCACTTCATCAGAAATGGCGTGGCCAAAAAAAATTTGATTTACGGCAGGTTGAATGCATGGCCATCTTGCTGCAAGAGGCCGATATTCTGGCCAGCTGCCTGCCCCATTTCGGGCCTGCTTTGGGTGAGTCATTGAAACGGGAATGGCAGCGCATTCACTTTGCTGCGGCAAACACCGTGGCAACGCCTGCCGGTCGGCACGAATTTTTACGAGCCGCACTTTTTACCAGCCCAGCCAGCCTGGCCTTGGGGATTCCGCAAAAACTGGGTCAGCAAATGCACTCAAAAGTCGCGCAATCCGTTGCCAAAAACCATCGCTGAATGCCCGCTTAAAGAATGGAATCAGACC
>CANGEG010000206.1 GCA_947452725.1 Comamonadaceae bacterium | reverse complement strand
GCAAACGCCGCGGCGTTGCGGCGAGTTTTGCATCGCGGGGCTTTTTGACTTGGTCGTTTCGACCTCGCGCCCCTGACGCACCAATTGATTGATGGTTGGCATTGTTTAAAACGTCCCTAAACGTTTGGATTAGATAAAAGAATCTTCCCCGCTCCAATTGCGGAAAAGCTCTCCAGTATATACCGGTTCACCCCAAGGGGCAAACTGGCAAGAAAATTTGGAGTTTCAAACCCCTGTTTGGCGGGTTTTCAGAGGAAAACAGCCCGGCACACTTTGCCATTACTTGATCCACAGGCGCAGCGCATCCCAGGCTCGGCCCACCACGCCTGATTGCTCAACCGCCTCGAGCGCCATCAAAGGCACCTCCACCAAGGGCTGATCGGCACGGGTCACTTTGAGCGAACCCACCACCTGGCCTTTGGCAAATGGCGCAACCAAGGGCTCTGGACGCACAACTTGGGTTTTCAACTGGGCCGCACTGCCGGTAGGCACGGCCACCACAATGGCGCTGGGTTGACCGAGCTTGAGGTTGGCGCTCTGGCCTTTCCAAACGCCCGGGCTAACCACGGCCTGACCGGCCTCAAACAATTTCACCGCCTCAAACGCCGTATAGCCCCAGTTGAGCAATTTTTGCGATTCGTTGGCACGTGCGGTTTCGCTGACGGCGCCCAATACCACGGTCAACAAGCGACGTGAGCCGACGTTAGGAAAGTCCCGTTTGGCCGTGGCCACCAAACAGTACCCAGCAGCGTCGGTGTGGCCGGTTTTCAAGCCGTCCACCGTTGGGTCGCGAAACAACAATAGATTGCGATTGCTGTCGTTGGCCCCAGGCGTGCCGGCATAACGGTATTTTTTGAGCGCGTAGTAGCCCACATACTCCGGAAAGTCGCGCATTAAACGCGACGCCAATAGACTCAGATCACGGGCGGTCGTGGTGTGGCCGGCCTCGGTCAGTCCATCGGGGTTTTTGTAATTGGTCGCCTTCATGCCCAGGATCTTGGCCTGCGCATTCATCATTTCTACAAAATGCGCCCCTGTGCCGCCAACGCCCTCGGCGAGCGCCATGGTCGCATCGTTGCCCGACTGCACGATCATGCCTTTGAGCAAGTCTTCGACCGGCACGTTCATCTTGGGATCAATGAACATGCGCGAGCCAGGCATCTTCCAGGCCCGCTCGCTGACCGGGAAGGTTTGTTTCAAATCAATTTTGCGGGTTTTCAGGGCATCGAACACCAAATAGGCGGACATCAACTTGGTCAGCGAAGCGGGCTCGACCGCCATGTCGACGTCCTTAGCGGCCAAGATTTGGTTGGCCGTGATGTCCACCACGATATAAGCGCGCGCAGCCACCTCGGGGGGTTGGGGCATTTGCGCAAAGGCGCTGGCACAGGCCAGCCAGGCCATTGCCCACAATGATTTGACCAACAATGGTTTAAGCCACCAAGGTTTCAATCTGGTTTTAATCATGTGCTTCACAAAGAGATGCAAACCGAATGGATTCAAGCGCGCAAATGTCGCATAACCAAAGACTTCAACAGGGGCAATTGTCCGTGAAAGAAGTGCTCCACCCCGGGAATAACCGTGACAGGTAAGGCTTGGGGCCTGGCCCAATCCATCACACTGTGCAAAGGCACAGTGTCATCTTGCTCGCCGTGCAGCACCAAAGTGGCTTCATGCGCCTGCTGTGGCAAGGGCGCCACCTCAAAGCGCGACGCAGCCGTGCCAACCAAAACCACTTTTTCAGCCGGCCGTTCCGCCCAGGTCTGCGCCAAGGCATGGCTGGTGACAAAAGCCCCAAAAGAAAAACCGGCCAGTGCAAGCGGCTGGTCTGAAGGTGCCGTTTGCGCCACCACAGCCAGCATATCGGTCAGCTCACCGCGGCCTTCGTCATAGACACCAGAACTCGCGCCCACGCCGCGAAAATTAAAGCGCACAGCACGCCAACCACATTGAACAAAGGCGCGGGCCAAGGTTTGAACCACTTTGTTTTGCATGGTGCCGCCAAACAAGGGGTGCGGATGGGCAATCACCACCGTGCCGCGTAAGCCCCCTGGGCGCGGATCTGCAGCGACATCGGGTGCGTCCAACAAAGCTTCAATCCGCCCTGCCTCGCCAACCAGAGTCAATTTTTGTGTTCCCGAGTTCATCAGCGCCCCAAATGCGCGGGCGTGACCAGACGATCGACCACGCGACCTTCTTTCAAGTGGCTGTCGACAATTTCATCAATGTCATGTTGGTCGACATAGGTGTACCAAACGCCCTCTGGGTAGACCACCGCCACCGGGCCACCGGCGCAGCGATCCAAACAGCCCGCCTTGTTCACGCGTACATGGCCCGGGCCTGACAGGCCCATCGCTTTAATGCGGTTTTTACAGAAGTCAAACCCGGCTTGCGCCTGGTGGTTGGCACAGGCGTCTTCGCCATTTTTGCGCTCGTTCAAGCAGAAAAAAATGTGGCGCTGGTAGTAAGGAGCAGTGGGCTGAGTCATGCGTGAACTTTAAAAAAGGAAGTCGCTAGGCTAGTCATCGAGGCGCCCAGCGGCAGACAAGCGCTGCATCAAATACGCCATGTAAGCGTAGGGCCAGAGCCAGCCTATCCATTGGATCAAACCGTGAAATCGAATAAAGCGGCCCTGCTCCCAAGTTTGCAGGGTCAGCGAAAAATAGGCATCGGTAGCGGCATTGTTCAACAGCGCCAGTTGCCACACCAAACAGGCCAGCGCAGTGACCAAACAAGCACGGCGACTGAGCAAGGAGGACAAGGCTGCAGCAAAAAGCGAGGCCACCAGCCCGGCGCGCACTTCGGTGCTAGTCCAGTCCCAGGCGTGGACCGGACCATAGGTGAGTGTGGCAGACAAGGCACTTGCCAAAAGCCCCGTCACTAACAACACCAGCATGGCCAATACGCGCTGCTGAAAGGTTCGCACCAGGCTGAAGGCGAGTAAACAAGGCAAAAGCAAACCCAGCATCACGCAAAGCACTTCGGCGCCTTGCAGCATGGGCTGCAACTCCACCTCGCGCATGGGCAGCCATTCCAGCCAAGGAGTCCCCTGCAACCATTCAGCCACGGCTTCTTCCAGCCGCTCATAGACCTGGCCCAAACCGAACGCCACCGGCGCCGGAAACAAAAGGCCCACCGGCCACAGCGCCAGCAAAACCAACCCACCGCGTGCATTGCCAATGAACCACTTGGCCCTGAAACGGCTCCAGCGAGCCAGTGCGCCCACCCAAGTCAACAAGGCCGCCGTGGCCCCGCCCAGCCAAGCGCCAGCCACGTTAAGCAACCAGTCCACGTTTGAAGGGACGCGCGCGGGCAAGAAAAATTGCAGCGACTCCAGCGCCCAAGACAGCGCTGCAGCCAAAAAGGAGGTGAGGATCAAGGCCGGCAGGTGCGGCCAAGTGCGGCGAAATGCCAGCGTCAAAAAGAATCCAAAGGGGGCGTAACCCAGCACATTGGAGATCACATCAAACACGGTCCAGTAACGCGGCCAAGGCGCCCACATGAACCCCCAAGGTGCAATGCCTTGGAGGCGCCAGCCATCAAACGGGTACAGGCTGGCATAGACAATCAGGCAGACGTAGACCCAAGTCAACGGCCAAGCAGAGGTCTTTTGCATCAAGGCGCTGTCAAAAAGGTTTGACCACCACCAGCACCACAATGGCCAACAACAAAATCACTGGTGCCTCGTTAAACCAACGGTACCAAACATGACTGCGGTTGTTTTGTTGCGCCGCAAATTGGCGCAGCAACTTTGCGCAGTACCAGTGGTAAGCAATCACCAAGGCCACCAACGTCAACTTGGCATGCATCCAGCCGTTGCCGGACGCCAAGCCGATACCGTAGTACAACCACAGCACCATCCCCAAGCCCAAGGCAGGCACCGCCAGCAAGGTGGTGAAACGCAGCAGTTTGCGAGCCATCAGCAGCAAGCGCTCAAACTCAGCCACCGACTCGGGCGAGACCATGGCCAAATTGACGAAAATGCGGGGCAGGTAAAACAAGCCAGCAAACCAACTGGCCACCATGACGATGTGAAAAGCTTTAATCCAGAGCATGGCCAGAGTGTATTCCCCCGCCGCCGGGGGCCAGATCCGGCAGGGGCGCATCAGGCAAAAAAAACCCCCGACCGTGGTCGAGGGCTACAAGCCTTGTTGTTATTCACATTAAGGCCCCGCTCAGGGAGGTAAAGCGGGGAGCGATTCAAAATCACCCATATCGAATTTATCAAATAACAACCGTGTTTTCAATAAATTTGTTATTTATTTTCAATAAAAATAACAATACGCTCAACAGCTTGGTTTGATACAGGCCTAATGCGGTTCAGGGATGCGCTGCAATTTAAGGCACAATTTTGGACATGAACACACTGATACACGCTCCTTTTCCCATGGGCCGCCCAAGGCGACTGCGTCGCGACGAGTTCACGCGCAACTTGGTGCGTGAGCATCAGGTCACTGCACACGATTTGATCTACCCGGTGTTTGTGCTGGAAGGACAAAACCAGCGACAGGCCGTGGCCTCCATGCCCGGCGTAGAGCGCCTGAGTTTGGACTTGCTGCTGCCCGTGGCCGAAGACTGCGTGAAACTGGGCATCCCTGTCATGGCCTTGTTCCCGGTGATCAGTGCGTCGCTCAAAGACGCTACTGGCAGCGAGGCAAAGAACCCCGAAGGACTGGTGCCCACCGTGGTGCGGGAATTGAAAACGCGCTTTCCTGAACTGGGCATCATGACCGACGTGGCGCTTGACCCCTTCACCAACCACGGCCAAGATGGCTTGTTGGACGACAGCGGCTACATCATGAACGAGCCCACCGTTGAAGTGCTGGTCCAGCAAGCTTTGGTTCAAGCGGCCGCAGGTGTCGATATGGTCGCTCCCAGCGACATGATGGATGGGCGTATTGGCGCGATTCGCCAAGCCTTAGAAGCACATGGCCACATTCACACCCGAATCATGGCCTACAGCGCCAAATACGCCAGCGCGTTTTACGGCCCATTTCGCGACGCCGTGGGCTCGGCTGCCAACTTGGGAAAGAGCAACAAAAAGGTCTACCAAATGGACCCCGGCAACAGCAACGAAGCCCTGCGCGAAGTGGCCATGGACATTGCCGAAGGCGCAGACATGGTGATGGTCAAACCCGGCATGCCCTATCTGGACATCGTGCGTCGCGTCAAAGACACCTTCCCGGTTCCGACCTTTGCCTATCAAGTTTCTGGCGAATACGCCATGCTCAACGCGGCCGCGCAAAACGGCTGGCTCGACCATGACGCGGTGATGATGGAAAGCT
>CANGEG010000205.1 GCA_947452725.1 Comamonadaceae bacterium | reverse complement strand
GCAAGCCGGCAGCACCGACGGCACCAAAGTGCGCGAAGCCGTGGAAAACCTGCAAACCAAAGTGGAAGGCGTGGTCACCACCTATGACAAGCCTTTCACCCATGATGACCACGAAGCCATCACCGCCAACATCCCGATTTTCGGTGAAGTCAAAGGCAGCAAAGTGGTTTACGCCTACGAAGAAGACCGCGTGAAAGGTGCAGACATCCGCACCAAAGCGGTTAAGAAAGCAGCAACCGGCGACAAGCAGCCTGCCAAGAAGTAATTGGCCGCGCAACAGTGCGCCGTATCTGCGATAAGCGGATACGGTGCATTTTTTCATTTTCGGTTTGTATTTTCTCGTTTGAGTTTTCCTTTCTTATTCTGTCGAGTCCCCTATGGAAATCTTGCTACAACTTGTCTACAGCGGTATCGCGCTGGGCATGATCTACGCGGTCATTGCTTTCGGCTACCAGCTGACGTTTGCCACCTCTGACACCTTGAACTTCGGTCAAGGCGATGCCTTGATGTTGGGCGCCTTGGTTGGCTTGACCTTGGTCGACCACATGGGCGTGAACTATTGGCTGGCCCTGCCCGTGGTGGGCTTATTTGGCATGGTGCAAGGCGCCTTTGTCGAACGCATCGGTGTCCGCCCGGCCATCAAAATCAAAAGCGAATTTGGCTGGATCATGTCCACCATCGCCTTGGGCATCATCTTCAAAAACGTGGCCGAGAACATTTGGGGCCGAGATGATTTGAAGTTCCCATCTCCTCTTCCCGAAGCACCTTTGAAAGTTTTTGGTGCCAACGTTCTGCCCATGGAACTGCTGGTCATTGGTGGCGCTTTGGTGATGATGCTCGCGGTTGAGTTTTTCAACCGCAAAACCATCTACGGCAAGGCCGTGGTGGCCACCTTCAATGATCGCGATGCCGCCAAACTGATGGGTATCAATACCGGCTTGGTGATCACGTTTTCGTATGCGCTGTCCTCGATGTCGGCCGCCTTTGCGGGCGTGCTGATTGCACCATTGACCCTGACGGGGGCCACCATGGGCTCTGTGCTGGGACTCAAGGCCTTTGCGGTCGCGATCATTGGCGGCCTGACCAGCGGTATGGGCATCATTGTGGGCGGCATTATTTTAGGCATTGCCGAGACCACGACCGGCTTCTACCTTTCCACCGGCTACAAAGACGTGCCCGGCTTGGTCCTTTTGTTGTTCGTTTTGGCGGTCAAGCCTGCTGGCTTGTTCGGCAAATCTGCGATCAAGAAAGTTTGAACATGAATCGTAAATATTTCTTAGCTTCCGTGCTCGGCTTCATTGCCTTGTGCTTGGTGCCTGTCTTCACGCACAACCCCTACTACATCCACTTGGTCGAAACCATCATGATCTATGCGATCTTGCTGTTCGGCTTGGATATCGTGGTCGGCTACACCGGCCAAGTGTCGTTGGGCCATGCCGGCCTGTTTGGCATTGGCGCTTATACCGCCGGCGTACTGTTCTTGAAAGTTGGTGCGCCGTTCTGGGTCATCTTGCCCGCCTGTATCGCCGTCACCGCCGTGTTCGGTGCCATTTTGGCGCTGCCTGCGCTGCGCGTGTCGGGCCCTTATTTGGCCATGGTGACCTTGGCGTTTGGCACCATTATCCAGATCTTGATCAATGAAATGACCTTCCTGACCGAAGGCCCCATGGGTTTGAAAATTCCCAAGCCCACCGTGGCCGGCTACAAGTTCAACGAAGAGTCGTTTTACTGGGTGGTGTGCGTGATGCTGGCACTGTCGCTGTTGGTCGTGCATCGGGTTTTGCGCTCGCAACTGGGCCGCGCATTTGAAGCTTTGCGCGGCAGCCCTGTAGCGTCTGACTGCATGGGCGTATCGGTCTACCGCTATAAGGTCTATGCCTTTGTGATCAGCGCCGGTTTTGCCGGACTGGCCGGCGGCTTGTATGCGTATTCAGAACAGTACATCTCACCAAACACCTACAACAACGAGCTGACCGTGATGTTCTTGTTGGCCATCATCATGGGCGGGCGCAAAACTCGTCTGGGTGCGATGTTGGGTGCAACCATCATTGTCTTGCTGCCCAAGTTACTGGACGATCTGGACGCTTTCCGAATGGTGGCCAGTGGCTTAGCCGCCCTGATCTTCATTGGCGCGGCCCTGGGCATCGCCACACGCCGTACCACGCTGCAAACCATGTTTGTGCCGGTGGTCGGCACCGCAGCCTTGGCCGCGTTCTCGTTTTGGCTGGACAACATCACCGACTGGCGTTTATCGGTCTTCGGCTTGATGATTCTGTTTGTTGTGTACTACCTGCAAGACGGCATCGTGGGCTTTGCCCGCTTGCTGCTGGGCCGCGGCCACAACGCCGACACGGACGTGTCTTTGCAACAAGAAAATCCGGCGCAAGACGCCTTGATGCAGACGGCCAAAAGCGACCGAGACGACATCTTGGTCGCCAACCAGGTGTTGATGCAGTTTGGTGGCCTCAAAGCCATCAATCAAGTGGACTTGAAGATCAAGCGCGGCACCATTCACGGCCTGATCGGGCCCAACGGCTCCGGCAAGAGCACGATGATGAACGTGTTGACCGGCATTTACGTGCCCACAGCCGGCGCTATCGAGTTTGATGGCCGCTCGGTGGTTGGGCGCACTTCGTCTGACATCGCTTTGTCGGGCATTGCGCGAACGTTCCAGAACGTGCAACTGTTTGGCGAGATGACCGCCTTGCAAAACGTACAGGTCGGCTTGCACCACACGTTTAAGAGCAACTTTGTTGATGTGGCGCTGCACACGGCCCGCTATAACCGAGAAGACCACGCCGCCACAGAGCGAGCGCTGGGCCTGCTGCGTTTTGTGGGTCTGGCCGAACTGGCCAACGAAGAAGCGCGCAACCTGCCTTATGGCAAACAGCGTCTTTTGGAGATTGCCCGCGCCTTGGCGCTCGACCCGCAGCTTTTGCTTTTGGACGAACCCGCCGCTGGCCTCACCGCCCCCGACATCAAGGAGCTGGTGCAAATCATCCGCAAGATCCGCGACCACGGCATCACCGTGATCTTGATCGAACACCACATGGATGTGGTGATGAGCATTTGCGACACTGTCTCGGTGCTCGACTTTGGACAAAAAATCGCCGAAGGTCAGCCTGCACAAGTGCAAGCCGACGAAAAGGTGATCGAAGCCTACCTCGGCGGAACAGCCGCCTGACGGCCGATTGGAGTATTGAGATGTTGAGTATCAAAAATCTAGAAGCAGGCTACGGCAAGGTGCATGTGCTGCATGGCATCACCATCGACGTGCCCAAAGGCAAAGTGGTGACCCTGATCGGCTCCAACGGCGCCGGCAAGACCACGACCATGCGCGCCATCTCCGGCATGATCAAGCCCACATCGGGCGAAATCAACTTGAACGGCAAGCGCATCGACGGTCTGGAGTCGTACCACATTGCCAAACTGGGCCTGGCCCACTCGCCAGAAGGCCGTCGCGTGTTTGCAACCATGACAGTGACCGACAACCTGACCTTGGGCGCCTTCCCCCGCCTGACGGGCAGCCGCCCCAAAGGCGACGTGGCCGGTGACTTGGACAAAGCACTGGACCTGTTCCCCCGCCTCAAAGAGCGACGCAACCAACTGGCCGGCACCCTGTCGGGCGGTGAGCAACAAATGCTGGCCATGGCCCGCGCCGTGATGCTCAACCCCGAAGTGGTGCTGCTGGACGAGCCCTCCATGGGTTTGGCGCCGATCTTGGTCGAAGAAGTCTTCAAAATTATCAGCCGCCTTAAGGAGCAAGGCGTGACCATGCTGCTGGTGGAGCAGTTTGCGGCCGCCGCGCTGAACGTGGCCGACTACGGCTATGTGCTGGAAAACGGCCGCATCTCAGTCCATGGCGACGCTGAGCGGCTTAAAACCGACCCGGCCGTGAAAGCAGCCTACCTTGGCGGCGGCCACTGAGCTCCTTGGCCCTGCCAACTGGTTGTCAGCTGGCATTCAGCCCCAAGCCGTGCAGTGCAAACTTCACGGCTTTTTTCATGCGCCGGACTCGACAAATGGCGCCACACCGCTATGATTGACGTTTACGTTAACGTCAATTAACGTCATCCCTGTTTATTTCGTTTATCCCGTTCAAAGAAGAGACAAGCCATGACCGATCTGTCTGCCGAATTCAAAGCCCTGGCCGAATACCGCCCTACAAACAAGGTGCGCTTTGTCACCGCGGCCAGCCTTTTTGATGGGCACGACGCCGCCATCAATATCATGCGCCGCATCTTGCAGAGCATGGGCGCTGAGGTGATTCACTTGGGCCACAACCGCTCGGTGGACGAGGTCGTCACCGCCGCCTTGCAAGAAGACGCGCAAGGCATTGCCATCAGCTCCTACCAAGGCGGACATAACGAATACTTCAGCTACATGGTGGACCTGCTCAAAGCGCGGGGCGGCGAGCACATTAAGGTGTTTGGCGGCGGCGGCGGGGTCATCGTGCCGTCCGAAATTCGTGAATTATCCGAAAAAGGCGTGCGTATTTTCAGCCCTGAAGACGGTCAAAAAATGGGCTTGGCCGGCATGATCGGCGAGATGGTCATGCGCTGCGACCAAGACATCAGCCCCTTCGCCCCCAAAGCAGTGGCCGCAATTCAAGGCCATGGCGAAATGAACTGGCGCGCCTTGGCGCAACTCATCACCGCGCTGGAAAACGACAAGGCCGACGCCCAACTGCTCGCCGCGGTGCGCGAACAAGCTGCGCAAAAGAACGTACCCGTGCTGGGCATCACCGGCACAGGCGGTGCGGGCAAGTCCAGCCTGACCGACGAGCTGATTCGTCGCCTGCGACTGGACCAGGGCGACAGCTTGCGCGTGGCGGTGATCTCCATCGACCCCTCACGACGCAAGAGCGGCGGCGCCCTGCTGGGCGATCGCATTCGCATGAACGCGATCAGCCCATGGTCGCAAGGTCCCCGCGTGTTCATGCGCTCGCTGGCCACGCGCGACTTTGGTTCTGAAATTTCAGCTGCTTTGCCCGATGTGATTGCCGCGTGCAAAGTGGCCGGCTTTGATCTGATCGTGGTGGAAACCTCGGGCATCGGACAGGGCGACGCCGCCATCGTGCCGCATGTGGATGTGCCCATGTACGTGATGACGCCCGAGTTTGGCGCCGCCAGCCAGCTGGAAAAAATCGACATGCTGGACTTTGCCGAATTCGTGGCCATCAACAAATTCGATCGTAAAGGCGCCTCAGATGCGCTGCGCGATGTGGCCAAGCAGGTGCAGCGCAACAAAGAAGCTTGGACCGTGCCGATGGAACAGATGCCGGTGTTCGGCACCATGGCCGCG